>LR778134.1:1800000-2100000 GCA_902809935.1 Ruminococcaceae bacterium BL-4 | reverse complement strand
GGGTATCCATTGAAAACGCAATTTGTGCTCTGAAAAATTATCATCCGCTCGCTATGCGTCAACAGATTCATGAAGCGAATCGTATTACAATTATCGATGACTCTTATAACGCCAGTCCAGATGCCGTTAAAAGTAGCTTAGAAGTGCTTTCTTCTTTTAAAAAAGGAAGACGTGTGGCGGCATTGGCTGATATGTTGGAGCTGGGAGAATGTTCTCAAAATGCACATTTTGAGTGTGGCATCTTCGCGGCAAAATCCGGCGTTGATTTTCTCGTTACAGTAGGGGAACGCTCAAAAGAGACTGTAAAGGGAGCACTCAGTGTAAACTCTAAACTTGAATATGAAGAGTGCGAAACAAACGAGCAGGCAGTAGAGGCATTGAAACAATATTTGACTGCCGGAGATACTGTTTTAGTGAAAGGTTCACGCAGCATGCATACAGATGAGATTGTGCGGGCTTTACTATAAAACCAGAGCCTTTTTTGCTAAAATAAAAGTAAAAGCAGCGGCCTTTGCAGATGGTGCAGAGACCGCTTTTTCTTATTGTGAATGCGGTAAAAACGGTTGACAACAAGGGCGAGATATGATATTATATTCAAGTCGGAAAATTGAAGATAAATGCGAGAGTGGCGGAATTGGCAGACGCGCATGGTTCAGGTCCATGTGAAAGCAATTTCATGGGGGTTCAAGTCCCCCCCCTCGCACCAAAATCAGAGTTGCTGAATTTGGCGGCTCTGATTTTCTTTTTTAGCTATTCTTTGATTTGCTTAAAGCAACCTTATCTCACAAAAATGCTATCAGAACACCTCATGTTCAAGGTGCGTGTAATATGGCTTTTGGGCTTGTCCCATATGGCAAGCATATGCTATTAATCACTTTAATTATCTAAATGAATTTACCAAGATTAGTACTTGTTTAATAATGTGGCGTAAAACAAAAACCGCGTGGTTTTAATTCCACACGGTTTTTTACTTTATTGCTCTAGGCTTTGGATTTACATACTAGCCATCGTCTTACATTCATTTGCGCAAGCCTGACACTCAGCAGCGCACTTTTTACAATGATCGTCCTTAAACATTGCGCATTCCTGAGCACATTCATTGCAGATCGTTTCGCACAATTTACATAAATCTTTTGCATACTTTGCTTCCATTGACATAAATGAAGATGCCTCTTTGCAAATGCAAGCGCACTCATTAAGAGTCATGATACACATTTTTCTAGCGCTTACATCGCTTTCACTAAGGCACAGATTCATGCATTCAATACATACCTGTGCACATTTGTTGCATGCGTCGATACATTTTTGATGCTTGTTGGTTGCTTTATTTACGATTTCCACATTTAACCTCCTAAATATAATTTTTAAAATAACTATAGCTTATTTTTTCCAAAATAACCGTTTTTATGCTATGCGTTTTTGCATGATTTTTTTATTATTAAGTGTAAATACTGTTATGCAATTGCCCAAAAATCATTAATTTCATGGGACTCTTTTATTTGAAGTTTCTTAGAGAGAAAAAAAGAGACACTTTTTGAAAGTGTCTCTTTTTTACATTTAAGATTTAATAGTCTCCGCGTGTTAAATTATCTGCGTAATGCCGCAGACTTTCAAAAGAATTGACGTTAAAAGATCTAGTGCTGATTTGCTGCCGGACAGTTGGTGGAAGATTATCAAAATAGGCTTTTGCTTCCGGGTTATCCTTGAGCATTTCAAACATGTTTCCATATTTTTTATCCATAAAAACACCTCCGAAAAGAGTATGGACAAATAAAAGCAAAAAATACCATTTTTAAAAGACGAAAAACAATTATCAGCGAGGTTTTATTGTTATATCAAAAGGGAAAAGAGGGATTGACGTTTCTTTCAACCCAAAATCCTGTGATCAGTTGTAAAATTAAAATAAAGGGAATTCCAATTATAAATTTTAATTTTCTAGTTTTGTGATGAAAAATCAACATAGAGAAAAAAATTCCCGGGCTGCCGCCTAAAATTGCTAAAATAAAAAGAGTTCGTTCTCGAATTCTCTGTTTATTTAGTTTTGCAGCACGTTTGTCGTGAAATATGGAAACAGAGGAGAGTAGGTTGATAAAAAGCAGGTAGCTAATTAGAAATTTTTCCAAAAGTATAGTCCTCCGTTCTAAAAAAATAAGATTGTCCCTATATATGATAGTACCGGATACTCTGATCGAAGTCAAATAACGAGGAGGATGTAAAAATGGTGTTTTCAATTCACAAGCATACAATTTTACTTGGAATTTTAGCATTAGTATTAGTTGTTATTATCTCAATGACTTTTGGAAGACGAAATGGTGAAGTGACTTCTAGTTCCTCACAGCCGGACTCTGCAAAAAGCGCATTCGAATCGTTGCCTTCGTCTACTGGAACCAATGCCGGGACATCGTCTGCAAGCAGCAGCACAGACGAAATGCGGGCAGTTTGGGTTCCTTATATGACGCTGGATATGAGCCGTGAATCGGATAAAAGTGAACAGGCCTTCCAGAAAAAATTTGACAAAATTGTAGAGACGGCGAAACAGAATGGAATGAACACCTTAGTTGTTCATGTGCGGCCTTTTGCGGATTCACTTTATCCCAGTGCATACTTCCCATGGTCGCATTTGACCGGCAATACACAGGGCGTAGATCCAGGCTATGACCCACTTGCCTATATGGTTCAGAAGACACATGAGGAAGGACTAAAATTCCATGCATGGCTTAATCCACTGCGTATTCAGGTGAATCAGACTCCTTCTATTTTATCGGAACAAAACCCTTATAATCTTTACCGTTCCAAGGAGGATACTGCCGACTATGTGGTGGATTGGGAAAATGGAAAGTATTTTAATCCAGCATATCCGGCAGTGAGAAAACTCATTGCGGATGGAGCTGCAGAAATTGCTCATAATTATCCGGTGGATGGAATTCAGTTTGACGATTATTTTTATCCGACAGACAAAGAAGAATTTGATCAGAAAGCTTATCAAAGTTATTGCAGTGGGCAATCTGACAGTAGCCGTCTGTCTCTCTTAGATTGGCGTGTAGCCAATATTAATGCGATGATGACAGAAGTATATCAGGCAATTAAAAATGTTTCTGCACAGACTGTTTTTGGAGTGTCACCGCAGGTGAATTTAGAGAATGATCGCAAAATGGGAGCAGATGTTGCAGCGTGGGGTCAAACAAAGGGCTATGTGGATTATATTTGTCCTCAGGTTTATGTGAATTTCAATCATCCGGTTCTCCCATATGAAAATGCGATTGAAACGTGGAGAAATTTAGTAACAGAACCGCAAGTAAAGCTTTATTTTGGGTTGGGGCTTTATAAAGCGGATTCCAATGCAGACAGCGGTGCATGGGAAAATAGTACGGATGTGATGGCAAGACAGGTAGAGGCAGGCCGTGCGGCTAAATGTGATGGATTTATGTTTTATGCTTATGATGACTTTCTGGCTCAGGAGAAGCAGCAGGAGGTAGAAAATGTGGTTAAATTGTTTCAATGATCGTCTTGTAAATTATAGGAAGCAGTGGTATACTAAGTCCCACGGAAAAATCAAAACAAAGGACGGTTATTATGCAGCAAATTTTAGTAATAGTGCTTGTAGCAGCAATTTTGTGCTTTTTTGCATTTTATGGATTGGGGAGGACAGGACATGCCAACCAAAAGCTTAGAAAGATTCATTTTTATCAATATGGAACTTCTGCATCCGCTGCGAAAGATAGTGATTTAGTCAAAAAATTTTATTCCGCATTTGAGGAATGTCTAGCGGAGCAAAAACCGCTTACACATGAGCAACGTGTAGATGATGATTTTATGGAAGCGATGCGTAGAGAAAAAACATGTGCGGAGATGGAATATGAAAAAGATGCGCCGGCACTTCACTTTTTAGGAGAGCTTGGCAATCCGGATTTTTTAAAAATGGGATATGACCGTTTATTCCTCTGTAAAGAAGATGGATTGCTTTTTATTAGCTTTCATGGACAATATCAAAATGATCCTGTTTTTCTTAGAAATCTAGAGCCTGTTTTCTCATGCCTTGAAGAAAAATAAAAATTTATGATAAAAGGGATCGCTTTGAGTAGCGGTCCCTTTTTATCGTTTCTTAAAAAAACACCCGGATGATTTTTCATCCGGGTGAAAATTTTTATGTAGTTTCTTTATAGTCTACCATAGCAGTAGAAATGCTGCAGATTATAAGAGGATTCTGTTGAGCATTCGGAGACGCCACCATCTTCGGCATCGATCATCATATTGCTGCCAATGTAGATGCCAACGTGTGTAACGGTTTCTCCGCAGTTATAAGTCCCTTGGAAGAAAATCAAATCGCCAGGCTGTCTTTCAGAAACAGAAATTCTAGAACATTCATTGCAAAGTCCTTGTGCAGTGGTTCTAGAGACTCCATAAGCCCAGCAGATCAAACCCGAACAGTCAAAAGCATCTGGACCAGCGGCACCCATTACATAAGGCTTTCCAAGAGCAGATTCCGCTTTGGCAATCACACTGGAGAAAGAGGCAGAAGATCCTCCGGAAGAACTAGAAGAACCACCGGTGGAAGAGCCACCACTATAAGAGCCGGAATTGTTGCTTCCACTGTTTCCAGAAGCCGCAGTTGCTGTTGTTTGAGTTGCTGGTGTTGTTTGAGCTGCAGGAGAGGTGCTTGCAGAAGCTTGCTGTCCTGACCAACTATTGAGAGCAGCAGAGATCTTAGCAGCTTGTGCATCCAAGGAAGAACTCTTGCTTTCCAGATCAGTTTCTTGCTGTCCGATATCTTGCAGGAATTGAGTAGTTTCCTCTAGAGAAGAGGTTAACTGTTGCTGCTTCTGATCAACAGAATCTTTCAGAGCTGCGACTTCCTGACGCTTCTGATCAATCACTTGTTTTTTGTCTTGGACTTCCTGTTTTTCTGATTTCAACCGATCAATCAAGTCGGTATCATGCTGTGTGACCATGGTGACTGCTTCTGTTTTATCAGCCAAATCCAATAGGTCTTTAGAAGAGAGAAGAATTTGCAGGTTGCAGGCATCTCCGCCCATGTAAAGTGCGCACAAACGCTCTTTTAATTGATTTGTGTCATCGTCAATTTGCGTTTGCATTTTGTCGATGTCATCCTGAACCTGTTGTGCCTGTAAATCCAAGTCTGATATCTGATTGTTATAATTATTGACTTCATCTTCGATTGTAGCGAGCTGTGACTGCAAGGCGGCGGCATAAGCTGTCTTTTCATCTTTGTTTTGCCGCAATGTAGAAAGCTGATCATCATTTTCTTTTTGTTGATTGTTAAGCTCAGACTGTTGTGCCTGCAGAGAAGCACTGTCTTCTGCATGAACAGCAGGGAGTGCCATGTTTGCAGTAACAACGGAGAAGGCCAAAACGACTGTTAAAATACGTAAGGCTGCAGATCTTTTTAATTTCAATCGTATCCTTCTTTCTGTTTTATTATCGTTTGATTTTAAAATAAATGTAAGTTTTGTAATCATCAATTACATTTTTGTTACATTATATCACAATCTGATGATTTGTCAAATTTTTAGTAAAAAAATCGCTTTTAAAGAAAACAAATGGAAAAACAAAGAAAATATAAGAATAATAGGAAATAAGAGCTAAACGATAATTCTTTAAAATTTGGATCTTGGTGTTTTATAATGCAGTGACTGCCTTTTTATAGTTATCACGAGTGCTGCTTTTATTTGGCTTTTTGGTAAAAGAGGGGTTAAATATATTCGCAAAGCCCTAGAATCAGCAGAATGCAGCCGGAAATTGCTTCTGCATAATGCCCTAAAATTTTAGCCAAATAGGTTTTTCCGAGATATTGCCCAAGGCATAGCATGGCGATGCTCACAAAAAAAGTGCAGCAGGAGGTTAGAATGGAAGGAAGCCCGGCAATGCTGGCACTAATCCCCATACCAAGATTATTAAGGGTCAGCGCGCAGGCGATCAGTAAGGTTTGAGAAAGTGAAAGGAGAGAGGGAGAAACGGCAGGAGATTGAGCATTTTTGTTTTTAGCCGATGTCTCTTTGGGAGAAATCGGTCTTATACCATCCCATAAGAAATAGAGACCGAGAAAAATCAGCAAAAGATTGCCGATTGTCTGTGCATATTTTGGGGCGAGAGAATGAGCTGCAAAACTGCCAAGAGTCATCGCAAGAAAGGTCCCTATACAGGAAACAAGGGCAATAATTACATTATACAGAAAAGGAATCCGAATTTTTCGGATTCCATAAGTAATGCCAATTGTCATATTATCGAGATTTGCGGAGCAAGCAAATAAAAAAGCTTCAAAAAACTGCATATGATTGCCTCACCTTCAAATGATTTATAACCCAGTCTATACAAATTCAATTTGAATGGTGCTATTTTGAAAAAAAGGGTTCTGTCTTCCTGCGATAGGAAGACAGAACCCTTTTAAAAAATGATATCAGAAAATTATTTAATTTTTAAAAAGATTTACCAGAGTTGTTTCTGCTTTTTGAGCATCCGCACGGCCATGAGTTGATTTCATTACAAAGCCAACTAATGCTTTAATCGCTTTTTCTTTGCCGCCGAGATAATCTTTTGCAGCGTTTGGATTCTTTTCGATGGCCTCTTTGCAAAGCTTTTGCAGATCTTCATCGCTGATACCGGCAAGATCCTTTTCTGATAAAAAGTCAGCAGCAGGCTTGCCAGTGTCCAGCATTTTTTCCAAAGTGGACTTTATAAGATTCATTCGAATCTTTCCGTCGTCCAACAATTTGATCAGTTCATGGAGATGTTTGGGAGTAACGTTGATTTCGAAAGCTTCCTTGGCACTGTCGCTTTCCAGACGGCGAAAAATCTGTCCTAAAATACAGGAAGCAAGCGCTTTTTTATTTTGAATTCCCTCAGAAGCCTGATCAAAATATTGCCAACAGCGACGATACCGAAGAAGATTTTTGGCGTCTGCTTCGCTGATTTGATATTCTTCGGTGTAGCGGCGGAATTTATCTTCTTCCGGTTCCGGCAGAAGAGTTTTCAGTTCGGCAATTTTTTCTTTTGAAACATGGATTGTAACGAGGTCAGGATCACGAAAATAGCGGTAATCCTGTGCATCTTCTTTTCCACGCATTTCTTCGGTGCAGTCGTTTGTTTCATCGTAGCGGCGAGTTTCCTGGGTAACTTCTTTACCGGCTTCCAGAAGATCAATCTGCCGTGCAAATTCATATTCTACCGCTTTCGTGATAAAGTTGATTGAGTTCATATTCTTGATTTCTGTACGAGTTCCCAGATTTTTGGAGCCTTTTTCTCTTGTGGAGATATTGACGTCGCATCGTACGGAACCTTCCTGCATTTTGCAGTCAGAGACACCAATATAGCGCATGATGGACTGGATCTTTTCTACATATTCGCGAACTTCATCAATTGTACGGAAATCCGGTTCCGTGACGATTTCGATTAAAGGGACACCACCGCGGTTATAGTCTACATAGGTATTTCCACGGGAATGAACGAGCTTTCCGGCATCTTCTTCGATATGGATACGCAGAATCCGAATCCTGCGTCCATCGGAGAGATCGAGATAGCCGTTTTTGCAGAGCGGCTGATCGAACTGTGAAATCTGATAAGCTTTTGGCAGATCAGGATAAACATAGTTTTTACGATCCATTTTGCTTTCTTCTGCAATTTCACAATGGGTGGAAAGGCCTGCCATGATGGCATATTCCACAACCTTTTGATTCAGTTTTGGAAGGGTACCAGGCAGCCCGATGCAGATGGGACAGCAGTGAGTGTTTGGTTTTCCACCGAACTCAGTGGTACAGCTGCAGAAGATTTTTGTTTTAGTGGCAAGCTCTACATGGGTTTCAAGGCCCACAACCAGTTCGTACTGACTCATTTTTCCACCCCCATTTTTACCGGGCAAAATACGGTGTCACGAACAGCTTTTTCATATTGGTGAGCAGCCCGCAAAATCGTTGCTTCCTCAAATTTCCTGCCGATCAGCTGCATTCCCACCGGCATATTGTCTTCGTCTTTTCCGCAGGGAACGCTGATCCCCGGCAGTCCGGCAATATTGACCGGTACAGTGCAAATATCTGTGCGGTAGTTGTCGACCGCGTTTGAGCTGTAATGCTGGGGAAGTGCTGTTACAGGAACAGTGGGGGCAAGAATCATATCGCATTTTTGAAAGGCGGCTTTAAATGCATCAACGATTTTTCCGCGCAGAATCTGTGCTTTCTTATAATAGGCATCATAGTAGCCGGAAGACAACACATAAGTGCCGAGGAGAATCCGGCGCTGAACTTCTGCGCCAAATCCTTCACTTCGAGTTTTGCAGATCATTTCGTTAAGATCATTGTAATGTTCCGTTTTGTAACCGTAACGGATTCCATCATAGCGGCCGAGATTGGAAGAAGCCTCTGCACAAGCCAGAATATAATAGACAGGCAGTGCATATTGAAGTTCCGGTAGAGCGAGAGGAACCAGTTCACAGCCAAGTTCCTGATAGGTTTTCTGAGCGTCTTCCAATGCTTCTTGAACACCGGGGCGCAGGCCCTCATAATATTCTTTCGGAATACCGATTTTCATGCCCTTGATGGATTGATTTAAACTTTCAGCACAGGGACCCCCTTTTCGTCCGCTGCAGGTGCTGTCACGTTCATCATAAGATGAGATCGCATCAAAGACTAGTGCGGCATCTTCGGCACAGCCGGCGATCGGCCCAATTTGGTCGAAAGAACTTGCAAATGCGATCAGACCATAACGAGAGACTGCACCGTAGGTTGGTTTTAACCCGACAACACCACAGAAAGAGGCGGGCTGCCGAATAGAACCGCCGGTATCACTGCCCAATGCGTAAGCGGCGAGATTTGCGCAAACAGCGCTGGCACCACCACCGGAAGAACCACCAGGGACCCGAGTTAAATCGTGCGGATTCTTGGCGCCGCCATAGCAGCTTGTTTCACAGGTGGAACCCATTGCAAATTCGTCCATATTGGTTTTGCCGAGGAGAATAGCATTTTGTGCTTTTAAAGTTTCCCAGACAGCAGCGTCATAGATTGGGGAGTAACCACTCAAAATCTTAGAGCAGCAGGTAGTCGAAATCCTGTTGGTGCTGATATTGTCCTTTAAGGTCATCGGCACGCCTTCTAGAGGGGAAAGCGGTTTTCCAGCAGCAATTTTCTGGTCAACTCTTTTTGCAGCGGAGAATGCTTCTTCTGGAGTCACGGTCACATAGGAATTTAAAATCTGGTTATCGCGCTCAATTGCATCCAGATAACTTTTGGTCAGTTCTTCGCAGGAATAGTCCTTGTGGAGGAGTCCTGACTGAATTTTTCGAATCGTACTGTAAGAATCCATTTGTTTCCTCCTTATGACCGCTTCTTTACGAGAAAACAGCCGTCGTCCTGATCCTGCGCATTTTTCAAAATTTCTTCTTGCGGCAGGCTTTCCTGTATTGTGTCTTCACGAAACACATTAGAAAGACCATTAATATTATCAAAATCGTTATGATCTGCGGGAATGGAATTAATGGTATCCGCAAAATCAATGATGGAATTCATTTCTTCCGCAAGATTCTGAAGCTTTTCGGGTGGAATAGAAAGTTTTGCAAGTTTTGCAAGACTTAACAGTTCTTCATGGCTGACCATAAGGTTCCTCCTTTTTGCCGGGTTTAAAAATTGTGCAGTCAAGAGGGGAAAAGAAAATTCCCATGCTGGCTGCACAAATGGTTCCGGCGGATTATTTAATATGCGGTTCATCCGCTGATAATGCTTCTTATTTAGAGGCGCGTTTTTCTTGGATATGCCGAATAAGCTGCATAACAAATGCGACTAAAGCACAAAGCAGAGCCAGTTTGACTAAGGTGATTGCGAGGTAGCCCAGCCCTTTGATCAGTGTTAAAATCAAAACGCAGGCAACAACGATTACGACCGCAAGAGAAAGAGTCTGTTTAAAGTTTAAATTTCCCATTTTAAATCTCCTTTCAGACAACTACCGCAATTTAATGTGAATCTCCCGCAGTTGTTGTTCGGTAACCGTGTTGGGAGAACCCATCATAACGTCCTGTGCATTGGAATTCATGGGGAATGCGATGACTTCACGGATATTATCTTCACCGGTCAAAAGCATTACCATGCGGTCGATTCCAGGTGCCATTCCGGCATGCGGCGGAGCACCGTATTGGAACGCATTATAGAGAGAAGAGAATTTATTTTTGAGATCATCCTCGGTATATCCGGCGATCTCAAAGGCTTTTTTCATAATTTCCAAATCGTGGTTACGCACGGCACCGGAAGAAAGTTCTACACCATTGCAGACAATATCGTACTGATAGGCGAGAATGTCTTCTGGGGCTTTATGAAGAAGATCGTCCATACCGCCTTGCGGCATCGAGAAAGGATTGTGCGTAAAGATGTATTTTCCGGTTTCCTCGTCAATTTCGTACATCGGAAAATCAACGATATAGCAGAGTTCATAGCGGCTTTCATCGATCAAATGCAGACGTTCACCGAGCTCTGTGCGAATTTGACCTGCTAGTTTTGGAGCAAAGTCTTTATCGTCCGCAATAAAGAAGATAACGTCTCCTTTTTCGAGGCCGGAACGCTTAATCATCTCTGCACGCTGTTCTTGGGTTAAAAACTTATCGATTGGGCCTTTGAAGGAGCCGTCCTCCATCGCTTCAATATAACCGAGGCCTTTCATGCCGATAGAAAGAGCAAATTTCAGCATCTGCTCAAAAAAGCTGCGGGACTGTTTGACGCAGTCAGGAACCGTGATAGAGCGTACACATTTGCCGCGGAACGGTTTAAAGGCAGTTTCTTTAAAGAGATCGGAGAGATCAATAATTAAAAGGGGATTGCGCAGGTCAGGCTTGTCTGTACCATAGCGCAGCATGCTTTCTTCATAGGGAATCCGCTTGAAAGGAGCGGGGGAGACTGCTTTTCCATTGCCAAATTTGCAGAAAGTAGGATAGAGAACATCCTCAGCTACTTTAAAGACATCTTCCTGAGTGGCAAAAGCCATTTCAAAATCAAGCTGATAAAATTCTCCGGGGGAGCGGTCAGCTCTGGCATCTTCATCGCGGAAGCAGGGAGCAACTTGGAAGTACCGGTCAAATCCGGAAACCATCAAAAGCTGTTTAAAAATCTGCGGAGCCTGCGGCAGCGCATAAAATTTTCCTTGATGTTTGCGGCTTGGAATTAAATAATCTCGGGCGCCTTCCGGAGAAGAGGCAGAGAGAATCGGCGTCTGCAGTTCCAAAAATCCCAGTTCTGTCATTCGCTGACGAAGATAGGAGATAATTTTGCTGCGCAGGATAATATTGTCGTGCACTTTTGGATTGCGCAGATCCAAATAGCGATATTTTAAGCGTACATCTTCTTTTGTGTCAAGACTTTGAGAGACTTCAAAAGGAAGATTCGGCAGGCATTTTCCGAGGACGGTAAGACTATCCACTTTGATCTCTACAGTACCGGTTGGAATCTTTGGATTAATGGTATCCTGATCTCGGAGAACTACGGTTCCACCAGCAGTAAGACTGCATTCTTTATTGACTTCTTTGAGCATTGCTTCATCGTGGACAACAATCTGTACAACGCCGCTTTGGTCGCGCAGATCTAAAAATTGAACACCGCCGTGGTCACGAATGTTTTCCACCCATCCGGCAACACGAACCTGTTTTCCAATTTCGGATTCCAGAATTTCGCCGCAAGCGTGAGTGCGATATTTGTTTTGGCAGATCATCTATTCTTACTCCTCATGCTGATTTATTTGTCTACATATTGTAGCATTTTCTTTTACAAAATATTTCATAGATACCTATTATACTATGAAAAAAATCTTCAATCAAGGCTTTTTGCGGATAACAAGAGGAAAAGGAGCTTCTTTTTGGCTGTTTCTATCCATTAAAAGGAAAAATGTTTGATTATTTATACAAAATTTTGTTCCATGCGCGTCCCAATGCTTTTACAGCAGGAACAATTTCTTCTTGTGGAATTCCTGCAAAACTCAGAAGAATCGTTCCGTTTTGTCCTGGAAGGACCCGGACGCTTTCGGCTGCTGCAAGTTCTACAAGGCGCGGAACAGAAGGGGCATTTTTTAGCCGGATCACTGCATAGAGTGGGATTTCCTGCAATGAAATGTCAACAAAATCTCCAAACTGTGTTTTTAGAGCTTGCTGTAAAAGTTCACTTTTTTGTGCATAAACTTTTCTTAGCCGCCGCAGATGACGCTGCATTTGGCCGCTTTTAATATAGTCGGAAAGAGCGAGCTGTTCGATACGGGAAGCAGTTTGATTATAATGCCCGACTCGTTCCAGGTAGGTGGGCAGCAGTGCGGATGGAAGTACCATATAACTAATTCGTACACTGGGGAGCAGAAGCTTTGAAAAAGAACCGAGATAGATGACTTTGCCGCCGTTTCCCATTCCCTGCATTGCGCCGATCGGGCGGGCACGATAGCGAAGTTCTCCATTATAGTCGTCTTCGATAATTAAGCCATCGGTTTCTTTTGCCCATTGAAGAAGTTCCTGCCGACGCAAAAGGGGGATTGGTTCACCAGATTGCGGACGACTGGAGGGGGTTACATATAGTAAATGAACACTGCTTTCATAAAGGTCAGAAATTTTTGGGCCATTTTTATCTGCAGAAAGTTTGATGACACCAATTCCACAGTCTGAAAAGACTTGTTCAGCCTGTAAAAAGCCGGGAGATTCCATGGAGACGGCGCCAACTTTTCCCTGCAGAAGTCCGCAGAGCAGATATAGAAGTGGCTGTGTACCGGCACCAATTACAATTTGTTCGGTATTACAGATCACACCGCGCGCTTCATAGGTATAGTCTCGCAGAGCTTGCCGCAGTGGTAATTCTCCCTGATGCTCTCCGTAACGGACTAAAACTTCCTGGCGGTTCAGATGATCCCGAATGTGTTTTCGCCAAGCTTTAAGATCGGCACAGTCACTGTCCACTGATTCTGCACCAAAATTGTAACGATAGAAAGGGGCAGAGAAAGTATCAGAAAGGATAGGCGGCTTTACAGGTCTTTGTCCGCCTGCTGCCAATACATAATAGCCGCTTTGGGGCTTGGATTTGAGATAACCTTCTACACAGAGCTGCTGATAAGCAGCTTCGACGGTAGTACGGCTCAAAGAAAGATCTTCGCACAAAACACGGATAGAGGGAAGCTTTTGTCCCGGACGAAGTGCTCCGTTCGCCGTTGCCTGCTTAATTTGATCATATAATTGCTGATATAGCGGAATTTTTCCGTTGCGTTTTAATTTCATATTGTCGTAAAACATTTTTTCACCTACAAACTGTGCATATCAAATTTTTAATAATTGTAGCTTTCTAAAAGCACAGTTACCGAATATAATAGTACCATTCTAGCAAGGGGAAGTAAAGAACCAAAACAGGAAATGAGGGAGAACAATATGGAACAACATGCACAAACACAAAAGAAGACTTTAATTGGTTATGTAATGGCAGCTTTATTTGCAATTGGAGCAGCTGTTGCGGGAAGTATGATGCAGCTTTGGCTGGCACTGCCG
Source organism: Ruminococcaceae bacterium BL-4 (assembly GCA_902809935.1). Lineage (NCBI taxonomy): Bacteria > Bacillati > Bacillota > Clostridia > Eubacteriales > Oscillospiraceae > Ruminococcaceae bacterium BL-4. The sequence goes on along the minus strand of LR778134.1, from coordinate 2,086,505 downwards.
TTGGGGCTGATAGCGGTATTTTTGCTGATTGCTTCTATCTCCTTGAGAAATCTTCGATATAATATTACAGGAAAAGACATGACCAGCAATCTTGCATTTACGGGACTGCTGGCGGCGGTTGTTTTGGCTGGCTTTTTCCTAAGCATTAAATTTCCTTTGATGGGTACGAAAGCACAGGTCGGTTTCGGAAATGTTTTTTGTGTTTTGGCAGGCCTTGTTCTCGGACCGGTTTATGGAGGATTTGCGGCAGGAATCGGTGGATTCTTTTATGACTTGCTCACTGGTTGGGCGGATTCCAGCTTGGTTACGTTTGCATTGAAATTTTTGATGGCATTTATTACAGGACTGATTACATGGGGCATTCATGGAGATCAGAAGCCGACTTTAAAACGAATTATTCCGGCAGCAATTGTTGGATCTCTTGCGCAGTGCCTGTTGTATTTGGGGCATGGCTGGCTGGAAGCAATTCTGCTTGGCAATCCGGAAGATGCAATTAAGTATATTATGGGCGTAAAAGTAGCGGTAACACTTGTAAATGCAGCGATTGCTGATGTTGTGGCAATCCCACTTTTTGAGGCGATTCGTTCGGCACTAAAACGGAGCCACTTGGCTTTTAATCGTTAAAAACGTGATATCAAAACGGGGCTGATTTTAAATCAGCCCCGTTTTTAATGCTTTTTAGAATTTCTTTCCTTTTTTCCAGCGCTCAAAGTCTTGGAGAAACCACATTTCTGAAACCGTAAATTCCTGTCCATTTAAAGAATTCAGAATGCCGGCATCTGTTGAAAAATCAAATCGGAGTTTATAGGAATAAAGAGCCTGATAGGGTAGTCCAAACCGTTTGTTGATTGTGTTGGTGCCGTATTTTCCATCTCCAATCAATGGATGACCAATGCTTGCAAGGTGAGCACGAATTTGATGGGTGCGGCCAGTTAGAAGTTCCACTTCCAAAAGTGAAACATCTGGGGCCTCGTCCAGCACTCGATAGCGGGTACGAATCGTTTTCCCTTCTGGGAGCGGCTTATTGCTGATATAGACACGATTTTGAGATTCGTTCTTTTGCAGATATCCTTCCAGGGTATCCTCTTTTTTCTTCATGTGACCATAAACAAGGCATAAATATAGTTTCGTCAATTCCCGATCTTTTACTTTTTGATTCATGATGCGCAGTGATTCTGAATTCTTAGCAGCCATTACGATGCCGCCGGTATTTCGATCGATTCGATTAATTAAAGCGGGCGCAAAGGAGTTTTCTCCTCTTGGGTCATATTCACCGGTAGCATAGAGATGATGCTGTACGCGGGCGATCAGAGAATCAAAATGATAATGTTCATCCGGGTGCACAATTAAGCCCGGCTTTTTATCGAGTAGCATGATATTTTGGTCTTCATAGAGAATTTTTAACTTATCCGGAGCTTTCAGAAAATCAAAAGGCTGTTCGACTTGTTGGAAAAATTCATCTTTTAGATACATTTCCAGCACATCCCCTTCTTTTAGACGAGTGCTGATTTCGCATCGTTTTCGATTGAGTTTGATATCTTTTTTTCGAATACTTTTATAAAGCATGGACTGCGGCAGATTCGGATAAGTTTTGGTCAAAAATTTGTCCAGCCGCTGTTCTGCATCGTTTTTCTGAATGGTGACGCTTTTCATGAATTTCCTCCTCGATATTGATCGACAGAAATGTTTTTGTAAAATACTCTTTTATCATACCACATGAAAAAAATAAGAAAAAGGATAAAATGAGGAAAAAACTTTTCAAAAGGGAGAAAGTAGGATATAATGAAAAATCAGAAACAGAAATGGAATAAAGGAGCGTATAAGCGTATGATTACAGAGGCACAGATCACAGAGATATTAAAAGAGACCGGCGCCTTTCTAGAGGGACATTTTCTCTTATCTTCTGGTAGACATTCGAATGCGTACTGCCAGATGGCAAAACTGCAGCAATATCCGGCAAAAGCAGCTGAAGTTTTGGCGCCCGTTGCAGAGAAGCTCAAAAAGATGAATGTGGATGTCGTAGTCGGACCTGCCATGGGCGGAATTGTCTATGCGTATGAAATTGGACGTCAGATCGGAAAACGTGCCATCTTTACCGAGCGTGTCGATAATATCATGACGCTGCGCCGCGGCTTTGAAATTCATAAAGGAGAACGCTGCCTCATCATGGAAGATGTTGTAACGACCGGAAAATCCAGCTTGGAAACGGCAAAAATTATTGAAGATCATGGTGGGATTGTTTTGGGAATTGCCTGTGTAGTGGATCGTAGTAAGGGTACTTCTCCATTGCCGGTTGTTGCCAGTGCTTTACAGTTGGATTTACCAAACTGGGAACCAGAAAATTGTCCGCTTTGTAAGGAGGGAGCTGGTGAACCTGTTAAACCGGGCAGCCGGAAAATGAAATGACAGGGAAAATATCTCCTAAGAACCCTCATGCAGGTCATCGGGAACGAATGAGGGAGCGGTATCGTAAGGAAGGCATTGAAGGTTTTGCAGAGCACGAAGTATTGGAAATGATGCTGTTTTATTGTGAGCGCTGCAGCGATACCAATGCACTTTCTCATCGCCTTTTGGAACGTTTCGGTTCTCTTGCCGGTGTATTAGATGCTCCGGAGCAGGAACTGCGCAAGGTAAAAGGAATCGGAGAAGTAGCGATTACTTTCTTTAAACAACTTCCCGATTTTTATCGTTGTTATCAGATTAGTGCTTCCAAGGCACCTAGAATTTATAATTATGCGGAAGCCGGGCGCCTTTTCTTAAATCGTTTTCAGGGCATGAAGGAAGAATGCGTGCAGATGATGTTGCTGGACAGCAATCAACGAATGCGCTGGTGTGGAATTTTGACAAAGGGCAGCGTAACTGCGTCGGCAATTTATATGAAACCTCTTGTTAAAATGGCTGTGCAGTATGATGCGGTATTTGCAATTCTTGCGCATAATCATCCCAGTGGAGCAATTTTGCCCTCGAAAGAAGATCTGCAGGTAACGGAGGCGGTACGTGATGCGCTCCGTACGGTGGAAGTAACTTTGGCGGATCATATTATTGTCGCCGGAGATCAATTTTTATCTTTACATGATGGTGGCTATTTCGATCGTTTGTTTGAAGTTTGTCCTTTAGGAAAAGTAGCGGATTCAAAGGAATCCGATCAATCATAAGAAGGCTTGCTAAATATCGTTAGCAAGCCTTCTTTGTTTGCTGATTTTAAAATGGAATTGGTGTAATTGTAATAAAAACGCAAAAAACATCGAGAAACCTCTTGACATTTCCCTAGTATTTGATATAATAAATATCGCTGTTTCCAGTAAATATTGCGGAATTGTGTAAAGGTAGCACGACAGACTCTGACTCTGTTTGTGAGGGTTCGAATCCTTCTTCCGCAGCCAAAGAGCCCCAGAATTTTTGGGGCTATCTTTTTCGAGGTGTGGCTCAGCTTGGTAGAGCGCTACGTTCGGGACGTAGAGGCCGCTGGTTCGAATCCAGTCACCTCGACCAGATTTTAAGGGACGAAAAACCGCATTGAAAAGCCAAATATAGGCTTTTTGATGCGGCTTTTCTTATGCCGTTTTTTAGAAAGAAACATGCATAACAATATAAGAATAAGTCCACCGGGAAAAACCTCAGTGAACTTATTACTGATTCTTCTACGATACGTGCGCGTTGATTGGTATTCACATCAGTTTTCACAATCACGCTTATCCTTTGATCTAATAACAATGATGTTTTAGCTATGCTTTTCGCAGTAAATATTAACAAGCAGCGCAACAATAAATAATATACAAAGCACAACACATAAAGTTATTGAAATGATAAGAAAAATCTGTAATTTTAACACTCCATATAAAGCTAAGAAGATAAAACAACCTGTGCATAGAATGTAATTCAATAATTTTAGTGTTAATCGACTGCTTTTCATCGTTATGTAGATATCTCGTTCATCATTACTGTCTGCAAGATGTTCTAAGGTCCCTTTTCGTGAAAAGGCAAGAGAATAGTTTACTATGGCCAGAACAATTAGAAAAATTCCAGCAATCAGAAAGCGCCATTCGAATTTTATGAACAATCCCGCCAAACAAACAATGGTAAGAATGGTACTTATACAGCCATACACAAAGTTACTTTGACTTTTTATTTTTGGCAGACCTTTTTTTTTAGACATAAAATTTGTCCTCCTTTAAGTGTGCTTTTCATAATAAATGCTAGAGATAATCTCTGCTATCATTGAAATGTTGAAACCGAAAGTCAGTCCAACTCCAGCGTAAGTAAAAAACGGTTCTTTTGCGATAGTACCTAGAAACATAAAAGCAATGATCAAGATAAAACAGACTATCTGTGTAACATTAAATGCATTGCTTTTCGACTTCAATCGAATCAAATGATTCCTTTCATCCAGATCATCAACCTTATCTTGCTTTGACATTTGATACGATGTACTTCTCCATATTCCATTCATTCCGAAGAGAAACAATGCGATCATCAATAAAACTGACTTAATATCAAATGTTTCAAAAATACAGCATAATAACAGTACTAAGCTTAAGAGAAATGAAGTTATTCCTGAAATGAAAGACTTTTTGTTATAAATTTTCATATTGCTTATCTCCCAACTCTTTATTTTCTTTTAGGCAGCATAAATCTTCCACGGTGACCCCAAAGATCTGCGCTATCCGATATGCCAGCAGAAGAGAAGGACTATACTGTCCTGTTTCGATAGAAATAATGGTGCGTGAAGAAACATGGACCAAGTTAGCTAATTGCTGTTGGGTTAATTCAGCTGCAGTACGAAGTTCTTTTACTCGTGTTTTCATGTGGGGCTTCCTTCCACTAATATGAAGCAGACTTCATATGAAGTTAGCTTCATATTAACATGCAAGTAGAATTTTGTCAAGAGAGTAGGCTAGCCTGCAAGCAGTTCGTTTATTTTATGCCTGCTTTGAACCCCATATCTTTATGGAAAAAGTGACACGGCTTTTAAAAAGTAAAAACCGCATTGGAAAGCCAAATTTAGGCTTTTTGATGCGGTTACTTTTTTGTTAGCTCACAATATTTACCGATAGCGGAATTTTGCTTTTTTCTGTTCTTTCTGGATCTCAAAAGCTAAAATGTTGCTCGATTAGGTTCACCTAAAGTTCATAATTTTCTCACGAGAGCACCACAAAGCAACCGTACACTATTTTCAAATAAAAAATGCGGATGAATGATATTTATCCGCGCCTGAAAGGCGAGATGAAAATATGTATATTGTTCGCAATGCACTGCGGAACATTGCACGCTCTAAAGGCCGCAATATTTTGGTTGGCATTATCGTATTCGTAATTGCCATTTCCAGCTGTGTAGCTTTGTCAATTCGGCAAGCGGCATCTAAAGTGGAATCCCAAAGTCTGGATAATTTAAAAATCACCGGGCAAATTTCTGTTAACCGTGAGTCTTTATTTCAGAATACACAAAACGCCGCATCTTCTGGTAACACTTCGAGTAAAGATATTCGCTCGAAACTGTCATCGCTTCAAGGGCCGACGCTTGATGAGCTAAAGACTTATGCATCCGCTCCATCCGTCTCAAGTTTTTATTACACCATTTCCAGCACGGTCAACGCAAATAACAATTCTTTTGAGCCCGTGGATACTTCATCTTCCAAGAATTCAAGTAATTCATCTGCATCCGCTTCGACAGAAGACCGTCAGAATGCCCGCGAAGGAAAAGAAATGAGTGGAAATATCCCGGAGGGGATGGGTACACAGGGGAACTTCTCCCTCACCGCATACAGCAGCGAAAGCGCGATGACAAACTTTCAAGAGAATAACAGCTCTATTACGGATGGCTCCATGATTGATTTGACAGCTGCGGACAATACTTGTTTAATTTCAAACGAATTAGCATCGCTCAATAATTTATCTGTAGGAAATACCATCACGATCACCAATCCAAACAATGACGGTGAAACCTATACACTTACTATCACAGGTATCTATAACAACAGCAACACGGAATCCACCAACACTATGATGCAATTTTCTACTTCCAGCGATCCGGCTAATTTGATTATTATTAGCACCGGAACTATGAATAATATTGTTGCCCAATCAACATCAGCAGCGAAAACCTCTACAGACCAGAATACCGGAGTGACTTCTACTACTGCATTACGGACTAAAACCTCTGGCACTTATGTATTTAACGATGTGTCAGCCTACGAATCTTTTCAAAACGAAGTAAAAGATATGGGGTTGTCAGATGACTACTCCGTTTCTTCAACCGATCTAAACAATTATGAACAGAGTTTGGTGCCGCTGAAAAACCTCAGCAAATTTGCTGGTATTTTTCTTCTGATTGTGCTACTGGTTGGTGGAGTCGTTTTGATTGTACTCAACATTTTTAATATCCATGAACGCAAATATGAAGTTGGGGTGCTGACAGCAATCGGTATGAAGAAAAGTAAAGTAGCTCTACAATTTATAACTGAGTTATTTACTGTTACTTTTGTTTCTATTATCATTGGAACCGCTGTCGGAGCAGCCGTTTCGCTTCCCGTCACCAATTCACTGTTGGCGTCACAAGTTGCTTCCCAACAGACGCAGTCAAGTCGTGTAGAGCAAAATTTTGGTCGCGGCAGACAAATGGAAAATGGGCAGGGAGGCACTTCTGCCAATACAACCGGCGAAGCAACGATGGCTTCTCCTTCTGGTTTTTCCAGACAAACTGGAAAATCAGTTACTAATTATATCAGCAGTGTACAATCAGCTACTGATATGACCGTTGTTGTAGAGCTTTTGGGAATTGGCGTATTGCTTACTTTGATTTCCAGTCTTGTCGCCATAATTTTTATATTGCGCTATGAGCCGTTGAAAATTCTTACCAACCGGACATAAAGGAGGAGATTATTATGAGCATATTGGAGCTGAAAAATCTCAGTTATTCCTACGACGGAATACATCCTATCCTTAAGGATATCACCTATACATTTGAACAAGGAAAAGTATACGCTATTATGGGAAAGTCTGGCGCAGGGAAAACCACTTTATTGTCTCTGCTGTCTGGGCTGGCCAAACCTACGAGCGGTACGATCCTTTTTCAGAACAAAGACATTACCACCATTGACCGTTATCATTATCGCAGCAAATATGTGGGCGTTGTGTTTCAGGGATTCAATCTTCTTCCGCAACTGACTGCTGTAGAAAACGTGGAATTGTCTATGGATATCTCGGGCATGAAGATCAAAGACCGGTGTGAAGTAGCTATGAATTTATTAGATAAAGTAGAGTTAGACGAAGTAAAGGCCAATCGCCGAGTATTGAAACTTTCCGGCGGCGAACAGCAGCGCGTCGCTATTGCACGAGCACTATCTTACAATCCAGATATTTTGTTAGCTGATGAGCCTACCGGTAATCTTGATGGAGAAACACAGAATGCAGTAATGAATATTTTTCTTCGACTTGCTCAAGAAGAAAATAAATGTGTTATTATCGTTACCCATTCACCTGAGGTGGCCCGTCAGGCTGATATTGTGTATGAACTGAAATCCACAAAATGTGCTGATCTTTCTCCCTTACAATAAAAACTTGTTCTAATTATACTTTTATATCCACAGCAAAAAAATTACGCATCAAAAAGGTACCACCAACTATCATTTTTTCGGATGGCTGGTGGTATTCTTTTTAATGTAACTGCCTATAAGTTATTTTTCTTCATGGTTTAATTCTTCTTTTAGTTGCTCTATTTTGGCGTAAATTAAATTTAAATTGTCAACAATATTATTGGTAGATATTATTAGTGATTTTAATTTTTTTTGCTCTTTCTTTTTGTATTTTTTCTTATATTTCTTTTTGAATTTTATATATTTTTTATCTTTTCCCATATTTTCATCCCCAACACAATTATATGCACAGCTGAATTGTAATTAAATATATTTTTTTAACAAAATTATATAAATTTATTCTTAAAATCAACAAATAAAATATTGAAAGTTAATACAAAGCGGACTGAAATATAAAAAATGACGACTCGAGAGTCGTCAAAAAAGATAGAATCCGTTTATGGTTATTTATTGTTTTCTTGTGGAAATATGAAGGAAAGAATATAAAGGGCATACCCCAGAAATAGCAGTAGCTAATGGTATAAACCCGAACAGACTAAACCATTTTTTATTTTTAGGAAGTGAAAAAGACAGACTAAACAGAATTACAGCAAGGACTGCCCGTATCACTCGGCCTACATTTCCTATATTTTTCACTTTTACACCTTCTTTCGAAATTATGAAGCATAAAATAATATTTCCTCTTATCATAACCAAAAAAGGTGCATTTTTGCATGAAATATATTTTTAAAAATTTTTTCACCGTTTATTGGAGACAAAAACAGCGTCGACCGCAAAAGCGGAGGACGCTGTAAGTTTATTTCTCTGCAGCAAGTGCATCTTTTTTGGTTTTGTGCACTGTTCCGCGTGGATGATGCGGTGGCGCATAAATGGAATATAATTTTAATGGAACGTTTCCGGTATTGATTAAATTATGCCAGGTGCCTGCCGGAACAAATATTGCATATCCAGAAGAAACATTTTTCTGAAAATTTAAATCATTTTTATTGCGTCCCATTTTTGCAATTCCGCGGCCACACTCAATTCGCAGAAACTGGTCTGTGTCAGGGTGCATTTCCAATCCGATGTCTCCGTTGACTGGAATACTCATTAAGGTTGTTTGTAGATAATTGCCCGTCCATAATGCAGTACGATAGTTATTATTTTGTTTAGTAGCTGCTTCGATATTAATCACATATGGATTAGGGCCATAATCTTTCAATGTTTCACTCGTCGGGTGAAAACATCTGTTCATAATGTCGTCGACTCCTTTAAATAAATTTTACCCATTCAAATTATATGGAAATTTTCAGAAAATTGTGTGTTGCACACAAGGGAAACAATCCTTCTCCACGAATGATGTAAACTTAAGCCATTCATTTTTGCATGAAAAGTAAGTAAAAATCCATTCTTTCCAATTTTAAAAAAAAATCTCAAGTAATACCATATAATTTATTTTATTTTGATTGACTTTTAGATAATTAGGGCATATACTAAATAAGTCACCGAATGGTGAACTATCATAATTTAAGAGGTATTATATGTATCAAGACAAAACCCTCGTCTGCAAGGATTGCGGTCAGAATTTCACCTTTACTGCTGGAGAGCAGGAGTTTTTTGCTGAGAAAGGCTTTACTAATGAGCCCCAGCGTTGCCCAGAATGCCGCAAAGCACGTAGACAAAATTCAAACGGTGGACGCGGAGAGCGTCAGATGTATGATGCTGTCTGTGCTTCCTGTGGAAGACCTTGCAAGGTTCCTTTCCAGCCGCGCGACGATCGCCCTGTTTACTGCAGTGAATGCTTTAGCAATAAAAGATAAATTTTAGTCTTTTGAGAACCGTCCCTTAACTGGGGCGGCTTTTTTTGATTTAATGTTGTTTTTAACTTTGATTTTTCGGATTTTTCCAAGATAAACAAGAACTTTCCTATTTCTTCATTTTTATAAGTTAACGGATAAATTTTATTGGTTTGTACATTCTAGTTTTGAGGTGATTTTATGAGCAAATTTGATGGACAACCAGATCGTACTTTTGGTGACCCTGTTCCATATAAAGAACCCCATGTGGTACGAAAGGAACACGAAATCCCCAAAACCGACCGTCCTATTCGTAAAGATGCTTATCCGGTAATTGATACCGATCTCGGAAGGGACAATCTTGAAAATGATATGCCAGAAGCTGATCTTCAGGATCTATGATTTTATTTGGCCCTTGCTTTTATAGCAAGGGCCAATTTTATTCATGCTGATTTGTTTTAATTTTTCTGCTTAAAAACAGAAATAAAAAAATTATAGTAGATTCACACAAAATATGATATAATTAAAAACAAAAAGGAAGCAATTTGTGGAGGTGCTAAATGAAGTTTCTTTCCTGGAATGTAAATGGCTTGCGCGCTTGCCTACAAAAAGGGTTTCTGGAATTTTTGAAAGAATCAAACGCGGATACGATTTGTTTGCAAGAGACAAAAATGCAGCCGGAACAAGCAGATTTCAAATTACCCGGATACACCCGTTATTGGAATTCTGCCCTTAGAAAAGGATATTCCGGTACCGCAATTTTTACGAAAAATTTGCCGATTAGTGTTCAGTATGATATTGATGATCCTGACCATATGGGAGAAGGGCGTTCAATAACCCTGGAATATCCGGAATATTACCTGGTAACTGTTTATACGCCAAATTCTCAGGATGAATTAAAGCGCTTGCCTTATAGAATGGAATGGGAAGATGCATTTCGTACTTATCTAATGAAGCTGGATCAAAAAAAGCCGGTGATTGTCTGCGGCGATATGAATGTAGCGCATGAGGAAATCGATCTAAAAAATCCAAAGCCAAACCAAGGTCATGCTGGTTTTTCAGATCAAGAGAGGGAAAAATTTACGCAGCTTCTTGAGAGCGGATTCGTGGATACATTTCGGCGGCTTCATCCAGAAGCAATCGGTGCATATAGTTGGTGGAGTTATCGATTCCGTGCACGAGAGCATAATGCGGGATGGCGGATTGACTATTTCTTGGTTTCTGAGCGTTTTTTTTCACATGTTCAGAACAGTGAAATCCTCAGTGAAGTGATGGGGAGCGATCACTGTCCGATAGAACTCGATTTTGAATGATAAGGAGTGATAAATAAGATGAAGTTGAATTTTTACGGTGCTGATAAAGAGGTAACAGGTAGCTGTCATTGTCTTACGGTGGGGGACAAGACAATTTTGATTGACTGCGGACTGCAGCAGGGAGCGGATGTAACAGATAACGCAAAGCTGCCGTTTGCTGCAAATAAAGTGGATTATGTTCTCGTTACCCATGCCCATATTGATCATTCGGGCCGATTGCCGCTTTTGGTCAAGCAGGGATTTCAAGGAAAAATTTGTGCAACGGGGAAAACTTGTGAGCTTCTTTCTATCATGCTGCGAGACAGTGCGCATATTCAAGAGATGGATGCAGAATATGAATCTCGTAAGGGAAAACGAGCAGGCAAAGCGCCTGTAGAGCCGCTTTATACCGTAAAGGATGCAGAAGATACCTTAAAGTATCTTACTCCGTATTCATATGGAGAGATGATTGATCTCTGTGAAGGAGTAAAAATTCGTTTTGTAGATGCAGGACATCTTTTAGGCAGTTCCAGCATTGAAGTTTGGGCCACGGAAAATAATATCACAAAAAAGATTGTATTTTCAGGTGATATTGGGAACATTGATATTCCGATTATTAGAAATCCAACCTACATTACCGAAGCGGATTATGTTCTTATGGAATCCACTTATGGAGATCGGGAACATGAGCATATAGATGATTATACCAAAGCTTTTGCCGATATTATTGATAATACTCTGTCAAATCACGGGAATGTAGTGATTCCATCCTTTGCAGTAGGACGTACGCAGGAGCTGCTTTATGCAATACGGGAAATCAAAGAACGTCATCTAACGCCTAAAAATCCAAGTTTTCCGGTTTATGTGGATTCTCCTCTTGCAACTGAAGCTACAAAAATTTATAGCGGAGATCTCCACGGTTATGCAGATGAGGAGACTGCCCAATTGATTGATCATGGTTTTGAACCGATTTCTTTTCCAAACCTCCATATGACAGAAAGTGTGGAAGAATCCAAATCACTCAATACGGACGGCGTCCCGAAAGTAATCCTTTCTTCCAGCGGTATGTGTGAAGCTGGAAGAATTCGTCATCATTTAAAGCATAATCTCTGGCGGCCGGAGTGCTCCATCATCTTTGTTGGGTTTCAGGCGAATGGAACCCTTGGAAGAATCCTTTTGGACGGAATTGATTTTGTAAAACTATTTGGCGAACAGATTGCGGTTAAAGCACATATTTTTAATTTTCGCATGCTGTCAGGACATGCAGATCATACTGGACTATTACGTTGGATTAAAGCTTATCAGCCGGCGCCTAAAAAAGTCTTTGTTGTCCACGGAGAGCAGAAATGCTGTGAAGGATTTACAGAAGAACTGAAGCATTATGGATTCGATGCCTATGCGCCGAATTTTAATGCCTGCTATGATTTGCTTTCGGATCGTGTGTTGGATTATGGAATGGAAGCACAAGTTTTGCATCCCAAAAAGGTGGCGCTTTCCGGCAGGCAGCCTTCACCTATTTATGCGCGGTTGGTGGCGGCTCAACATCGCCTGGAAGACGTTATTCGGCATAATGAGGGAGGGGCCAATAAAGATTTGACCCGGTTTACAAATGAACTTATGAAACTCTGTGAAAAGTGGGATCGCTGAGTTAACTAACATGTAAATAAAAAAATCCGGCCTTCTCAAAAGAGAAAGCCGGATTTTTTATTTTTCTGATTGCTTTTTTAATAGATCACGAATTTCAGTTAAAAGCAATTCTTCTTTTGAAGGTTCTAAAACTTTTTCTTTTTGCTCATTTTGTTTCTGACGAAGGCTGCTGACTTTGTTTGCAAATTTCACCATTAGGAAAATCGAAAGAGAAATCATCAAAAAGTTAAAGATATTTTGAATAAAAGAACCATAAGTCAGTACGGCTTTTCCGAGTAAGGTGACAGACAGATTGGAAAGATCAAGGCCTCCGGTTAAAAGGCCAAGCAGGGGCATAATGATGTCTTTTACAAGGGAAGTGATAATTGCGCTGAAAGCAGTGCCTATTACAACGCCGACAGCCATATCCATAACGTTGCCGCGCATGGAAAAGTCTTTAAACTCCTGAATGAATTTTTTCATAAAAAAATCTCCTGCCTTTCTAGAAGTTACTTTTATTATCAACAAATTTAGCGAAAAAGCAACTATAACAGGAGACTTTTATTTGATTTTAATCTTTTTTGTCAGATTGCACAGCTTTTTTCTGCAGGTTTTCACGAGCCACTGCCAGCATTAACTTGATACGGTTTTCTTGATTGACCATAGTTGCGCTAGGATCGTAATCGATCGGAACAATGTTGCTTTCTGGCCGCAGCGTTTTGATTCGGTGAATCATTCCTTTTCCGCAGATATGATTGGGAAGACAGCCAAAGGGCTGTGCGCAGACGATATTTTCATAACCTGTTTCGCAGAGCTCCAGCATTTCGCCGGTCAAGAGCCATCCTTCGCCCATCTTATCCCCATAACCAATCACGCCGTTCGTTAATTCTTTTACTTTAGCGTATGGGGTGGGTGCTTCAAATTTGGGCTCGCTTTGAAAAGCTTCTGTCAAAATATTCTGCATTTTTGTCAGATAATCAAATAAAACGCTGACCGCACCAAACTTAAATGGATTTCCGCCATAAAGTTTAATATCTTCCAAGCGGTTATCAACCTTAAAAATTGCAAAATTCAAAAGGCCCGGAACGTTTACTTCGCAACCCTGATCGAAAAGAAAATCCTCAAGATGGTTATTTGCAAAGGCTGCATATTTTACGTAGATTTCCCCAACGATACCGACCCGAATTTTTCGAACCGCTTGAGTTGGGATTTTAGCAAAATCATGAACGATTTTGAGTAGGTTTTCTTTTTCTGCCTTTAAGCCCAATCCTTTTCCGCGTTTAAATTGGGAACAAAGTTCATCAACCCAATCTTTTACGAGTGCCTCACTGTCGCCAACGTGTGTTTCGTAAGGCTTGGTTTGGTTACGCAGTGCCATCAAAGCATCTCCATAGGCGACGGCAGCGATTACTTTTCGCAGCATACTTAGAGTAATGGAAAAGCCGGGATTAGATTCCAAACGGGAAAGATTTAAGCTTACAACTGGGATTTGATCCATCCCAGCTTTATGAAGCGCTTTGCGCAACAAGTGAATGTAATTGCTTGCACGGCAGCCGCCGCCGGTCTGTGTAATGATCAGGGCGGTGTGGTCGAGATCATATTTTCCCGAGTGAAGAGCGTCTATAAATTGTCCGATCACAAGAAGTGCCGGGTAACAGGTATCATTGTGAACGTATTTGAGCCCTTCCTGAACAATCGCAGGCCCATCATTTTGCAGCAATTCCACTTTATATCCGCAGTTGCGGAAAACATCTATGAAAAGGGAAAAATGAATCGGGAGCATCATCGGACAAAGAAGGGTATAATCTTTTTTCATCTCTTTTGTAAAGAGTAAACGTCCGGTATCAGTATATTTCAGTTCTGCCATGATAAAGCCTCACTGGTCGAGGGCGGCAAAAAGGCTGCGAAGCCTAATTTTTACGGCGCCCAAATTTGTAATTTCGTCAATTTTGATCTGCGTATAGATCTTATCGTTTGCTTCCAGAATGCTGCGGACTTCATCTGTTGTGATGGCATCTACGCCGCAGCCGAAGGAGACCAACTGAACCAGATTCATATCTTTCTGTGAGCTGACGTATTTAGCGGCAGCGTAAAGTCTGGCATGATAAGTCCACTGATTCAAAACACCTGTGTGGAAGCGCTTAACTAGGCAACTGACGACATCTTCGCTGATGACGGCAGCTCCAAGGGAGATAATTAATTTATCGATCCCATGGTTAATTTCAGGGTCAAGATGATAGGGGCGTCCACTTAATACGATAATTGGCTTTTTCTCCTTGCGTGCTTCTTTGATGATTTCGTTTCCTTTTTCGCGAATATCGGCAAGATAAGCATTATAAGCGTCGTAAGCAGCATCAGAAGCTTTTTTGACTTCCCGCAGAGTAATTCCCGAATAATATTTTTCAAGAATTTTATGCATCTTTTTGGGGAAATCATGTCTCCTATGAATTCCGACATAGTCATGGATAAAAGTTTTTCCCTGAAGCGCGACGGTGTTGGCGTTAATGACTTCTGGATAATAGGCGACGACAGGACAGTTATAATGATTGTCACCAAGTTTTTCATCAAAATTATAACTCATGCAGGGATAAAAGATATGATCAATTCCCTGATCAAGCAGACTTAGAACATGCCCGTGGGTCAGCTTTGCAGGGAAGCAGACAGTGTCACTGGGAATGGTGCTTTGGCCACGAATATATAGTTCTCTGCTTGAAAGGGGAGAGAGTACAACTTCGAATCCCAGCGTGGTAAAGAAAGCATGCCAAAAAGGCAGCAATTCATAAAAATTAAGTCCCATCGGAATCCCAATTTTTCCGCGTGGACCGGGGACTGGCGCATAGCTGCGAAGCTTTTTAAGCTTATAAGCGTAAAGATCTAAATCATTGCTTCCACTTTTCTTGGTGATCGGACGTTCACAGCGATTTCCGCCAATGAAGCGGCGGTTATTGCCAAAGATATTGATGGTCAAACGGCAGTGATTACTGCACAGTCCACAGTTTGTCACTTTAACTTCGTGCTTGAAATCATTTAGTTCCGCGAGAGAAATCAAAGAAGTTTGATGCGGTGACTTTTTTTGTTTTTTGATTGCATAGATTGCAGCGCCATAGGCTCCCATTAGCCCGGAAACATCAGGGCGGACGACTTCAACGCCCAATTCATTTTCAAAGACTCTTAAAACGGCGTCATTGAGGAAGGTACCTCCCTGAACGACGATTTTGCGGCCCAACTCTTCGGCGGAAGCAGCACGAATTACTTTATAGATTGCATTTTTTACGACACTTACGGATAGCCCGGCAGAAATATCCGCTGTGGTTGCGCCATCTTTTTGAGCTTGTTTTACCTGACTATTCATGAAAACCGTGCAGCGGCTTCCCAAATCAACAGGATGTTTTGCAAAAAGGCCCAATTTTGCGAAATCAGCAATTTTATAACCGAGAGTATTGGCAAAGGTTTGCAGGAAAGAACCGCAGCCAGAGGAGCAGGCTTCATTTAAGAAGATATTGTCGATAGCCCCCCGACGAATTTTAAAGCATTTCATGTCCTGACCGCCGATATCAATGACAAAGTCAACATCGGGCATAAAGCATTTGGCGGCTGTGAAATGCGCAATGGTTTCTACAATACCATAATCGAGTCCAAAAGCATTTTTGAGCAGCTCCTCGCCGTAACCGGTTACAGCGCTGGAAACGATCTTTAGGTCCGGCTTTTTTTGATAAAGAGAGAGCAGATATTCCCGTACGACTGGCACCGGATTCCCACTATTACTTTGATAGGTGCTGTCAAGAATTTCACCGTCTTTGCCGAGAAGAACCGCTTTGATCGTTGTAGAACCGGCATCGACCCCTAAAAATGCAGAGCCATCATATGTGAGAAGATCTCCTCTGGGTGCTTTGCAGGAATTATGACGTTCCAAAAACTCCTGATATTCCTCTTTGTCTTTAAAAAGAGGGGGAATACTGCGGAAATTTCCACTGGATCCATATTCCTTAATATTTTTGAGCGCTGTATCTAAGTCTGTTTCAATTTCACTGCTGTAAGCAGCGCCAAGCGCAACAAAGTATAGACTGTTTTCCGGGCAGGTTCCGGTTGTTCTTAGCGCGGTATCGAAAGCGCGACGTAACCCGGAGAGAAAAGTAAGCGGACCTCCAAGGTAAAGCACATTTCCAGTGATCGGACGCCCCTGTGCAAGGCCGGCAATCGTCTGGTTGGCAACAGCTGCAAAAATGCTGGCACAAAGATCACTTTTCCGTGCACCTTGATTAAGCAGCGGCTGAATATCGCTTTTGGCAAAAACGCCGCAGCGGGATGCGATTGTATAAATCTTTTCATATTGAGCAGACAGCTGATCCATTTCGTCGAGAGAGATGTTTAATAAGGTTGCCATCTGGTCAATAAATGCGCCGGTACCTCCTGCGCAGGAGCCGTTCATCCGTACTTCCATGCCGCCGGTCAGAAACAGAATCTTTGCATCTTCTCCGCCGAGCTCAATAATACAGTCGGTTTCAGGAAGAAGCTTTCCTGTAGCGATACGGGTGGCATAGACTTCCTGTACGAAAGGAAGATTACAGGTTTGTGAAATTCCCATTCCAGCAGAGCCGGAAACGGTGAGCTGGGCTGGGCTTCCTTTTAAGATGGTATCTCTTACTTTTGTAAGAAGTTCAGTCATCTTTTCTGTAATCTGGGAATAATGCCGTTCGTATGATTGATAAATTATTTTATTTTGATCGTCTAAAACAACGCATTTTATCGTTGTAGAGCCGACATCGAGGCCAATTTTCATAAATACTACCTTTCTTTTTCTAAAATCGAAAAAGTGTTTTTGGGGGGCATTTTTGCATGTATCATTTTTTATCTAAATTTGAGCCGTTTGGAACAAATCAGAATCATTCTATGCCACTGTGAAATAACTGTCAAGTATCTAATAAAAAAAGAAACACCCCCTTGAGTGAAAAAGTCAAATATGCTAAAATATAAAATAAAATGAACAAAATCTTATCTAAAAGACAAATCCAAATACAACAGAAATGAGTCAAGGAAGAGACAAAGTGTTGATATCACATTTGGATTATGTTATAATATAACGTAACTATTTTAAATTATTAGTCGGGAGGCTGCGAAGAACATGTCAGGCCATTCAAAATGGAATAATATTAAGCGCAAAAAAGAGAAAACCGATGGCGCAAAGGCAAAAGTCTTTACTAAAATCGGCCGTGAATTATCAGTTGCAGTAAAAGAGGGCGGCGGACCAGACCCCAACAGCAATTCTAAGCTGAAAGATTGTATCGCAAAGGCCAAAGCAGCCAATGTCCCAAATGATAATATTGAGCGTATCATTAAAAAAGCTGCTGGTGAAGGGAACGAACATCAATTTGAAACCATTAATTATGAAGGATATGGACCAAATGGCGTTGCTGTTATTGTAGAAGCGTTGACAGATAATAGAAATCGTACGGCGGCTGATGTCCGACACGCATTTGATAAATTTGGCGGAAATCTGGGAACAACCGGATGTGTTTCGTTCTTATTTGAGAAAAAAGGGCTGCTCATTATTGAGCGTGAAGACCGCGATGAAGATCACGTTATGGAAGATGCACTTGAGGCGGGAGCTTCTGATTTTCAGGCGGATGAAGATGTCTTTGAAATTTATACTGAGCCAGAAGACTTTTCTGGGATTTTAGATGATCTTTCTGCAAAGGGATATGAATTTGAAACTGCGGAAATTGAAATGATTCCGAGTACTTATGTGAAGCTTCCGGATGCAGAAGCGGAGCAAAAAATGCAGAAGCTCTTGGATAGTCTGGAAGATAATGATGACGTCCAAAACGTATGGAATAACTGGGAAAGTTCCGAAGTTAGTGATGAAGAATAAATAGTGGCAATCTTGGAGTTGTAGAATATGGGTTTAAATATCGACATGCTTTAGACATGCCTGAAGGAGGAACGCACGAATGGCGGATTATGACAGGCTGTGTATGGCCTGCATGGAAGAGACCGATGAAGCTGAAGAATGCCCGCATTGTGGATTTTCTTTAGCTGAGTTGCAGCTTCCTGATGCTCTTCCATATCGAACAATATTGAAAGATCAGTATTTGGTCGGCCGCGCAATGCGTAAAAATGGAGAAGGAATTCTATATATTGGTCTCGATTTAAAAACAAAAGAAAAAGTAGAGATTAGGGAGTTCTTTCCGCAGACTTTGGCGCTGCGCAATTCTGATGGATTAAAAATCAATCCGCAGGAAGAACTGAAAGAAGTTTTCCAAAAGGATCGAAAGACCTTTTTAGAAAATCAGCAGGCTTTGCTGCGTTTTCATACCCAGCCTGCAATGGCACATATTGAAGATGTGTTTGAGGAAAATGGAACTGTCTATGCAGTAGCTCCATGGATGAATGCAATTACATTGCGCTATTTTGTAAAGCGCAGCGGGGGTTCTTTAAGCTGGAATGAGGCAAGACAGCTTTTTATGCCAGTTTTAATGGTGCTTTCTACCTTGCATGCAGTTGGAATTTCTCATTTAGGAATCTCTCCGGATACACTGTTTATTTTGCCGAATGGAAGTATGATCCTGGGGGATTTTTGTATTGAACAGGTATGGCATTTTGGGACAGAACTTCAGGATTCATTGGTATCAGGGTGTGCTGCATTGGAACAATGCGAAGGAACAGCAGCGCTCAAAGAATCAACAGATGTCTATGGCTTTGCGTCGTCCCTTTTCTTTGCATTAACAGGTAGTTTTCCAAAAAATGCTTTGGCAAGAAAAGAGGATCCTAGACTTTTAATTCCATCTTCAATCCTTCAAAATATTCCTCCGCATGTTGTAACTTCATTAGCAAATGCACTACAGGTTTCTGCGGAAAAAAGGACGCCTACATTTGAGCGTATGAGAGCAGAGCTGTCAGCTTCTCCTACCATTACGGCGACAATCGAAGAGACAGAAAGTTTGCGGCGGATTCCGAGCCCGATTCCTGCTCAAAAAGAGGAAATAGCAGAAAAGAGTCCGGAAGAGGGACATGATTTAAAAGAAGAAACTTCTCAGGAATCTCAACGGATTCAGCCTTCTCGGCCATCTCGGTCGCCGCAGGTTCATAAGAATATAGGGCATAAAAGCAAAAAGAAAATTCCTATGTTTGTATGGGTTATTTTAGTATGTGCTGTTTTGCTCATTATTGTAACAGTGGTTGCCGTTGTCCGGATGTCTTTTAGTAATAATAAAGGTCAGCAGCAGACGACTGTCCCTCAGACGTCTGAAGTAGGAACTGCTGACTCAGAGATAACTTCTGAAGTGAGTTCTACAGTAGCGGAACAAATTACGGTTCCGAATCTTGTAAACAAAAAATATGAGGACTATCAGCAATCTTCTTCGGATGCTGATTATCAGGTAGCTGTTTCGAAGCATGAATACAGTGATACGGTGGAGGCAGGATATATTATTTCGCAAACGCCGACAGCTGGAGAGAAAATGGTAAAAGGAACAGCTATTTCGGTGATTGTAAGTGATGGGAATGCGCTTATAACGTTGCCGGATCTTGCGGGACTAACCGCACAAGAAGCAGTGAGCGCATTGAAATCACGTGGATTTACCTCTGTACAGCAGGAAAATGGGCATAGTGAATATGTAGGAATTGGACAGGTTTATGGTTATAAAAATCAGAATGCCGGAGACAAAATGGCGGCCAATTCAACAATCACAATTTTGATCAATGCAAATTCTTCTTCAAATGGTTAATGAATAATAATAAAAAGGCCTTATTCGGGAGATTGAGTTTTTCCTGAATAAGGTCTTTTCATATTAATTTTAATTAAAGAATCTAATAACGAAAGGCACCAGCTCTTTAATTAAGAACTGGTGCCTTTTAAAAAGCTATAAAAAGCTAATAAAACAAATTAGTCGCTGCTGAACGGCAAAAGCGCAAGATGACGCGCACGCTTAATTGCGGTGGTCAATTCACGCTGATGACGTGCACAGGTTCCAGTCGCTCTGCGAGGCAGAATTTTCGCACGCTCAGAAATAAAGCGGCGAAGCTTTGCAACATCTTTATAATCGATGGAGTCTACTTTATCGACGCAAAAGCTGCAAACCTTTCTACGACCTTTACGACCACCATATCGGCGACCGCCTTCACTTCTTTCTCTATCGGCCATGATTAGGAAAACCTCCTTTAAACTAAAAATCAGGGAATACCGTTCTTAGATTTTAAAACGGCAGATCATCATCACCGGGAATTTCTTCGAAATCTCCGGTGTCACCATTCGAATAGGCGGGAGCAGGGGACTGCTGCTGAGCAGGAGCAGCTTCGTGATGGTAATTTCCATTTGCAGAGTTAAAATCCCGTTTACTTTCTGCAAAATGAACATTATCCGCTACAATTTCGAATGCTTTGCGTTTATTTCCGTCACGATCTGTATAAGAACGTGTTTGAATAGCCCCTTGAACAGCTACTAACTGGCCTTTGCGGAAATATTTGCAAACAAAATCTGCAGTATTTCTCCACGCGACGATGTCAATAAAATCTGTTGCACGTTCAGCACCGGATTTTACATAAGAACGATCGACAGCCAAAGTAAAACTGGTAACGGCAATGTCATTAGAAGTATGACGCAATTCCGGATCAGCCGTTAGCCGACCCATTAAAACAGCAACGTTAAGCATTCGTAATCACCCTTTCGCCTAATTTTCAGGCTTCTTTTTTCACGATCAGGGAACGCAGCACACCGTCGGTGATTTTGTAGATACGATCGAGTTCAGCCGTAAAAGACGGAACACTCGTAAAGTTCACCAGAACATAGTAGCCTTCATTTTCTTTGTTGATCGGATAAGCTAATCTGCGCTTACCCCATTCGTCAACACCATCGATAGTACCATTCGCCGCGATCAGATCCTTGAATTTCTGGATCATGGCATTCGTAGCATCCTCGTCTAATTTAGCAGAGAGGATAAATACGGTTTCATAAGCTCTTTTTACTTCTTCCATGATTTGCACCTCCTTATGGACATATGGCCCCAAATAAAGATCCGGGGCAAGGATCAAGCCACTGCAACACACAGGGCAACAGATTAATTATATCAATCTGAAAAAAGATTGTCAATAAAGAATTTTAGCTTTCTCAAAGCGTTTTAGAAAGTTCTTTTAAGTATTTGTGAAAATCCTTACCGACTTCTGGATGGTTAAGTGCAACCTCTACTTGTGCTTGGAGAATTCCAAGCTTATTTCCCATGTCATAGCGTTTCCCAGTGAATTCAATGGCCACCATGCCTTGTGAACGTGCCAGTGTGCGCATAGCGTCAGTCAGCTGGATTTCTCCGCCGACTCCAGGAGGTGTTTGATCAAGAATATCGAAAATTTCCGGCGGAAGGACGCAGCGGCCAAGAATAGAAAAGAGGCTTAAAACTTTATCAGGTGTTGGTTTTTCAACCATATCTGTACAATTATATAGATTATCGTGAAGAGGTTCCACTTTTAATGAAGAATATTTATGAATTGCTTCTGGAGAAACTTTTTTAACGCCAAGGACTCCTTTTCCGTATTCCTCGTAAGCACGAATCAGCTGGCCGCAGGCGGGATCTTCTCCGATGATCACATCGTCTCCATAGAGGACTGCAAACGGATCGTTTCCAACGAAGGAGCGAGCTCGGTTAACGGCATCACCAAGTCCACGAGTTTCTTTTTGACGCACAAAATAAAAATTTGCAAGGTGTGAAATATCAACGACTTCTTTTAAAATCTTTTCTTTTGCAGCACCGCCGCCTTGCAGTTTTGCTTCCAG
Source organism: Ruminococcaceae bacterium BL-4 (assembly GCA_902809935.1). NCBI lineage: Bacteria > Bacillati > Bacillota > Clostridia > Eubacteriales > Oscillospiraceae > Ruminococcaceae bacterium BL-4. The sequence goes on along the minus strand of LR778134.1, from coordinate 2,064,458 downwards.
TTCGGGAACACGGTCGAAATGATCTTCAATTAGTCCCTTTCCCCGGTTCGTAATAATTAAAATATCAGTGATTCCGGAGTGTACCGCTTCTTCAACAATATATTGAATGGCAGGCTTGTCCACGATGGGGAGCATCTCTTTCGGCATGCTTTTTGTGGCAGGCAACACACGAGTGCCAAGGCCTGCTGCAGGAATCACAGCTTTGGTGATTTTTTTCATTTTTGAAAACACTTCTTTCAGATTGAATATTCGGATGAATGCGCAAAAAAATCAGAAAAAGAAATAGGGGATATAAGTAATCAGTGTATAACAGAGAACGATTCCCAGTGCGAGAGCCATGTTAACTCCGCCTTTTTCCCGATAGAGGATTGTTTTTTCGGAGGAAGCACCGGCTTGCGGATGACTAGTTTCAATTTCTTTTACAACACTGACACAGTGTGCTTTATACATTTGATTTGCTTTAAAGCCAAAAACCAATTTGATCAGGAAAATCCCAATCATTAAAATTCCTGGAAGAGCCAGTGCAATCTGCTGGCTAGCTGAAAGAGCAGAAATCATTCCGCTCATTGCAATCATCTGATTAGTAGAAGGATAAGCATCTGATGCAACACCTGCACTGTTCAGCAGAGACTGCATCACCGGATAGGAAACTACATAAGTGACATATTGGTAAAGCGCATGCAGGATCAGAAGAACACTTGCAATTGTCCAACCTTTTTTATATTGTTTTCGATAAAGGAACCAGCTTCCAGTAAATAAAAAAGCGGAAAAATTAAAACGCTTTTTATGATTGTTTACAAAGTTACGAAAAACCGGAATATAATAAGAGGTATTAGACTGAACTACTTTTGCCAGATCGGAAGCGGAAATATCGTCTATTTTTTCAGTAGGAGCAACTCCTCCAAGAGGATCAAATGCAATATAAGGCATTTGGGAATTGCCAGAGTTTGCAGCATTTTGACGGGGTTGCTGATAGCTGTTTTGCTCATTTTTAGAGAGAGAGGTTCCACAGAGTTCACAGAAAAGCGCATCTTTGCGGTTTGGATGACCGCAGCGCGGACAGATTCTTTCTTCTTTTTCCGCTGCTTTTTGTGGTGGTTTCCATGCATCTTTAGTGCCATGCCGATCTTCATAGAGACAGTGTCCTACCTGCTGATAGCAGCTACGGTGATAAGGTGCACCACACTGTGGGCATACGACAATATCATCCCCGCTTAGAAACGGTTTTCCGCAGACCGGACATTTCATATCGGTAAAGTCAGTCATTTATTTGCCTCCAGACGAATGTAATCAATTAACTTAAATTATTGTATCGGTTTTTCGTAAAAACTGCAAGTTTTTTGCACAAGAGTTTTAAGACTATTTACAATCTGTGTAAAAATTGCAAGAAAATATTCGGAAAAAGCGGATTTGCTTTACAATTTTCTAAAAACAAGATATAATAAAAAACTATGTTAAGTTACTATTTTAGGGGACTGCAATTTTAGAAAGTAGGATGGATAATAATGCTGCAATTTGAGGAATTAAAACTTGCTCTGCAAAATCTGCTGCCGGAAATCGAAGATCTGCAGGACGCATTGGGAATCAAAGCCATGCGCAATGAGATCGAAGAACTGGATATGAAAGCAGCGGAGCCGAAGTTTTGGGATGATATGGAGAAGTCTCAAAAGATCCTGCAGCGTTCCGCCGAACTAAAAAACAAGCTGGAATCTTATGAAAAACTTCGTGCTTCATGGGATGATGCACAGGCTCTTTGTGAGTTGGGCGATGAGGAGGGCGACCTTTCTCTTTTACCCGAAGCACAGACCGAAGTGGATAAAATTCAGAAGAATTTGGAAGACCAGCGCTTAAGGACGCTTTTGACCGGCGAATATGACAGCAAAAATGCGATTCTTACGTTCCATGCCGGAGCCGGCGGAACAGAAGCACAGGATTGGGCGGAGATGCTTTATCGGATGTATAATCGGTGGGCAGAACGTCATGATTATAAAATAAAGCTGCTTGATTATCTGGATGGAGAAGAGGCAGGCCTCAAGAGTGCGAGCATCCTTTTAGAGGGAGAAAATGCTTATGGCTATTTAAAGGGCGAAAATGGAGTGCATCGTCTTGTTCGTGTTTCTCCATTTGATGCTTCCGGACGCCGTCACACATCCTTTGCTTCTCTGGAAGTGATGCCGGAGATCGATGATTCCGTAGAAGTGGAAATCGATCCGGCAGATATCAAAATGGATGTTTACCGTGCAAGCGGTGCAGGCGGTCAGAAGGTTAATAAGACTTCGTCGGCTGTTCGTCTGACTCATATTCCTACCGGAATTGTTGTTGCATGCCAGGTGGAACGCAGTCAGTATCAGAACCGTGATGTAGCCATGCGAATGCTGAAAAGTAAGCTGGTCGAAATTAAAGAACGCCAAAATCTGGAGAAAATTTCAGATATCAAGGGTGTCCAAAAAGAAATTGCATGGGGAAGTCAAATTCGTTCCTATGTCTTTATGCCATATACGATGGTAAAAGATCATCGTACGGGATATGAGACTGGTAATATCGAAGCTGTAATGGACGGCGATTTGGATGGATTTATCAATGCTTATTTAAAGGCGCTGAGTCTGGGAACGCTGGAAGATAACAGGGGAGAAGAATAACTTTGGAAAAGAAGCAGACACATTTTTTGTGCCTGCTTCTTTTTTGTTGGTTTAAGAAGGGAGAGAGCTTTTTGTCTGCACCAATTTTAGAGTATTTTGAAGGAGAAAAAGCGGTAGAACTAATTCGTACATCTGGAAAGAAAGAAAGTATAATTTCTGATTGTGTCTTAAAAAATGCAGCATTTTCAGGAATTACTCAAAGTTTAATTCTAAGAAATGTTGTGATGGAAAATTGTTGCCTTTCCGAAAATGTATTTTTGGAGACGGATATTCGAAATTCTCAGATTAAAAATTGTGATTTTTCGAATGTACAGATGGAAGATGCTTTTTTTGAAGCCAGCACTTTTGAAAATTGTAAGTTTGTTGGAAGTGTTTTATGGAATAGTTCGCTAAAAAATATTACTTTTCAAAATGATAATTTTTGCCTGTCCAATTTTGACGGCACACGGTTTCATGAGGTGCATTTTGAAAGCTGTGAAAATGAGGGTGCGTCGTTTTCCTCCTGCGAATGGAGAAAATTATTTTTTCAAAAAACGGGACTGAGAAAGGCCAATTTCTTTAAGACTCCTTTAAAGGGGATGGATCTTCGTTCCTGCCGGACAGATGGAATGATCATATCGGCAAAAGAACTTTCCGGAGCGATTGTTACCCCAATTCAAGCGGTGGAATTTGCGCGGCTGCTGGGATTGGTGATCCGGGAAGAAGAATAAAAATTCAAATAAAAAGTACGTCCGATCCTGCTTTTGGATTCGGACGTACTTTTGGATTCGGACGTACTTTTTTGTTAGTTCTCACTTTTTTCAAATCGCTTAATTTGACGAATGTCTTTTCCAAAGAACGGGAGTAAAATATAACTTCCGATGCGGGAAGAAAAGCGTTCTGTGTAATTGTTTGCCATTTCCTTTAAGGATAAATTGGTGCTGATAATCATAGGTTTTTTAGAAAGCTGGCGAGAATTTACCAGATTATAAAGAGCCGCCACCGTAAAAGCAGTTCGAAATTCTGTTCCTAAGTCGTCTAGAATCAGAAGGTCACAGTTTAAAAGACTTTGCAGAGTGACTTCTTCCTGATTACTAAAGTGCTCTTTTTCCATTCTGGAAAAAAGTGTAGATGCAGAACCATAAACTACGCCAAAACCTCGGTCAATGACTGCTTTTGCAATGGCAAGAGAAAGATGAGTCTTGCCTAATCCTGTGCCGCCGGTCATAAGAAGACTGGTGGAATCCGGAGAAAATGTTTCAGCGTATTGCTTACAGCGCTGATAATTTTTTTCCATCAGTTTCTGCGGAGAGAAGGATTTCCCTGAAAAATTTTCAGAAGGATAATAGCGAAGGCTGAATGTTTCAAAGGAGGATAGCTGAAGAGGTGATTCGTCATTGAGCTCCCGATATGCTTCTTCTTTCAGAAGTTGTTTCATGCAGGAGCACATTCGGCCATCCAGATATCCGGTATCACTGCATTTTTTGCAGGAATATTTCGGTTCAAGATCGGCGGCGGTGAGCCCTTCTTTGGCAAGCAGAAAATTCAATTCTTTTTGCAGACTTTGATTTGCATTTTTCAGCATTTCTAGGTGCTTACGTACATTGCCTCCTCTGAGAACGGCCTTTGCTGCAGTAATCGAAGTATCGGCTAAACTTCGCTCAATTTCTTCTGCTTTCGGCTGCTTTTTAAAGAAAGCAGCTTTGAGACGTTCACAGCTTTTTTCGGCTTGATCGCGCCGCATTTCCATCTTCTTCTCAGCGGTATCATAAATTGCTTTGCTGTATCCCACTTATTTCACCTCTTTCAGGATTTCGTTCATACTATTCTGAAAGTACTCATCTAAATCGTGCGTTGTCTCCGATGTCTTGGAAGCGTATTTTTGAGAATCTTTCTGTTCCAATTGTTCCGGAGTTGAAATCCCCTTTTGGTGCCACCCTTCTAGAATCTTATGCATATATCCGGCCGTATATTTTCCAGTGCGGTCAACATTGCGGTCGTAAGCCAGTTTCAGCATTTGGGGAGAAAATTTCCAGTCCATTACCCAACAGGAAGCGAGATTGCTTTCACGGGCGGAAGGTGCGCGCTTCTGCAGACCGATTGCCTGTTCCACTATGCGCCATGCGCGGTTCTCTTCAGAAAGACGATGAAGTTTTTCTTCCGCCTGCTCATGTGTGGTGATTCCTTCATCAGACCAATTAATCGCAACCTTCTCTATGTAGCGGAAATTTCCTTTTCCAATGCTGACTGCATATTGAATCAGCATGAGAAGAACATCAGTAGGAAGACCGTAATCGTCATGCAGCATCAAAAGAACTGCTGAGTCCCCATGCGAAATCAATCGCCCCAGAATTTGCTGTGCTTCCTGCATCAGACATGCGATTTCTTGGCTTTCCTCAATCCTTTTTGCCACAAATTCCGGATCTGGTCGCTGCGGCCGAGAAAGCATGGGTGTTGGCTTTATTCTTTGAGCAGAAATTTCAGAAGATGTTACTGGTGCTTTGATAGGAGCTGCAGATTCTTCTGCGCTCTTTTTCTTTTGATTGCTTTGGATGTTTTTGAGCAGCCCTACTTCTTGCCAGTAACGCAGTGCATCGTTGGCGTCGGCGGAACTGATCCCGAGAAAATCGGCCAGTGCATGCTCATCCAAAGGGCCTTCCTGACAGTGCCTGAGTACCCAAAGCAGTGCTTTTATTTGAACGCTGCCCGCCAATTTTAAATATCGGTCTACTACCGCGTTGGGGACAGCAAAAATGCCCCCCCAGGGGCCAAGATCAATTTTATATTCCATAAGCGGGAGCCTCCATATTTCGATCAATTTTTATTTATTATATCATTTGGATTGAAAGATTACAACGCAGAGTGCGTGAATTTCCTGTAAAAACAGACTTGACAAATTTTTCAGAAAAGTGTATATTGATACCCGTAAGTTTTAGCCTTTTGCGAATGTAGCTCATCTGGTAGAGCGCCACCTTGCCAAGGTGGAGGTAGCGAGTTCGAGCCTCGTCGTTCGCTCCATGTTATTGGCGCACCTCATCAAAGTTGGGGTGCGCTTCTTTTTGCCTGAAATTGTATACCCTAAAAATTGAGTGAATTTTTTCAATTCTGACAGAGTTTTATGAAAATGTTTAGAAATCTTTAGTCATGTCAACCTCGATTTTTTAGGCTTAGGTTATTACTATTTCTTGCAAAATATGATATAATAACTTAGTTTGCTTAATTTGCATTTGTAAAAAAGCCCATTGAAGAAGAGTAAAAGAGGTACAAATTGTTATGGATCAAAGAACAGATTTAAGAAACGTCGCCATTATTGCCCACGTTGACCATGGTAAAACTACGCTGGTTGACCAGCTCCTTCGCCAAAGCGGTGTTTTCCGAAGCAACGAAAAAGTGGAAGAGCGAGTGATGGACAGTAACGATCTGGAACGCGAACGTGGAATAACGATCCTTTCCAAGAATACCGCTGTCAGATATAAAGATACGAAAATCAATATTGTTGACACGCCCGGCCATGCCGATTTCGGCGGAGAAGTGGAACGAATTCTGATGATGGTCGATGGAGTTCTGCTTTTGGTAGATGCTTTTGAAGGCTGTATGCCGCAGACGCGTTTTGTCCTAAAAAAGGCACTTGGACTTGGAAAAAAGCCAATTGTTGTTGTAAATAAGATTGATCGGCCCGGTGCTCGTCCGATGGAAGTCGTTGATGAAGTTCTCGACTTGTTTATCGAATTAGGGGCCAATGAGGATCAACTTGATTTCCCTGTAATCTATGCTTCCGGCCGTGACGGTTATGCAACAGACGATCTAAAGGTTCCAGGAAAAGATATGCGTCCTCTTTTTGAGGCAATTCTCAAAAATATTCCTGCGCCTACCGGAGATCTGCACGGTCCAACTCAGGTGTTGTTCAGCAATATCGATTATGATGATTATGTTGGACGCATTGGAGTCGGCCGTGTGGAGCGCGGTGAAGTTCATGATGGAGAAAATGTCGTCCTCTGCCATCGTGACGGTACCACGCAAAACGTGCGCGTAACAAAGCTTTATCAGTTTGAGGGCTTAAAGCGCGTTGAGGTAGAGGAAGCGCATCTGGGCGATCTGGTGGCTGTTTCCGGCATTACCGATCTTAATATCGGCGAAACGATTTGTTCACCAGACTGTATTGAGCCGCTTCCGTTTGTTAAAATCGACGAACCGACTGTTTCCATGATGTTTATGGTAAATAACAGTCCCTTTGCCGGACGTGAAGGAAAATATGTGACTTCACGTAATCTGAGAGATCGTCTGATGAAAGAAATCGAGACAAATGTTGCGCTGCGTGTAGAAGAGACGGATTCTCCGGATACCTTTAAGGTTTCTGGCCGAGGAGAACTGCATCTTTCTATTCTGATTGAGGAAATGCGGCGTCAGGGATATGAATTCCAAGTCTCCAGCCCGACTGTTATCTATAAGACGATTGACGGCAAAAAATGTGAACCAATTGAATTACTGATGATTGAAGTGCCGGATAATTATGTGGGCGCAGTCATGGAAAAACTGGGCAGCCGTAAGGCGGAAATTGTCAACATGGGTACCCGTGATACGGGAATGAGCCATCTGGAATTTAAAATTCCGGCGCGTGGCCTTATGGGATACCGTCAGGAGTTTTTGACCGATACGAACGGCAACGGAATTATGAATAATGTTTTTGATTCCTATGAACCGTATAAGGGCGAGATTCAAACACGTAATCAAGGCAGCTTGGTTGCACATGAAGCCGGAACGACGACTGGTTATGGACTTTGGTATGCGCAGGACCGTGGCCGTTTGTTTATTGGGCCAAGCGTCGAAGTTTATGAGGGAATGATTGTCGGAGTTAGCCCTAAGAGTGATGATATTGTTGTAAATGTATGCAAGAAAAAGCATGTCACAAATACCCGTTCATCAGGCGCGGACGAATCATTAAAATTAACGCCTGCCAGCATTATGAGTCTGGAGCAGTGCTTGGAATTTATTAAAGATGATGAATTGGTGGAAGTTACACCAAAAAGCATCCGTATGCGTAAAAGGATTCTGAGCAAAGAGCTTCGCATGAAAAAGGCAAGTCACACGAAATCCTGAAAGATAAGGACTGGTCTATGAAGCAGATTGTTATTCTGGATCTGGAGTGGAACGGAACTTACAGCCGGAGAACGAAGAGTTTTTTCAATGAAATTATTGAGTTTGGAGCAGTTAAATTGGGTCCAGATCTGAACCCGATTGATACTTTTTCTGAATTTATCCATCCGCAGGTTGGAAAAAAGATCAGCGGAAAAATCAGTATGCTGACCAATCTAAAGGATGAGGATTTAGAGGAAGGCCTTCTGTTTACGCAGGTGATGAGCCGCTTTAAGAGATGGGCCGGAAAATGTATCCTGATGACATGGGGAACTTCGGATGTTTTGGCATTGATCGAAAATTGCCGCTATTTTACCGGAAATCCTAAAATCCCTTTTTTGACAGAATATGTTGATCTGCAGGCTTTTTGTGAGGCTCAGATGCATGATAAAAGTGGTCGGCAGATGGGCCTTTCGTCTGCAGCAGAAGCTTTGGAAATTAAAGAGGATGATCTCGATCATCATCGGGCACTGGACGACAGCTTTTTGTCGCTGCGCTGTTTTCAAAAATTATATCAGGAAGATGCCCTAAAAGAATTTATTATGGATGCTTCCTGCAAAGAATTTTATGATCGAATGCTTTTTAAAACGGTGACGATTTGCAGTTTGGATAATCCGCTGATCAACCCGGCGGATATGCGGTTTTGCTGTGATATCTGCGGGCGTCGTGCTCGAAGGAAAAAGGATTGGGAGCTTAAAAGCAAAAGCTTCCGGGCACCTTTTTACTGTCGCCATTGTGATCATCAATTTATCGGCCGTGTGCAATTTAAGTTAAAATACGAAGGATTGGTTGTCAAGAAGAAGATCCTTCCCTATGAGGAGCCAGAAGCGAAAGAAAGCGAAGATACTCCTCAAATATCAGAGAGCCGTTCTTAAAGAGCGGCTTTTTTCTGTATAATCGGCTGATTTTAGCTACTTTTTATGATACACTGAACTTATCTAACATGAAGGAGTATTTTTTTATTTATGCAGAATCATATGAAGGAATGCAGAAATGAGGGGGTTCCCTTTTTAACATTTCCGGAACTTTCCGAGTTGCCGCAGTTTCATCATGCTTTTTCGACAAGACTTGGTGGTATCAGCAGAGGATATCTTGCAACTATGAATTTGGGGTTTGGCCGTGGTGATGATGAAAAAACAGTGCTCCAAAATTATAGAATCTTTTGCCATGCTACGGGGTTTCCAATAGAATCTCTTGTGTTAACCGCACAGGATCACCATACAAATATCCGCCGAGTTGGAAGAGAAGACCGCGGCGCAGGAATTTTATTTCCAAAACCATGGCAGAGCATAGACGGACTGATTACGAATGATAAAGGAGTAACACTTTGTGTTTTCGGTGCAGATTGTGTACCAATTTTGATGGTCGATCCGATTTCTTCTGCAATTGGAGTTTGTCATGCTGGTTGGCGAGGAACAGTCGGAAAAATTGCTGCTAAAACAGTCTTTTCCATGCAGCGGGAATTTGGTTCTTTGCCCCAGAATCTACAGGCTTTTATTGGTCCGTCTATTGGTCCATGCTGCTTTGAAGTAGACGAACCTGTCGAACGGGAATTTGCTGCTTTAAAGACACTTCAGCCGGAGACCTTAATTGAAAAGAAACCCAATGGAAAATACTATATTGATTTGTGGGAGACAAATGCACGCATTTTGAAAGAAGCCGGCGTCCTAAAAGTAACGATCGGCGGTTTGTGTACAAAATGCCATCCGGAACTTGTTTGGTCTCATCGTGCTTCCGGCGGAAAACGGGGCGGAATGTGTGGAATGTTGATGATTCGGGAGGAAGAAGAGAGATGAATGCTTGCAGACTTTGTCCGAGAGAATGCGGCGCACTTCGCTTGGAAAAATCCGGGAATGGGTATTGCAGAATGGGGACGATGCCAAGTGTTGCGAGGGCGGCACTCCATTATTGGGAAGAACCATGTATCAGCGGAACAAAAGGAAGCGGGACCGTCTTTTTTACAGGATGTTCACTTCAGTGCGTTTTTTGCCAGAATGAGCAGATCAGTCTTCGAAGAGAAGTGGGAAAATATCTAACGCCAAAACAGCTTTCAGAAGTTTTCTTTCACTTGGTCGATCAGGGTGCGCATAATATTAATTTAGTGTCGGCTTGCCATTTTGCACCGGCTGTTGCAGAAGCTCTTTCTTATCGAAAACTTCCGGTTCCGGTTGTCTATAATTCCAGTGGATATGAATCGATCGAGACATTGCATATGTTGGAAGGACTGATTGATATCTATCTTCCGGACTACAAATATGATGATCCGGCACTCTCGAAAGAGCTTTCCAATGCGGAAAATTATGTAACATCTGCCCGTCAGGCAATTTTAGAAATGGTTCGTCAGACGGGCCCGTGTGTGATTGACCATGAGGGGTTGATGCAGCGAGGAACGATTGTCCGACATCTGATTCTTCCCGGTCACACGAAAAATTCGATTGCAGCGCTTGACTGGATGAAAGAGAATTTGCCTAAAGGGGTTCTTGTCAGTTTAATGGCGCAGTATTTGCCATGCGGAAAGGCGAGAGAGATGCCTCCGATTGATCGCAGAATTACAGAACGTGAATATCAGAAAGTACAGTCCCATTTATTCCAACTTGGATTAGAAGGATTTGTGCAGGATCGGGCTTCTGCACAGAAAAAATTCATTCCCTCTTTTTGCTTAGAAGGGCTGGAATCTTTCGAATAAATGAGAAAGACACATTCATTTCTTTGAAAATTTACAAATCCGCCAAAAATAGATTCCTAACTTTTTGTATAATAAAATAGAAAAAGATCTCATACAAAAGGAGGGATTTCTTTTGAAAATTGTGGAAAGAGAGCTATCCTTTGATTCCTGCGTAGACAGCGAACGAATTTTTGTCAGAATGTTTGAGCCAAAGGAACAAGAGAATGTTCGTGCGGTGGTGCAGATTGCCCACGGAATGGCAGAGCATAGCCTTGAATATGTTCCTTTTTGTAAATATTTAGCTTCAAATGGGTTCGCAGTGGCGATAAATGATCATCTTGGACATGGAAAGTCAGTTTCTACAGGCAGTACGTATGGATATTTTGGAACCGGTGGAACAGATAACCTGATCGGCGATATGCATAAGCTTGCTTGTATGGAGCAGGGAGTGCATCCGGGAAAGCCTTATTTTTTAATTGGCCATGATATGGGCTCTCTTCTTGCAAGAGAGTATACAGTACGCTATGGTAGTGATCTAACAGGAGCTGTTTATATCGGGACCTGTGGCCCAGTATTGAATCCTATCTGTGGGGCGGAATTGCGCTTTGCGAGTCATATGATTCGAAAGAAAGGCGCTTTAGCACATGATCCTATTTTTAAGCGTCTGAGCACACAGCAGTATAATAAACATTTTGCCCCTAATCGTACGGAAAACGATTGGATTTCGAGAGATAAAAAGGCAGTTGACCAGTATACGGAAGACCCCCTTTGCGGATTCGATCTGACAGTTTCCGGATATCGGGATATCTTAGAACTGCAGAGAAGAGTTTCTTCTGCTCAGTGGTTTCACTTGGTGCCTGATATTCCAATGCTGATTTGTTCCGGTGACCATGATCCAATAGGAGAGAACGGAAAAGGTCCTTTGCGTGTAGCAAAGCATTTGCAACGTGCAGGCAAAACGAAGGTAGAGGTAAAATTGTATCCCGGTGCGCGTCATGCAGTTTTAGCGGAGACAAATTCACAGGAGGTATTTGAAAAAATCGTTTCTTTTTTTCAAGAGATACTGATGAAATCGTTTTCAGAATAAAACAGATAAATTAGAATTTAATTGCATAAATGGTGCATCTGCCCCGTACGTTTTAGGAGGAGGCGGATGTGCCATGTTTTTTATTGGCAAAATTCACCGCGGAATATTAGCTGCTCTTTTTGCAGTTGCCGCGGGGCTTTTAATTTGGGGAGCTTCACATACTGCGGCAGTGGCAGTTCAGGCGCAGCCGGTAAAAGGTGTTAATCTTCCCGTTGTCATGTATCACAGCATTCTTCCATATAATACGTCAAGGAGTAAATATATTGTTTCCCCAAAAACATTGGAGAACGACCTTACTTATCTGCAGCAGCAGCACTTTACAACGGTTACAATGCAGGATGTGATTTCTTATGTCAAAGACGGCACAGAGCTTCCGGAAAAGCCGATTTTGATTACATTTGATGATGGATATTATAATAACTATGTGTACGCATATCCGCTTTTTAAAAAGTACAATATGAAAATGATGCTTTCTCCGATTGCCCATTTTTCGGAGCTTTTTAGTGAGAAAGATGGTGGACATAAAACTTATTCTCATGCAACATGGGATCAGCTTTCGGAAATGCAGCAAAGCGGAGTTGTGGAGATCGAAAATCATACTTATAATCTACACAGTCAAAAAGGACGTTTGGGTGCCAAAAAATTAAAGACTGAAAATACGCAGGAATATCAAGTGATGCTGCGTAAAGATCTGCAGAAGGCGCAGAGCATGATAAAAGAACATGTTGGGGTTGACATGAATGTTTTTGTATATCCTTTTGGAGCTGTTAGTCCGGAAGCATTGCCGGTCATTCGCTCATTAGGATTTAAAGCGACTTTGACTTGCGAAGCAAAAATGAATGTTCTGACTCATTCGGAGAATTGCCTAATTGGTTTGGGCAGATTTCTTCGTCCACCGGGAGAAAGCAGTGCTGCATACTTTTCAAGAATTATGAAATAAAAAAGCGCCGACAGATAATTTTAAACTGTCGGTGCTTTTTTATTTAAGGTTTTATAAAATTTTTAATGAAGTGCTTTTTGTCTGCGCGCTTTTTGTCTGTGTGCTTTTTTGTGTGGGCGCATAATGATCCGGTCGATCAAATGCGATAGGAAAACCATCATAGCTGTTGCACAGAACAGCAGCGGAATTAAAAGCAGCACCATTGGAATCGTAAGAGGAACCAGAGAGAAAAGAGGTTGAAAATAAATTTGTGCAATCAAAAAGCCTACACACATCAAAGAAAACAAAATGGTATGAATCGCATTAAAGGGGAAACAGACTTTAAAGAGGTTCATTAATCCGGTATAGCAGGTTAGCATCACAGATAGAGTGGAAAGCTGACCTGCATTGAGTCCCAGAAAGGAAGCACACGGAACCAGAAGCAAAATATTTGCAGCCATTGTGATTGCTCCTGGAATGGATTTTTTAATAATATTGAGAATGAATTTTCCATGAATTCGTTCTTTATTGGGTTCCAAAGCAAGGAAGAATGAAGGAATCCCAATTGTCAGTGCGTTAATCAGGGTAAACTGAATTGGCTCAAACGGATAAGTAGTCTGGAGGAAGATAAAGCAGATTGCAATAATGGTGCTAAAAAAAGATTTTACTAAAAATAGGGAGGAAGAGCGCTGAAGATTATTGATGGAGCGCCTGCCCTCTGCAACGATCGAAGGCATCGAAGCAAAATCAGAATCCATCAGAACGATCTGACTGACTGTTCTTGCCGCATCACTTCCAGAAGCCATTGCAATGCTGCAGTCGCTTTCTTTTAGTGCCAATACATCATTGACACCGTCTCCTGTCATTGCAACCGTGTGACCATTTCTTTTTAGTGACTGAACAAGCTGAAGCTTTTGCTGAGGAGTTACCCTTCCAAAGACTGTATATTTTGTTGCAGCTTCTCTAACATCGTCTTCACTTTTTAAAGTGGTGGCGTCAACCCATTGATCGGCGTTTTTAAGGCCGGCCTTCTGGGCAATTTTAGAAACAGTGATCGCATTGTCTCCGGAGATTACTTTTAAATCAACTCCCTGATCAGCAAAATATTGCAGGGTATTATTGGCACTTTTCCGGATTCGATCACTGATCATGAAAAGTGCTTTCGGGGCAATATCTTCCGGGAGAGTCTGGTTACAGATTGGCTTTTCACTATAAGCAAGGACCAACACACGCTGACCTTTTTGGGAGGCCTTCTCAACCTGAGGACGGATTTGAGAAAAGCGGCTGCCCAATACAAATTCACCTGCACCCAATACATAAGTACCGTGCCCGTCAAAAGAGACACCGCTCCATTTGCGTGCAGAAGAAAAAGGAACGCTTACGACGGGATTCCATGAGGGCGGCTGGGAACAAAATTCTGAAATTGCGGCAGATGTTGGGTTTGCATCATTCAGTGTATGAATAACGGCTGAAGCAGCATCTTTTAATAACGCTGTTTCTTCATCGTTAAAAGGTGCAAATTTGTCCACCTGCATGGTACCTTCCGTAATGGTACCGGTTTTATCAAGACAAAGCGTATCAACCCTTGCAAGCGTTTCAATCGAATAGAGTTCTTGCACGAGGGCGTGCTTGTGAGAGAGACGGATAATCCCGACGGCGAGCACAACGCTGGTCAGAAGGACAAGTCCTTCTGGAATCATTCCAATCAAAGCAGCAACGGTACTGATGATACTTTCGCGAAAATCAATATTGGAGATAAAAACCTGTTTGTAAAAAAGGGCGAGTCCCACTGGGAATAAAATAAATCCAATGATTTTAATCAGCAGATTGATTGACTGCATGATTTCGGAATTTGGCTTTTTGATGTATTTGGCGCTGCTTGTGATTCTTGCAGCATAATTATCTTTTCCGATATGTTCTACTTGTGCCTGGCAGGAACCTGACACTAAGAAGCTTCCAGAGAGCAGATGATCACCTGGCTGTTTTATGATTGGGTCTGATTCGCCGGTGATTAATGATTCGTTGACTTCACATTCGCCGGAAATGACAACTGAATCAGAGCAAATTTGATTTCCTGAAGAGAGCACCATCAAATCATCTAAGACAATTTTTGAGATCTCAATTTTTTGCTTTTTTCCGTCTCGAATTACATGGGCTTTGGGAGATGCAATCAGAGAAAGTTGGTCAATTGTTTTCTTTGCACGAATTTCCTGAAAGCATCCGATAAATGTATTGCAGATCATGACGCCCAAAAAGAGCGCATTTTTAAAAGAACCGACAAAAAGGACAAGAGCACCTAAAATCAGGTTCAAAATATTAAATGGGTTGATTGCGTTTTCGAAAACAATCCGTTTTGTACTTTTGGTTTGAATATCTTCTGTGCCATTAACAAGACCTTTTTGAATTCGTTGCTGAACTTCTGCTGAGGTAAGACCACCTGTATACGACGTGTGATTTTCGTGCTCCATATGTTGCTCCTTGTCGTCTTTAAATTATTAGTTTTCATTATACTATTTTTGCGTGACTATCTCAACCGTAACAAAACGTGTTTTGCAAATTTCAAATATATTTTTTCAATTTGTTCATATTTAAATGATATTTTAAGAATAAAAAGCTTTTAAATAGAAGAAGATTGCATTTTGGCGTGTTCATGGTATAATAAAATTTCAGAATAATGGGAATGTTGCGAAATTACGTAGATATTTCAAAGAAGAAGGAGGTTGGTCGATATTCAGGATCTGATTGCGAAAATACGTTGTTCTGTTTCTGAACAGCCTAACGCAGTTTTCTATTTGGCATTGATCCTTACAGCTTCCATTTTTCTTCCGTATATAATAACGGCAGGCGTTTTGATTTTGTCTTGCATTTATATATTGTTTCATAAAAAGCAGCGCCGGGCTGTTTTACGAGTTCCTTATGGAAAGGTATTGGTTGGATTCTTCGGAATCTCCGCTTTACTTTCTGCCTATTATGGAAATCGTTTAGGAATAGCCTGCTGCCTTGGAATTTTTACGATTTATGTATGTGCATTTTATCTGCGTTCCGTTATGACGTATGCGCTGTTTTATCTGATGATGGATACCGCTTGTGCTGGAAGTGTTTTAGCAGCCTTGTTCGCCATTTATCAAAAGTTATCCCAGTATAGCACAATGCCTACATATCGTCCGGAATCGTTTTTTTTGAATCCAAACTATTATGGAGCAATCATTGAATTTATTGTCATTATTGCGATTTATCGTGCGGATATTAATTCAAAGGGAAGAACCTTTTATGCAGCAGTCATTGGAATCAATTTAATTGGGCTCTATCTCTGTGCATCGATGTCTGCATGGACGGCTATGACTGCCGGAGTTTTGGTTTTCTTGCTTTTAAAGAAAAAGTATAAAATTGCAGCTATTTATCTTACAATTTTAATTTTGTTTATTTTGGCCTGCAACTTTATTCCCAGCCTTTTCCCACGTTTCAATAGTATCGATGACACGACCAGTAATCGAATGGATGTCTGGTGGGGAGCATTCCATGGGTTCCTTGATACGCCCATGCTCGGACGTGGCCCGATGGCTTATACGATTGTTTCCAAAGAACTGGGAACTTACAGTACCTATCATTGCCATAATCTCTTTTTGGACATGATGCTAAACTATGGCATCATTGGCTGTAGTGCCTTTTTGACTTTTATGATTGCCCAGGTAAAACAACTTTGGAAACGGCTAAAACGAAAAGCTTATAGAGGCATTGCATTATTGACTGTGAGCCTTACGATCGCTGTTTTGATTCACGGAATCACAGATGTGACGATTTTCTGGATTCAGACAGGGCTGCTTTTTATGTTGGCTTATACTGGAACAGGAATCCGAAATTGGCCCGGAGATCCAACAATTTCAAAAAAAGATCAATAAAAAAGCGGCTGTTTAAAAACAGCCGCTTTTTGTTTTTAAGGTTCACTTTTTGAGGCTGGACCTGTTTTACTTAGAATAGTAGGCAGTTCAGAAATGAGCATGGCTAGAAAGATCATCGCAAAACCAGCAACCAGTTTTATGGTGAGAGGTTCTCCGAGAAAAACAATGCCGCTGATGCAGCCGATCAAGGATTCCAGAGACATGATTAAAGAAGCTTTTGAAGGGTTTACGTATTTTTCTCCGACCGCCTGTAGTCCAAGTGCAATCATCGTGCAGAAAACAGCGAGATATAAAATGGGCAAAAGAGAAGCTGGTGATAATACTGGAACGGGTTCGGTAAAAACAGCAACCAAAAAGCTGAGAATGCCAACGATAAAAAATTGAAGAATGCTCATTAGAATCGGGTCATATTGTCTGGAAGCAATGCTTAGAAAAACAATATGAGACGCAAAGAAAAAGCCACAGAGAATTGTCAAAAAATCCCCGAAGTTCAGAGAAAAGGAATCTCCGGAAAGAGAAATCAATGCAATTCCAATGATACAGAAAAAAGCAGAGATTAAATTGACGGGACGGGGACGAACTTTTCGAATGATCCAGTATAAAAATGGAACAATTATCACATAAATCGTTGTTAAAAATGCATTTTTCCCTGCAGTGGTGTATTTTATGGCAACGGTTTGAAGATAGTAAGATAAGAAAAGGAGTCCGCCAAGAATGAAACTGAATTTTAGAGAGTCGAGTGTAAGAAGTTTTAGTCTTTTGTGAAAGATCAAGGCCATCATGACGGCCGCAAAAAGAAAACGAATTCCAAGTAAATATCCTGGCTCGACCAGAGCCGTTGCTTGTTTTATAATAACAAAGCTAGTCCCCCATAGGATGGTGACCAAAAATAAGCCGGACTCAGCGAGATGCACTCTTTTTTGATTTTGCATAAATTTATAATTCCTCCAATGAAAATACAAATTAGTATAACATAATTTAACAGTAAAAGCTATTTCAAGAAGAGGAAATTTAAATGTATAAATGACGTTGTTTTTGTGCAAGTTCATAGAATATTTAGAATATTCATTCTTTTCTATCGGGGGAGGATGTGTTATAATAAATAAATTAATGAGGCTCGAAATTGGAGATGAATAATATGCCCGAACTAGAACAGACGGCGCTTGGAAACGGCATTCGTTTTCTCGGCGTTCGGGATCCTAAATTTAAAACATTTCATATTTCTGTAAACTTTTTTCTACCGATGAAGAAGAACCGTGCGGCTGCAACGGCAATGATTCCATTTTTGCTTAGCCGTGCCAGTCGTAAGTACCCGGATTTTTCTGCTATGAGTAAAAAAATGGCGGATCTTTACGGCTCGGTAGTGACCGCAGAAGCTTCTAAACTGGGAGATGCGCAGGTGTTGACGCTTTCCGCTGCCGGAATATCAGATCGCTATGCGCTTTCGCAAGAGAAGATTTCTTATGAACTTGCGAATGTACTTTGCGGGATGATCTTTGATCCATTGATTGCAAATGGCCTATTTCCAAAAGATGGGTTTGAGCAGGAAAAACGGCAGTCATTGGAGCGCATGGACGCAGAGTATAACGATAAACGCATGTATGCACTTTTGCAGTGCCAAAAGTTGATGTTTTCGGATGAACCTGCTGGAATCGACCGCTTTGGAGGACGAAGTGCAGTAGAAGAACTTCGCCCGGAAGAACTTGTTCCAGCATGGAAAGAACTACTTCGCAACTCTAAAATTGAACTGCTCTCTTTGGGGGATTGTGATCCGCAGGCTGTTTGCAGCGGATTCCAAAAAGCATTTTCGGGGATTCATCGGGAACCGGAAACATGTGATACGATTGTTAGGACACCTTCTGAAAAAATCCTAGAAAAGACGGAAAAACAGAACGTTGCACAGGGGAAACTTGTAATGGGATTTCGCTCTGCTATCAATCTGCAGTCTCCAAAATGGCCTGCAATGGCTTTGATGAATACTGTCTTTGGCGGTTCCCCCAGCAGTAAATTGTTTCTGAATGTACGTGAAAGATTGAGCCTATGCTATTACTGCAGTTCCCTTTTTGATAGCATGAAGGGGGGAATGTTTGTTCAAAGTGGTGTTGAGACCAAAAATTTTGAAGCGGCACAAGCAGAGATTCAGCGCCAGATGAGTGAAATGAAAAATGGAAATATTACCGAAGAGGAAATTTCTTCTGCAAAGCTCACGATGGAAAATTCCTATCGTACGGTGATGGATTCTCTCTGGTCTTTGGAAAACTGGTATGTAGGTCAAACGTATGCGCCGAAAATTAAGACGCCGCTAGAATACGCCGATCAGATTTCAAAAGTCAAGCCGGAAGAGATTGTCGAAGCGGCACAGAAGATACAGCCTGCTGCCATCTATCGTTTGACATCATCTGAGGGGGCGAAGTCATGAATTTGAGTGAATTAAAAGAAGTCCGCAGTGAACGATTGGGCGATTCCTATTATGAAGGAAAGCATCCTTCTGGGCTGCAGATTTATTTATACCCAAAGAAGAAAAATACTTCTACCTATGCGATCTTTGGGACACGGTATGGCTCAGTGGATACAAGATTCCGCCGTTCCGATGAGAAAGAGGAGAGCAAAGTTCCGGCAGGAATTGCGCATTATCTGGAGCATAAACTTTTTGAGAGCGAAGATGGAGACGCCTTTACTCGTTATGCAAAAACAGGTGCTTCGGCCAATGCATATACCTCTTTTGATGTGACTTGCTATCTGTTCTCCTGCACGGAGCATGTTTATGATTCGCTGGAGATTTTGCTTGATTTTGTTCAGTCTCCTTATTTTACGGAACAGACAGTCAAAAAAGAGCAGGGAATTATCGGGCAGGAAATCCGTATGTACGACGATGATCCGGATTGGCGTGTCCTCTTTAATATGTTGGAGGCTATGTATCAGAATCATCCGGTTAAGGTGGATATTGCAGGAACAGTAGAGAGTATTGCTAAAATTACACCTGAATTGCTTTATCGGTGCTACCATACTTTTTACAACTTGAATAATATGGTGCTTTGCGTAGTCGGTAATATTGATCCGCAGAAAGTGCTCGATCTCTGTGATGAAATGCTGAAACCGAGCAAAGCAGTAACAGTAGACCGGATTTTTGAACCGGAACCGGAAACAGTGCTGAAATCCCGTATAGAGCAAAGCCTTAGCGTAGCTTCTCCGCTTTTCAGCCTTGGATTTAAAGAAAAAGCGGAAAGACGCGCAACGACCAAAGAGATGGCAGAAACCAGTATTCTGCTGTCACTTTTAGCCGACGATTCCTCCCCACTTTTTAGAAGACTTTTGGATGCCTCTCTTATTAATGAGAGCAGCTTTGGATATGAAAATTTTGAAGGACCCGGTTATGCCTGCATTATTTTTTCCGGAGAATCAAAAGATCCGGATGCTGTCCAAAAAGAAATCTTAAAAGAACTCGAAAGCTATCGTAAGAACGGCGTTTCTGATGAAGCATTTGAGCGTGCTAAGAAGACGGTATACGGAAAAAATGTGTCCTCATTTAACAGTGTCGAAAGTATTGCCAATGCGATGGCTTCATTTTCATTTGCAGACCGTTCTTTGTTTGCGTATGTAGATGCAATTGCAAATGCGACAAAAGAAGAGGTATTGTCTCGTTTGAATACGCAGCTACTGCCGGAAAATCGTGTCCTTTCGATCATCCATCCGGAAAAAGCTTAAATGCTTTTTTCGGGTTACATAGAACTGAAAAAGGTGGAACAATATCATGCAGATTATACACAATGTTACTTTTCCAAAGATGGGGATCACGTTGCAGGTCAATGAAATTGCTTTTACGATTGGTTCCAAGCCAATTTATTGGTATGGAATTATTATTGCGACGGGATTGATTCTGGCAATTTTATATACGATGAAAAGCTGCAAAAAATTTCATGTCAATTCTGATCATCTGATTGACTGCATCCTTGTCGGTGTGATTGGCGGTGTGATTGGAGCAAGGGCATATTATGTTATTTTTTATCCAGGAGATAAATACATAAAAGATCCCTCTCAGATTTTTCGTATCTGGGAAGGCGGATTGGGCATTTATGGCGGTATTATCGTAGGGCTTTTGTGTGGAGCCTTGATGGCGAAGCATCATAAGATGAGCGTCCCTGCCGTATTGGACCTTGCTTCCATGGGCTTTTTGATTGGGCAAGGGATTGGCCGTTGGGGCAACTTTATCAATCAGGAGGCTTTTGGTACGGAAACAAATCTGCCGTGGGGAATGCAGAGCGATATGACAAGAGCATTTGCCCCGAATCCTGTGCATCCGTGCTTCCTTTATGAATCATTGTGGTGCCTGATCGGATTTTTGCTGCTTCATTTCTTTAGCCGCAAATTACGCCGTTATGATGGACAAGTATTTTTGCTGTATTCGGGTTGGTATGGATTAGGGCGTTTCTTTATAGAAGGACTGCGTACGGACAGCCTTCTTTTACCCATTGTTCCGCTGCGCGTTTCGCAGGTTGTAGCTGCTGCTGCAGTTCTGGTGTCCATTATTTTGCTGATCGTTTTTCGAAACAGGACAACTCTTTCCGGCTGTGGCGCTCCGGAAGTCGTTTCTTTAAATCATCTGGTCGACGAAATTCCAGAAGATATGATTGAGCCCGAAACAGAACAAAATGCGTCGTCAGAAACAGTTAAGGATGAAAAATCGGAAACAGAAACAGCAGAAACGAAAGAATCACCCCAAACAACGGATTCAGACAAGCAGGAAGATTTCGCTTCTGAGGAAACTGATCAACCTACACAGCAAACGGATGAACCGCAGAAAAAGGAATAAAGGAGAAGCTATTATGGGAAAACGAATTGATGGAAAAGCAATCGCTGCAGAATTGCGTGCGCAGGTAGCTTCTGAAACAGCTGCAATAAAAAAGCAGGGAATAGAGCCATCTTTGGCGGTTGTAATTGTTGGGGATGACCCGGCTTCTCGGACTTATGTAAATAATAAGAAGAAAGCCTGTGCCGAAGTAGGAATCCGCAGCCTCGAATTTGCACTTCCAAAAGAAACTTCTCAGAAAGAGTTGGAAGAATTGGTGCAGCGCTTAAATAAGGATCCGGATGTTGATGGAATTCTTGTGCAGTCGCCGCTGCCAAAAGGGTTGGACGAAAAAGCAATCGTTAACGAGATCGATCCGCAGAAAGATGTAGATGCTTTTCACCCCGTCAATGTAGGGCATATCATGATTGGTGATTACAAATTGCTTCCTTGTACGCCGGCGGGTATCATGGAGCTTTTGCGCCATGAAAACATTTCCGTAGAGGGAAAACAGTGTGTGGTGATCGGTCGAAGCAACATTGTTGGAAAACCAATGGCAATGCTTTTAATGCATGCAAACGGAACCGTAACCATTTGTCACAGTAAGACCAAAAATTTAAAAGAGATCTGCAAGCAGGCGGATATCTTGGTGGCAGCAGTTGGCAAAACAAAATTTGTTACAAAAGAGATGGTCAAGCCGGGCGCGGTTGTGATTGATGTTGGAATGGATCGTGACGAAAAAGGAAAACTCTGTGGAGACGTTGATTATGAAGCAGTGGAGCCGATCGCATCAGCAATTACGCCGGTTCCCGGGGGGGTTGGTCCAATGACGATTGCAATGCTGCTTAAAAATACGCTGACAGCGGCTAAACAGCGCCGTCAGTAATAGCAATGGAATGCAAATTGGAAAATGCTTCCAAAAAGGAATTGAGGTTTTAAAGAATGGCAAACCTGTTGGATAAGATTGATTCACCGGCAGATCTGCAGTCTCTTACAAATGAGGAACTGGAGCAGCTCTGCGCAGAGATTCGGCAGAAGATTATAAAAGTAGTTTCTGCAAATGGCGGACATCTTGCCTCCAATCTTGGTACAGTGGAACTAACGGTGGCACTGGAGAAGGTTTTCGGTAAGCCGGAGGATCGAATTGTCTGGGATGTTGGACATCAGGCTTATACCCATAAAATTTTAACCGGGCGCAGAGAAGCAATCTCTACAATTCGTACAAAAGGCGGCATTTCCGGATTTCCCAATCGGCAAGAAAGTCCGTGGGATGCATTTACAGCTGGACATAGCAGCACTTCTATTTCTGCAGCCCTTGGAATTGCAGAAGCAAAGGCAATTCGCGAAGAAACTGGACATGTAGTTGCCGTGATTGGTGATGGTGCATTGACCGGTGGGCTTGCTTATGAGGGATTAAATAATGCCGGAAGATTTCACAAGAATTTTATTGTGATTTTAAACGACAATAAAATGTCTATTTCGCATAATGTGGGTGGCATTGCACGCTATCTTGCGCATATGCGCACGAAACCAGCTTATCTAAAAGCAAAGAGCAATGTGGAATCAACGCTGCACCATATCCCGGTTGTCGGAGATCCGATGCGTCATGTCATAAAAAAATCGAAGGCGGTTTTGAAGCAGCTTCTTTATAACAGCACTTTATTTGAAGATCTTGGCCTTTTTTATTATGGGCCGTACGATGGTCATGACCTGCCTCAGTTGATCGAAATTTTACAGAATGCAAAACAGATTAACCACCCGATGCTGATTCATGTGCTTACAGAAAAAGGGCGCGGATATGCATTTGCAGAAAAGAATCCCGGCGCTTTCCATGGTGTTTCAAAATTTGACGTCAAAACCGGAAAATCTGTTCATCCGGGAGGAGAAAATTTTAGCTCCGTTTTTGGAATGCAGATCTGCAAGTTGGCCCGTGAAGATCCAAAAATTTGTGCAGTAACGGCAGCGATGAGAAGCGGTACTTGTCTGGAAGCTTTTTCTCATGAATTTCCGGAACGCTTTTTCGATGTTGGAATCGCTGAAGAACATGCAATTACTTTTTCAGGAGGACTTTCCAGTGGGGGAATGCTTCCTGTTTGTGCAATCTATTCTACGTTTTTGCAGAGAAGCTATGATCAGCTCATTCACGATGCAGCGCTGCAGCGCTTAAAGTTGGTGATTGCAGTTGACCGTGCGGGCGTTGTGGGAGAAGATGGAGAAACACATCAAGGAATCATGGATGCTGCTTTTCTCAATACGATTCCAGAGATTACTGTTTATTCTCCTGCTTATTATGAGGAACTTTGTATGGATCTTCAAAAGGCGCTTTATGAAGACCAAAATGTTGTTGCCGTCCGTTATCCACGAGGCTGTCAGCTTTTTAAGCCGTTTGATTTTATTCCAGATGGAATGCCGTATCAGACTTATGGAGAAAAAAGTGCGCCTTTGCTTTTGGTAACTTATGGCCGTTTGTTTTCCTATGCCTGCAAAGCAAAGACTCTTTTAAAAGAAAAGGGCATAGAGATTTCTATTTTAAAATTGAATCGGATCAAGCCGATTGACGAGAAGGCAATTTCTTTTGCATCTGCTTATGAAAAGATTTTCTTTTTTGAAGAAGGTATGGAACAAGGCGGAATCGGAGAACATTTTTTGCGGATGTTGAAGCAGAAAAACTTTAAAGGGAACTACTATCTGCGTGGAATTCATGATTTTGTGCCACATGCAACGGTTGATCAGACACTGAAAGAATTACTTTTAGATGCAGACGGAATGTGTCAAATGATTTTAACGGAGACTTTAAATTGATAGAGAAAAAAAGATTAGATATTCTTCTGGTGGAACAGGGTTATTTTGAAAGTCGAGAAAAAGCGAAGGCCATCATTATGGCCGGAGATGTTTATATTGATCATCAGAAATTTGATAAACCGGGGACGATGCTGCCGGTGGGTACAGAAATCGAAGTGCGCAGTACGGGCCCAAAATATGTCAGCCGTGGTGGATTGAAACTTGAAAAGGCAATGCAGCTTTTTCCGATTTCTTTAAAAGGAAAAACGACCATGGATATCGGCGCAAGCACCGGCGGATTTACAGACTGTATGCTGCAAAACGGCGCAAAGAAAGTTTATTCGGTCGATGTGGGATATGGTCAGCTGGCGTGGAAGCTTCGGAATGATGAGCGTGTCGTCAATCTGGAGCGGACAAACGTCCGTTATCTTACAAAAGAGCAGGTTTCAGAACCAATCGATTTTTTCAGCGTTGATGTTTCTTTTATCTCTTTGCGTTTGGTTGTGCCAGTAGCGCGGGAATTCTTAGCACCCAATGGTCAGGCGGTTTGTCTCATTAAGCCGCAGTTTGAAGCGGGAAGAGAAAAAGTCGGGAAAAAGGGAGTCGTCCGTGATCGAGCCGTTCATGAAGAAGTCATTCGAACGATTTCTGATTTTGTTCTGACGATCGGGCTTTCTATTTTGGGAATTACTTTTTCGCCGGTAAAAGGGCCGGAAGGGAATATTGAATACTTGATTTATTTGCAGAAATCAGATACGCCCACCAGCATTCAATTTGATCCGAAAGCTTTAGTAGAGGAATCTCATCTTTGTTTGAACGGAGGAAAGTAACATGAAGATTGCGGTTGTACCGAATTTAAATCGTTCTCTTGCAAGATCTGTTACTCATAAAATCCTTATGCAGCTGCATGCCCTTGGACAAGAAATTTTTATGGATGAGATGTATCGTACAGAAGGTTTTGAAGCCGATGCATTCTGGGAAAACCATGCTGGATTGATGAATGCCTGTGATTTGATTCTCGCAGTTGGTGGGGATGGGACGATTATTCACCAGGCACGACACGCAGCAGAAGAGCGAAAACCGATTCTTGGAATCAATACGGGACGTCTTGGATTTGTTGCCGGGTTAGAAGCGTCTGAGATTTCTCTTTTATCAAAGCTTGTAGAAGGGGATTATAAGCTTGAAAATCGTATGATGCTTCGTGCTTCGTATGAAAAAGAAGGAAAAAGGTATTATATGGATGCCTTAAACGACATTGTAATTTACCGGGGACCAAAAATCTTGGATTTTGAAGTCAGCCTTTCAGACCGAGAGATGAGCAGCTATCGGGCGGATGGATTGATTTGTTCTACACCGACCGGAAGTACCGCTTATTCGCTGGCTGCAGGAGGTCCTGTGATTGATCCGGAAATGCGGTGTATTCTTCTAACGCCGGTATGTCCACATTCTTTATTAACGCGTCCCGTGTTGTTTTCGGAGCATGCGTGTTTGCAGGTGAAAGTTTCTTCTGTAGTGAACAGAGGTGCTCAACTGACAGCCGATGGTGATGATCCGATACAGTTGGAAGAAGGACAAAGCATTACCGTTACAAAGTCTCCGTTATCAGTTCGTCTGATTAATTTAAAACGCAGTAATTTTTACGAAGTGGTCAATGCCAAATTAGGAGAGGGGGAGAAATTAAAATGAAATCTCGGCGACACGCGAAAATCTTGGAATTAATCACGCAGTATGATATTGATACGCAGGAAGAATTGCTTCGACGATTGAGGGAAGATGGATTCGACGTGACACAAGCGACAGTTTCGCGCGATATTAAGGAGCTGCGCCTTGTAAAGATTCTTTCTCACGATGGAAAATACAAATATTCAACCGGAAAGACCGGTGGTAAGGATATTTCCGCAAAATTTTATTCTTTGATGTCTGATGCCGTTATTTCGGTGCAGTCTGCAGGAAATGTGGTTGTTATAAAATCGCTTTCCGGGATGGCTCAAGCAATTTGCGCGGCAATGGATGCCATGCATTGGGATTCAGTTGTGGGTACGCTTGCAGGAGACGATACGATTTTTGTAGTTGCAAGGGACGACCATAGTGCACAGCTTCTGACGAACGATCTCAAGAAGACAATGGGGTGAGGATATGCTGGATCAGCTGTATATTGAAAATATAGCAGTGATAGAAAAAGCTTCCATTGATTTTTCAAAAGGGTTTAATGTGCTGACGGGTGAAACTGGTGCCGGAAAATCGATTGTGATCGATTCGATTCATGCTGTTTTGGGACACCGCACTTCCAAAGAGCTGATCCGTTCCGGAGCAAAGAGTGCTTTTGTCAGCGCTGTATTTCGTAACCTTTCCGCTTCTGTTTTAAAAAGACTTTCGGAACTTTCTTATCTGCCGGAAGAGGATGGAAGTTTACTCTTGCAGCGGGAAATTCGGGAGGATGGGCGTACGGTCTGTCGGATTAATGAGCGTCCGGCCACGGTTTCTATTTTAAGAGATATTGGTTCTTTACTTGTCGATATTCATGGACAAAATGAAAATTACGGCTTACTTTCTCAGAATCAGCATCTCCGGTATTTAGATCAAATGGCACAGGATGAGGGTGCGCTTTTAGAATATCAGAATGCCTATAATGCTATGCGCAGTACAGAAAAGCAACTGAAATCTTTGCAGATGGATGAGGCGGAAAAGGCCAGAAAAATTGATCTTTTAAGCTATCAGGTCGAAGAATTGGAAAATGCAGATTTAAAACCTGGAGAAGAAAAAGATCTCAAAGAAAAGCGTGCATTTTATAGAAACAGTGAAAAGCTTGCAAATGCAGTTGGAGAAGCAACGGGTGCACTTTCCGGCGGAGAAGAAAGCATGGGTGCTTTATCAGAACTTGAAACTGCCGCAAAGGCACTTGAAGAGGTTCAAAATTTACCACAAGCACAGCAGCTTTCTTCTAGACTTAGTGACCTTTCTTACGAATTAGAGGACTGCCTTTCTGAATTGCAGAATTTTTCGGAACAGCTTTCCTATGAACCGGAGGACGTCGAGAAAACAGAAGAGCGTTTGGATCAGCTTTATCGTCTCGGCCAGAAATATGGACCGGACGAAGAGACAATGCTTTCTTTCCTGGAAAAAGCCAAAAATGAACTCAACCAGATTCAGTCGGCGGATGAAGTTGTGGCAGAGTTAAACGAAAAGTTCGAAAAGCAGCGTGAAAAAGCTCAAAAGCTCGCTAAAGTCCTTTCCAATTTGCGCCGTGAGACCGCTAAAACTTTTGTAAAGCGTGTACGGGAAGAACTCAATTTTCTTGATATGCCGAATGTTGAGTTCGAAGTGGAACAGCTTTCTGCAGAAATGGAAATGCAGGGAATAGACCGTGTTCAATTTTTGATTTCTACTAATGCCGGGGAACCTTTAAAGCCGATTTCTAAAATCGCTTCCGGCGGAGAGCTGTCACGTATTATGCTTGCAATTAAATGCGTCTTGGCAGACAGAGATGAAATCGGGACTTTGATTTTTGACGAGGTGGATACCGGTGTTTCCGGCAGTGCTGCTCAAAAAGTTGGACTGAAATTATGGGAAACTTCCAGAGGACGTCAAGTGCTTTGTGTTACACACTTAGCGCAGATCGCTGCTCTTGGGGATCAACAATATTTTATCAGTAAACGTGTTGACTTCGGCAGAACTTTCACAAAAGTAGACTTACTCAATCGTGAAGGCAGAGAAAAGGAGCTTGCAAGAATAATGGGGGGTGGAGAACTAACTCCTCTGCTTTTGCAGAATGCTTCGGAGATGCTTTCCCGTGGAGAGAGAAAAAAATTAGCCTTGACAAAACAAAGGTGATTTCGTATACTGATTATTAATGGCAGAGAAGGGAATTATGTAAAGGGCGATAATCGGCGCAGAGAGTCGGCAGATGGTGTAAGCCGGCGGGAACCGTCTTCGAAGATACCTCCCGGAGCTGCAGGGCTGAACGGATTTTTTCAGTAAGTCCTGTCGTGAGCGCACGTTATAGCGCAGGGGTATTTTTTGTACCCGTAAGGCCATGCTCGTGAGAGTATGGTAAATTGAGGTGGTACCGCGAAAGAAGATTTTCGCCCTCTGCAATTTTATTCTTGCAGGGGGCGTTTTTATTTTGCTTTCCTGCGACAAGATTTCACAGGAGGAATTTATAATGGGTGTGTTTGAAGAATTAAAAGCGCGTGGATTGATTGCGCAGATGACGGATGAAGAAAAAATTCGTGACCTTTTGGATCATCACAAGATTGCATTTTATATTGGATTTGACCCTACAGCGGATAGTTTGCATGTAGGACATTTTGTGCAGATCATGGTGATGGCGCATATGCAGCGTGCAGGTCATACTCCGATTGCACTTTTTGGCGGCGGAACCGGTATGATCGGAGACCCTTCCGGAAAGACCGATATGAGGAAAATGCTAACTCGCGAAGAAATCGATCATAATATCGAATGCTTCCGTAAACAAATGGGGCGTTTGGTCGATTTTTCGGACGGAAAAGCCATCATGGCCAATAATGCTGATTGGCTGATGAATCTTAATTATGTTCAGTTTATGCGGGATGTCGGCGTCCATTTTTCTGTGAATCGCATGTTGGCAGCCGAATGTTATAAACAACGTTTGGAACGCGGCCTGACCTTCTTTGAAATGAACTATATGATTATGCAGGGCTATGATTTTTATGAGCTTAATCGTCGCTATAACTGCATGATGGAACTTGGTGGAGATGATCAATGGAGCAACATCATTGGCGGAGTAGAACTCATTCGGAGAAAATCCGCAAAAGAGGTTTATGGAATGACCTTTGGCCTTTTGACGACCAGCGAGGGCAAAAAAATGGGGAAGACCGAAAAAGGCGCTGTGTGGCTGGATCCCAATAAAACTTCTCCTTTTGATTTCTATCAGTATTGGCGCAATATTGGAGATCAGGATGTAGAAAAGTGCCTCAAATTCCTGACGTTTTTGCCTCTTGACGAAATTCATGAGCTGACAAATGTAGAAACCGGAGAGCAGATCAACCACGCAAAGGAAGTACTTGCCTACGAGGTAACGAAGCTGATTCACGGAGAAGAGGAAGCTAAAAAAGCGCAGGCAGGGGCTCAGGCACTCTTTGGAGCTGGTGCTGATACAGAGCATATGCCAAAAGCAGAAATCAAGGATTCTGATTTTGTAAATGGTTCTGCTCCTTTGCTTGATCTTTTGCTCAAAGTAAAATTTATTCCCAGCAAAAGTGAGGGACGCCGATTAATTCAGCAGGGTGGATTGACAGTAAATGATCAAAAAATTACGGATGTTGCACATGAACTTTCTATAAAGGATTTTGCAGGCGGATCTGTCATTGTGAAAAAAGGAAAGAAAAAATATCTAAAACTGATTCTTGCATAATTTTAATGGAATGAGGTGAGTCCATGACCAAAAAGCGAACTCTATGGTGGCTGGCACCAATTACTGTGTTGGTTTTAATGAGCGTTGTTTATTTGGTTAATGGACTCTTTCCTTTTGGAAAAAACACCATTTCATGGTGTGATATGAATCAACAGGTCGTTCCTCTTCTGATGGATTTTAAAGATATTTTACTTGGAAAATCCAGTATGCTTTTTAATTTGCAGAATGCAGGAGGAATGAACTTTTGGGGAGTCTTTTTGTTTTTCCTCTCCAGCCCCTTTTCCTTTTTGGTACTTTTAGTTCCAAAAGCGGATTTCTACTTGTTAATGAATGTAATGGTGGCACTCAAAATGGCCTGTAGTGCATTGACAGCAGGCTTTTTGTTCCGCCACTTTTTCCCGAAGATGGAAACACTTGCGGTTACGGCTTTTTCGGTCATGTATGCCTGCAGCGGCTTTACCATGATGTATTTTCAGAATTTGGTTTGGTTGGATACGGTATGTCTGTTTCCACTCTTTTTAATAGGATTGCGCAAATTGTTTTTAGAGAAAAAACTTCTTTCTTATATTTTGAGCTTTTCTGCACTTTTAGTTGTGCATTTTTACCTTAGCTATATGATTGTGATGTGGCTTGTTTTAGCAAGCGGAATTATTTGCTTTTTTATGACGCCAAAGGAGCAAAGAGGAGAGCGCATTTTCCTTTTAGGAGCAGCTACAGCAGCAGTTTTGCTTTTGACCGGCGTGATTTGGCTCCCTGCGTTGATGCAGTTTTTGGAATCGGGACGTGGGGAGAGCGTTATAGAAAGTATTTCTTCTGGAAGCCTTTTGACAAGGTGGAATACAACATTGCCAGTACTTATCTGTACCGGTATGGCGGTTGCTGCGATTCCGCTGACAATTTTAGAAAAGAAGCGAACAGATCTCCATAAAGTTAGTTTTATCCTTTTTGTTTTATTATTGATCCCGCTTTTTATAGATCCAATCAATAAGATGTGGCATACAGGCAGCTATCAGGCATTTCCGGTACGCTATGGATTTATTTTAGTATTAATGGGACTTTTAGCGGCTGCTTGTTCGATTGAGCAAACGGATCGTTCTAGGCTGCCTTTTCATACGGATAAAGATATTTTTGGGGTCAGTGTTGTAATTTCAATTTTGATAGGGATTGCTGCATTGTGGCTGTTGAGCCATCAGTACGAAAATCTGACTATTTATGTCAGAACTCTTTGGATGAGTCAGTCTGCGCTTTTATTGATGATGATTTTTGCAGTTCTTGCGGCAGCTCTCTATTTTCTGCTGGGATATTTTTATCGTCATCACGCGATGAGTAAGCGCTTTTTCTGTATCGTTTTATGTTTGATTACTTTAACGGAAGCTTTTTTCTATGCGGAAGTTTTTATCGCTTCTGCTAAGCATGATGGGACAACAAAGCAAACGGTTACAGATTTGAAAGGGAAGATTGACGATAACAGTTTATATCGGCTGAAGATGGATAAGAAATATTTTGATGTAAATCTGATCGGTGGGATAGGATATCCGTCACTCTCCCATTATACTTCTCTTACGGATGGTACTTATTTGAAGGCAATTCGCGAAATGGGCTACAGTGGATATTGGATGGAAGTAAACTCTAATGGAGGGACAGCCCTTTCTGATGCGCTGTTTGGAAATCGTTACAGTGTGTTATCTGCTTTTGCTTTTACTGACGGGAGAGAAAAAATTTATTCCAATGAAGACTATCAGATTGTAAAAGAAAATTTTACGATGCCGTTTGGAACAGTGATTTCAAATTTGGGAGAGCCTTTAACAGATCGAAATCGATTTGAGATCCAGAATGACCTATATCATACTGCTTTTGGAACAGAAGAAGATTTGTTTACTCAATATCAGCCGGATTTCACTGAGAATGTTGAGATGTCCCAGTTGGATACGGGAGAAAAGATTACTTTAGACAATCGCGCAGCATATTTACAATACCAAATTCCGATAAAGGGAACTCAGACTCTTTATTTTGATTGCTTTCAAGAAGCGACAAATGCTCTAACGGAACCAGTAAATGGGGGCTGTGCAATTGCGGTAAATGGAAAAATCATTCGTTCTCTTTATCCCACTTCTACAGAAAATGGGATTTTGAATCTTGGAACCTTTACAGATGAGACCGTTCAAGTAAAGATCAGTTTGTTTCATTCGCTAAATTGCACTTCATTTGGTGTTTACGGGATGGATTGTGAAAAATTACAGAATTCGATACAAAGCTGTGAAAATTGTCAAGACGTAAATCTTAAAGAGTCTAAAAACGGATTATCTGGGACAGTTTATACAGAACAAGATGGCTATTTGTTTCTTCCGATTCGAGGAGGAAATGGATTTACAGCGGAGGTGAATGGAAGTTCAGTCAATATTGATTCTGCTTTTGGAGCTTTTCTTGCAGTTCCGGTTACCGCTGGAGAAAATCAAGTGACTGTTACTTATTGGCCGCCAGGCTTTCGTCCCGGAGTTATCGTTTCGATTTTGGGGCTTTTCTATTTAATACCTTTGCTGTATTTGCATAAGAAAAAGATGTTTTTACGTTTAAAATTCCTTTATCGGCCGGCGCAATGGGTTTTTGCAATCCTGTGTATCAGTGTTGTGTCTTTACTTTATATTGCCCCAGTTGTAGTTTGGATCGTTTATTCATAGACTATAAAAAGACGCAGTCCTTTTTTATTAAAAGGGCTGCGTCTTTTTAACTTTAAAGCTCAAATTTATAAATGGTTGTTGTATGGAATTTTTCATTTGGAAGAAGAGGGGAACAGCAAAATTCCGGATGATTCATTGCGTCTGGAAATTCCTGTGTTTCTAAACAGAAAGCATGGTGAGGTTTTAAGGGAATTTGACCATGATCGGACTCTTCCGTATCAAAACTGTTTGCAGTGTAGAGCTGCATAGATGGGCGGTCGGTAAAGACCCGCAGATGTCTTCCGCTTTTCTGGTCAAAGGCGTTGGCGACCCGTCTCATACCACTCCCTTTTAATTTGTAAGCATGGTCATAGCCGCCGGCTTGTCGGATTAAGGGTTCTCCGGAACGAATATCCTGACCAATCGTTTTTCCGCTTCGAAAATCGCAGGCACCTTCTACTGAGAGAAGTTTGCCGGTTGGAATTAAATCAGAAGTAACTTCGGCAACTTCATCGGCTTCTATCTGTAAAACGGTAGAGAGCACGTCGCGCTGTGGTCCGCCGAGATGAAAGTAGCAATGGTTTGTTAAGTTTAAGTAGGTAGGGGCGGTCGTTTTTGCATGATACTCCATGATTAGCGCATTGTCGGCTGAAAGCGTATAGCAGACAGAAACATCACATTTCCCGGGAAATCCTTCTTCTCCGTCGGGACTGCAGTAACGGAAAGTGATGGAGGGGGAATCATCATGATAATCGCTGCACTTTAGCTTCCATACCCGATGACTAAATCCAATATTCCCACCGTGCAGATGATTCTTTCCTTCATTTTGTGTGACCTGATATTGTTCTCCGTTTATTACAAACTGACCATCTTTAATTCGATTAGCCCATCTGCCAATTATTGCTCCTTGGTAGTTTCCGCGATGGGTATAAGGGGGGAGCTCATTATGGCCCATAATCATTTCATCGAAATTTCCGCGTTTATCCGGCATCTGAATCGATTGCACCCGTGCGCCGAAGGAAAGCAGCGTAACAGAAGCACCATTCGTATTTTTGAGTGTATAGGAAGAGATAACAGTTCCGTCTGAAAGTGTACCAAATTTCTTTTCTGTAAGACTCATAATGGATTTTCTCCTTTTATTTTCCTAATAAAGCAGCGCCAATAATTCCAGCGTCATTTCCGAGCTGTGCAACCTTTAGTTCAGTAGCTTTTCCCCCCGGAACTGAAAAGACTTCTTTTTCAACATAAGCTCGAAGCGGCTTCAGCAGCGTTTCTCCCTCGTTGCAGATTCCTCCTCCGATACAGAGAATATCTGGTTGAAAGGTATTGATGCAATTTACAATTCCACAGCCTAAATGGCCAATATAGGTATCAACAATTTCTTTGCCGAGAGGATCACCTGCCCGCATAGCATCAAAGGCAGTTCGTCCATTAATCTTTTTGAGATCCCCATTGATAAGATGCCAAATAGGAGATTCTTTATTTGCAGCTTTTTCCATAAAAAGACGAGTTGTCGTAATTAGGCCTGTAGCAGAGGCATAAGTTTCCCAGCATCCTCTTCTGCCGCAGGTGCAGAGTCGTCCGTTATATTCCATCACAATATGTCCCATTTCTCCGGCAG
This sequence comes from Ruminococcaceae bacterium BL-4, assembly GCA_902809935.1. Taxonomy (NCBI): domain Bacteria; kingdom Bacillati; phylum Bacillota; class Clostridia; order Eubacteriales; family Oscillospiraceae; species Ruminococcaceae bacterium BL-4. Next base: position 2,030,900 of record LR778134.1, on the reverse strand, counting down.
CAAAGTTGCAGCCACCATAGATTTTTCCATCTAAAATAATTCCGCTTCCGATTCCGGTCCCCAGTGTAATGGCAAGTGCACTTTTTGCACCTTTCATTGCTCCGGCCATATATTCGCCGTAAGCCGCAGCATTGGCATCGTTTTCTACGATTACCCTACATTTCATGCGCTCTGATAGTCGTTTTACAAGCTCGTAATTTTTTAGATACAGATTTCCGGCAAATCCAACAATGCCGGTATTTCGATTTACGCTTCCCGGGGTACCAACACCGATCCAAGGAAGATCGTTTACAGAGATTCCAGCATTTTTCAGAGCGTCAAGTGCTACTCGGCTAAGCTGTTCAGTCATTTCTTCATGGGAACAGGGGACAATGGTGTCTTGCTTTGCCCGAGCGATGATCTCATAGGAATCATTGATGACCCCTGCAGCCATATGGGTGCCTCCGAGGTCAATGCCAAGATAATACAAAGAAATCCCTCCTAAAGTGCAGAGTTCGTTTGACAACAGTATAACATTCTTTTACCTTGATGAAAATAGTTTTTAAAAATTTGCAGATCCTATATTTTGGGGTTATAATAGCCAACAACAGAGAAATTAGCAAGGAGGAAAATTCTTGAATATTTTCGATATTATCGGTCCGGTTATGATTGGTCCCTCCAGTTCTCATACAGCGGGAGCAGTGCGGATTGGACTCATTTCCAGAAAACTTTTGGGAGAAAAACCAAAAAATGCACAGATTTTGCTTCATGGTTCCTTTGCGGATACCGGAAAGGGGCATGGAACAGACCGTGCTTTGATTGCTGGACTTTTAGGGCTAAAGCCGGATGACGCCAACATTCCGATGAGCTTTTCATTGGCAGAAAAAGAGAAACTCCATTTTTCATTTGGAACCGTTCATCTGAAGGGAGCACATCCAAATACGGCTGTCCTTCGTCTGGAAGGCGTTACAGGAAAGACTTTGGAGATTGAAGCAAGCTCTATAGGCGGAGGACAAATCAAAGTTTGCAAGCTTGATGGAATCGAAACAAACTTTTCCGGAGATTATCATACATTGATTGTCCATAACATGGACCGTCCTGGACATGTGGCGCAGGTGACGACCGTACTCTCACAAAGAAACGTTAACATTGCCCGGATGCAGCTCTATCGGAATATTTTAGGCGGATATGCGGTTATGGTGATTGAGTGTGATCAAAAGATTCCGGAAGATGTTGTCACATGGCTGACAAAATTAGATGGAATTATTAAAGTGACCTATTTAAATATTGAGGAATAGGGGGAATATAAAAATGTCTTTTTCTTCGATTGCACAAATGCTTTCCGAATCAGAAAAGAATCAACTGCCTTTATGGAAAACAATTTTGCAGGATAATTTGGCCGAGCAGGGTGGTACAGAAAAAGATTTTTTTGCTCGCATGCAGTTAATGTGGACAGCTATGCAGGAATCAAGCAAAAATTATAAAGCAGAGGACCGTTCTAACAGCGGCCTTACGGGCGGAGATGGGGCGAAAGTCTTTTGCGCAGCACAAAAAGGCCTGCTTTTTGGAGACTCATTTTTAAACGAGATTATTACAGAAGCGCTTAAAGTTAGTGAATGCAATGCCTGTATGAAACGGATTGTTGCAACACCGACGGCTGGGTCTTGTGGGGTTCTGCCGGCAATTCTGCTGCCGCTAAAGCGCAGAGACCTTTTTCCTGACGATTCTTTTGTAAAGGCACTTTTTGTAGCGGCAGGATTTGGACAGGTAATTGCTCAGCGTGCTTCGATTGCCGGAGCTTATGGAGGATGTCAAGCGGAGATTGGAGCGGCTTCGGCAATGGGGGCGGCGGCTTTGGTGAGCCTAAAGGGAGGTACCAATCAGATGTGTGCAAATGCCTGTGCAGTTGCACTATCAAATTTGATGGGACTTGTCTGTGATCCAGTGGCAGGCTTAGTTGAAGTTCCGTGCGTAAACCGTAATGTGATCGGAGCCATGAATGCGTTGAGCTGTGCTAATTTGGCGCTTTCCAATATTCAGAGCAGAATACCGCCGGATGAAGTGATCGACGCGATGAATGAAGTGGGAGAAGAGATGAATCCGGATTTGAAAGAAACCGGAAAAGGAGGCCTTGCTGGCACCCCTACCGGGTGTAAAATTGCGCAGAAACTTTCTGAAGAAAAAGATTATTTGTGATGGGGTTGGGGGGAATATGATGGAAAAGATAGCTGTACTAGTAGGAAGTGCCCGAAAAGGCGGCAATACTGAACTTTTGGCAAATGCTTTTGTAAAAGGTGCAAAGGAACACCATGAGGTAACAATGATTTTTGCTGCAAATGTAAAAGTGAATGGTTGTATAGGCTGTAATGCCTGTTATTCTGATGAAAAGCATCGTTGTATCCAGAAAGATGATATGGATCAAATTTATTCTCAACTCAAAGATGCGGATGCGATTGTGATTGCCACTCCGGTTTACTTTTATAACGTAAGTTCTCAGTTAAAATGTATCATTGATCGGCTGCATAATCCAATTCGAGATGAGTTTAAAGTAAAACAGCTTTTTCTTCTTGCAGTCGCTGCGGATACGAATCCAACCGTTTTTGATTCCATTAAGGTTATGTACCGATCGGTGCTGCATTATTTTCATCTAAAAGATGGTGGTATGATTACAGTGTCGGGAGTGAAAGACTGCGGGGATATTGTTGGACATAAAGCTTTAGAAGAAGCCTATCAACTTGGTAAAAACATTGAATAAGTATAAAAAGGGACTCAAAACGCTGATTGGCGATAGAGTCCCTTTTTATATTATTAGAATACATCAGAAGAGTTTAAGATGATCACAACGTCTAACCATAAATTAGAAGAGATAATTTCTTTCATGGATATTTTACGCAGACAACAAATATTGCGATATTAAAATTTAATTACGGAATTAAGAGAGTATTTGTCATAGCGTGTAACAATCATGTAAAATGTTTCATAAAATATCCTAAAGGATAGAGATTATCAATAGACTCTATCTAAATTTATTAAAAGGAGATTTGTTATGGATTGCGTGAAAATCGGTGACTCCAATTCAGATATAGATGCTAAAGACGGCACACAGAACCTAGATACTGCAACGGATTGGTATACAAGTTTTAAAAACAGCGTTGAATTTGCGAAAGATGAGGCGGCAAAAATATCTTCGCAGCAGTTCCCTCAATTGGTGCATGATATCTGCACAAAAGATGTTCGGGATATCGGTATAGCAAATAGAACTATTTACCAAACGGTTCCTTGCAATCCCAATGGGAGTGCAGGCTGTCGTGGGGGAATGCTCCCAGACGTAGTTCCTTCTGTTTCCAGTATCCGTGTTTTGTGTGCTGACGAAAGTTTGAGTCCATCTACCGGCTGCGATCGCATTACAAATACGGTTGAGTTTGAAGTGGTGCTGAAATACGGAGATAATACCTTTGTAGTGATGACACCGAAAGAATCATTTGATCTATTATGGAGCGATTTTAGACGTTTTCCAAGTTTCCAACCTTTCTCGAGCGTCAGCGAATTTAAGCAGGAACTGAAAAACATCGATGGATCCTGCAAAGCAATTAAAGTTGTTGGTACAAGTGTGGTACAGGATGGGAACGATTGCGTCTTGAGAATTGATTATGAGGTGTTTGATAAATTATGGAAGTTTGAAGATCTTATCATTCTGGCAGTAAAGCCAATCTCCGACAATACCACTGTTTGCGACTTGTTCGATCAGGGACATCAAATCGGGCCTTGCTCAAATGGTTCCGGCGGCAGTGCCTGCTGTGGCGGTTAGTTTTTCGACTGATTTGTTAGTTAATAAATAGCCATTGGGGTTTTCTTCCGTTGTGAAATTACAAAGATTTCACCGGAAGAGCCCCTTTTTTATTTCATTTTTCTAATGAACCACTAGTTTGTGTCATGAATCAATCGCATAAACAGCTAGTATTAAGACTTGCCCTATAACTTTTTGAACAACAGAACATATATTATGAGAGAAGATAAATTAATTTTGTGATTGAATTTCATGAGATATTAATGGAGTTACTTCTAAATCATGATATTCATGATGCATGCCTTCAGTGATATTTTATTGAAATTTAGAAGGAGGCCTTTATATGTCAGAAAAACAAGCAGATCCAAATACGAATTCTTCCCCATTTAAAGTTGGTACAACGGCAACTGGATCGGTAACTGCAAAAGAGGGGGAGAATCCTCAATCGATTAGGGCCATTAGTAACGTTATTATTACTGATGTAGTGAAAGCTGTTGTAAAAGAATCCGCGGACACGGAATTTGACAATAATGGGGAAAAAATAAAATATACCGTAACCTTGCAGAATGATTCTTCTGTTGATTTATATGACGTTAAGCTTATAAGCGAATTGTGCTCAAAGACGACCTTGGTAAAAGATTCTATTATCCCCACTCCTCAGCTTGATGAAACGCTGGAAACCGGAATTTCTGTTACAAGTCCAGATGAAATGTCTGTTGGAAGTGTTCCTAAAGGGACGTCAGCGGTATTGGAATATGAGGTAACAGTTAATGAAGGAGAAACCGGCGATATTGTGAACGACTCTATTGCTGAGATTAAGTTTAGAGATCAAATGGGCGGTGAATATACCGGAAGAACAGAACCAAGCATAGTTGTGACCAATATTGCAAAAGCAGATCTTCAGATCATTGAGACGGCAGATAAAACATTTGTAACAGAAGACGATGAAGAGATCATATTTAATTTAACTATTAAAAATACGGGAAATGTCAAAGTCAATGATATTGTTGTTACAAGCCCATTCCCAGCTGGAATGAATTATAAACCAAATTCAACCTTGAAAAATGATACAGAAGCTTTGAGTGATGAAAACCCTGCGGACAGCATCAATATTGGTGATCTTGATCCTGCACAAATTTATAAAATACAATTTAGCGTAACCGTGAATTTATAATGGGCAAGTGATCTATCAATCGTGAGGTAGGTGTCAACATGCGAGAATTTATAAACGTGGCGCGTGTTAAAGGAATGTATCAAGGAAAGGTTATCAATTCGATTAGTAATCCTTGCAAAATTACAGTAAAGCGTAAATATCATTGTATCTGCGAACATGTCTATAAAACTTTTCAAATAACCGATGCACGCAATGTTGAGTCACGCGTTTATTATAATGGTGTGCGGCAGTTTGAATGGAATCATGTTACAATGATTGCGGTTGGATATGAAATTCGTACTAAGTATATTGATAGCAAAGACTATAAAAAGATCAGAACCGATTATGGGAATGTTTTATTTTTTAGTCCGACGAATGCACACAAATACTTGCTGAGGATTCCAAATTTGCCTGTCTGCATCATCTTAAAGGATAAAGTGACAGTTGAGTTTCCGGTTATAGCAGCATTCAGCAACATTTGAATAAAAAGCGATCTATTAAGGCTGTCCGTTATTCGGCAGCCTTTTTAAATATGATTAAAAATGATCGGATAAGAAGTATTGACGAAGAGTGATGAAAATGACATAATAAATAATAATGTTGTAGATATCAAAAGTGACGATATTTGATCCAATATTAGGGATTGTATAAGAGGTGAAAAATTTGCCGAATCAAAATGAATTTGAAAATTTATTGACAAATAGAAATTTAAAAAGAACGAAGACAAGAATTTTAGTTCTTGAAGTTTTGAAAGATTCATCACCCAAAACAGTCGACGAAATTTTTTCTGTTTTATATCAAAATAATATGAAGCTGAGTTTATCTACTGTTTATCGGACTTGTGAAACATTGACGGAGAAAGGGATTCTGTCAAAAGTGAATTTAACAGATGACGGTGTGGCTAGATATGAATATATGAAGTCTGAGCATACACATCATGCAATCTGCCTTGGCTGTAATAAGATTATTCCGATTGATGACTGTCCTTATGGTCAATTTGATCAGATCATGAAATCTAAATATGGGTTTGATGTTAAAAGTCACCATATTGAGATTTATGGATACTGTCAGGATTGTATTAGAAAAAAAGAAAAAAAGGAATAGATTTGCTTTTTTGTACCTAAGAGGGGAAAAAGATGATGGTTTTTATACTGCCTTCATTTTTATTTGGAATGTGATTTTTCGGGCTAGAATGACGATCACGAGGACAGCGACGGAGACTAGGGCGGTAAATCCGCCGGGTGCTACGTTTAAGTAGTATGAAATAAACAGTCCGGATAAAATATCTATCATACTGAATACGATGGAAAAAATAAGCGTTAGTTTAAATCCTTTTCCGAGCTGTAGCGCAGTAGCGACCGGAAGAGCAATCATGGAACTTAACACCAGAACACCGACAATGCGGATCGAAACTGAAATTGCCGATGCAACAAGGATTGAAAACACATAATTGATCAATTTTACTTTTACGCCTGCTATTTTTGCGGCTTCCTCATCATAAGCAATATAAAGCATTTGATTGTATAGAAAAATGAGAGTGCAGACCGAAATGATGCTAAGGACGAATACGGTGATCATATCAAATTCTGTAACAGTCAAAACGCTTCCGAATAAAAAAGAGTCTGCATTGGCATGAAGCTTTCCGGAACTGATGATTGTAATGGCAATGCCGACACTGAGCGAAAGTACGATTGTTAAAATCAGGTCAGTATATTTTTTAAAATAAGTCCGCAGAAATTCGATTAAAGCTCCGCAGATTGAAGTGAAAACAAAAGCGCCAAGAATCGGGCTTTGATTACACAATAATCCAATTGTAATACCGGCAAGGGATGCGTGTGACAAAGTATCTCCTATCATGGAATATCGCCGGAGCACTAAAAAAATTCCGATACATGGACAAAGTATGGAAATGAAAACAGATACAAACAGGGCATTTTGCATGAAACTATAATTCAACATTCTAACGGATCCTTCCTAATGGTTCATTCTTTAAAAATTCAGCAGTATATTTTTCCGGAGTGCAGAGGTGACCACTCCCGTTACTCACGTGATAAATTAGTGTAGAGTTTGAAATAGCAGCATCAAGATTGTGTTCTACAGAAACGATCGTGATGCCGCTATTTTTATTCATACTGGTAAGAAAAGAATAAATTTCCTTTTGACTACCGATGTCCACGCCTGTAGATGGTTCATCTAAAATAAGCAGATCAGGATTTCCCATTAACGCTCGTGCAATCAATATTTTCTGGCTTTGACCTCCCGAAAGCGTTCCCATTAAAGAATCTGTAAAGAAATTCATGCCGACTTTTTGTAAGACGTCAGAAATTACCTCTTTATTTTTGATTTTCAAAAGCTTTCGGTAAGCATTCAGCATTTCATAAACGGTGATAGGAAAACTGGAATTCGAGAAATCGTTTTTTTGAGGCACATATCCAATTCGTTTTGTTTGTATAACGATGGTCCCTTTGGTTGGTTTTAAAAATCCTAAAATCAATTTCATAAGGGTACTTTTTCCGCAGCCGTTTTCCCCTAATATTGAGACGTAGTCACCATCTTTTATTTCCAAGTTAATTCCGTTTAATAAGTACGGAGGCAAACCAGTATAGGAAAAATATAATTCATTCGTTTCAATCGTAAAAAACACCCACCTTTAAATTTTATATCATTTTCTCTTGACAAAGACATTGTGTTAAGACTATTATAGATGCAAATGACAGTCATTTGCAAGTAAAATTTTGGGGGTCAAAGCAAAATGTCTAAAAAAATAGTTGCATTATTATTAAGTTTGCTTATTGTTCCGGCTTTTTCGGCTTGTGGCAGTACGAGCAGCAGCGCCGCGGGGAGCAGTACTAGCAGTATTGCTGATCAGGCAAACACAACAGAAAATCAAAAGGTAAAAGTATCTGTAACGTTTGACGCAATGAAAGAATTCACAGAAGCTGTCGGCAAAGATAGGGTGGAAGTTTCAACGATTATTCCGGATGGAACAGAACCACACGATTTTGAGCCGAAAGCGCAGGATCTTACCGAATTAAGTTCCGCGCAAGTTTTTGTGTATAATGGGTTTGGCATGGAATCTTGGGCGGATCAGGCAATTAAGGCGGCCAACAATAAAAATCTGGTTGCCGTTGAAGCTTCCAAGGGCGCGACGCCGATTGAAAATACAGATGCTGATGAAATCAAAGAGCATGGACAATATGATCCTCATATTTGGATCAGCTTGAAAGGCGCTGAAACAGAGGCGGAAAATATTCGCGATGGATTAATAAAGGCAGATCCTGAATCTGCTGATTATTTTAAACAAAACTGTGATGATTTTGTTTCGCAGTTGGAAAGCCTGTATTCAGAATACAATACTAAATTTCAAGCTGTTCAAAACAAGAGTTTTGTGACCGGCCATGCCGCTTTTGCTTATTTGTGCAGAGATTTTGGATTAGAGCAAAACAGCGTAGAAGACGTATTTGCAGAAGGAGAACCAAGCGCACAGAAGCTGGCAGGACTTGTGGATTACTGCAAAAAGAATCATGTAAAAACAATTTTTGTTGAAGATATGGTTAGTCCTGCTGTTTCTCAGACACTTGCTGATCAAGTTGGCGCAAAGGTTGAACAAATCTATACGATTGAAAGCAACGAAGATGACAAAACCTATCTGGACCGCATGAAATCAAATCTGAGTGAAATTTATGATAGCTTGTCCTAATAAAAAGACAAACCAATGAGTCACTTAAAAAGCACCGTAAGCTATTGCTTTCGGTGCTTTTTTGAATTTTAAAGCTAGATAAAATCTGATTACTAATTTTTCTGATAAAAGATCAATAGTAAGTAAAATAAATATAGTCGTCGTTGGCTTTTTCTGTTTTTTCTATTTTTGTAACATAGCATATTGGCATTGTTTGACTTTTGTATTTTTCAATTTTAATTTTCCCTGTGACCCATACCCATTCGTTATCCTGATACTGTGTTACCTCATCACCTCTGCAGAGAATACCACATGGCTGCAAATCGGCGGTGCAGCAGACCATGGCATATCGTACAGGAACCATTTCATTTTTTGCAAAGTCTTTTGTTCGAAAGACTTGTCCTTTAAATTTTAATATTTTTCCATCATATTGATTCATGTTCTGATTAATATCCTGATACCAATTTGCAAATTGTTCGTCCTGAATTGTGATGATCCCATCGCTGTCTTCTTTTGGAAGAAAAAGAGCAGAGGATGTTGTAGGATTTCTGATACTATTTGACGAAGGGTTGACTGGGGTAATAGTTCCATTATTTTGCGGTGAGGTTCCAGCAGAAGCTGTTGCTATTCCTACAGCGGAGGTGCTGCCAAATGAAATTGCTTTGTTTTGTACGGTTCCTGCAGGAATCAGGATGACAAATAAAATGGGGACAAAGTACAAAAAATATTTTCCGGGTTTGGCATTATGTTTTGGAGTAAAAGCGGAGGGTAAAAATACGCTAGAAATGATCAGTAAAGCGATTGCTACAAACCAGAGATAGCCGTTAATGCGAGGGTGTACATAATTGGCGACTTTGTCAGAAATTAATGCATAAAAAAGCAAGGCGGATAACAAAAAACAAATAATTGATTCCAAAAGTGTTTCTAAGTTTATTTTTTGTTTCATAACGCCCTTCCTTTCAGTGATAAGGAAAGCAGCAAAAAAATGGAAAGGCCTGTGACAAAAAGAATTCCCGCGAGACGGGCTACAAATTCTTTTTTAAAGTTGGCGCTCAGAAGAAACAAATTTGATAAGTCCAGCATAGGTCCCATAACAATGAAAGCAAGTACGGCAACCGGCGGAAATACATTTAAAAAGCTTCTCCCAATAAATGCATTTGAAGTAGAGCAGACCGACATGAAAAAAGCTGCCAACAGCATCAGAAAAATGGGGGCGATCATAGCCATAACCGTTCCCGTACTTTGAAACAGAAATGCCGGTATTATTTGCTGAAGAACGGTACATAAAAAGGAACCGACAATAATATAGCGACCCATTCCAAGAAATTCCTGCCCTGCAATTATGAAAATAGATTCTACTTTTCCTAATTTCCCGGAATGTGGGGGAGGACAGCTGTTTGATGCGCAGGAACAGGTTGCCGCAGATCCACCGGAGAGGATAAGAGGGGCTTCTTGGTTGGTTAGTCTTAAAATCAAACCAGCGATCAGGGATATGAGAAGACCAAAGCCAATCCGGTAGAATGCGTATTGTGGTTGACCTGGAAAGGCATATAGGGTGGATAAAATAGTAATGGGATTGATTGCCGGTGCTGCAAGCATAAAGACCATCGCTTCCGGTAAAGGGACGCCCTTTTGCGTTAACCTCGACGCAATGGGCACGATACCGCAGTCGCAAATCGGGAGAAAAAATCCGAGAATCATCGCAATCGGAAATCCAAGCCATTGATGTGCGGTAAACAGCTTGACCAGCGTTTTGTCGGGAAGAAACACCTGCAGTAAGGCGGAAACAAAAGCTCCAATCAGCAGAAACGGAACAGCTTGCATCAGAATACCGATAAAAATCATGTTCATGCTTTGAATAAATTTATAAAACTGCGAGGAATGAAAAATAATTACTAACAGGATACAAGTGCAAACAATCAAAGCAGAAAAAATTAGCTGGTAACTTTTTTGCTGGGACCTATTTTTTTGGAATGTTTCAGGGTCAAGCAGTTCTTTAAAAAAAGAATCCTCCGTCTCTTTGTTAAAAGAGACGAAAGAGGAATGATTCAAATTTCGAATTGTACTTTTTAATAACTTTGTATTCCCTGAAACACGGTTAAAAAGCACTGCGTCAGCATTGCTGAGTTGATTGGCCATCAGTCCACCGGTGTTCTTGATATAAAAATCAAATGTAGAAGCATTGGCGCAAAAAAAGATTTGGTCCATTTTGAAGCCCTTTGGCATTGGTAGGAAAAGCAGAATCTCAATTGGCCAGGTTCCGTTATATTCGATGAGAATCAAATCTGGATTTAGCTCCGATTTAATTTTGTGAAAAAGTTCGTAACATAGTTTTTCTTTCTGGTCGATCTGCTTTAATAGCACGTTTTTATTTTTGGCAGTTGACAGACATAATTCAGCTTCTCCGTCCTCACATTGCAAAATTAGAATTTTTTCGTAGCTTTCAATGTAGTTCTGCTCCAAAATATGTTGAATCTGAGTTGTTTTTCCACTTTCTAGAAACCCGCAAAATACTTCAATTTTTGTCATAAATCATACCTGAAATAATGCGGCGAGTCCGGGCATATCTAGACTTTCTCCGATGACACAGATTCGCCCTGTGAAATCCGGCTCTGCTTTTTGAATATTCTTTTCGTCAGGCACATAGTCAAATTGACACCAGTTACCGTTATTTAAAGCAACCAACCCTTTTGCCCGAAGAATAGTCCCACATTTAGGCAATGATTTAAGTGCGGATTCCAAAAATTCAGAAGAAAAAAGGTTCGGCGTTTCCGCACTCCAAACTTCGAAAAGATCATCAGCATGATGATGTTTATGTAGTCCTTCTTTTTTGATCAGCAAAGGAATTCCATTTTTAGCAATCTCTATCATTCTGTCAGCTGATATTTGTTCCCACGGTGTTGTGAGGATAGCAGCTTTCGGGTTATGTTGCCGAATGCTTTTCACCACGCCCTGTAACTGATTAGATTCAGCTTTTTGTGTCCGGCTTAAGAAAATTGTATTTGCGTTTTCAATCTGGTCAAAAAAGAATTCAGAGAAATTTTTAGAGTACATTTTGTATTTCAGTGCATTTACAACTGTAATGCAAAAGTTGATCTCAGCCTTTTCTTTGCAGGAGAGAAGAATGTCCGAAAGCTTTCCTACGCCGGAAGGCTCGATTAAGATTTGATCTGGATTATATTTGTGGATTACTTCTTGTAGCGCATTACTAAAATCTCCTGCAAGGGTACAGCAGATGCAGCCTGAATTAATTTCCCGAACCTCGACTCCTGTCTGTTTCAAAATTTTGCCATCTATACCGATTTCACCAAATTCATTTTCTATAAGTACGACTTTTTTATTTGACAGAGTTTCTTTTAATAGCTTTTGTACCAGAGTCGTTTTTCCGGCTCCCAAGAATCCGGATATAATGCCGATTTTTGTATTCATGTGTCCCTCCAAGTTTAGTATCGAGTTTTTGTAAACCGACGTACATGCAAATGCAATTCATTATCATTTAGTAAATCTAGCACTTTTTTCTTATGATGTCAAACTTAATTGGGACTCGATTATGGCTTAAAATAATTATTTCTATTTGTTTATATGACCCGCATTTACAATCTTCTCGGATATATAACATAAAAAATGCTCCCCACATTTGTGAGGAGCATTTTTATACAGGTTAAGCCTGCTTAATTGGATTTTATAAGATCTTGCACGTCACGCCGCATACTCAATGGAACACTTTTTGTAGCAATACCAACACGGAAAAGCATCTGTACGGTACCGCCATCCGGTGTATAAGCCTCTTTAAATTCAGTATAGGGAGACTCCATCTCGGGATATTCTTCCAGTACTTGGCTTAGAGGCTGCATCGCTAAGTTTAGTGTATGTCCAGTCAGTACTAGTTTGCTGTAAATCATCCCGCTTTCAACTTGCTCAAGGCGATTATTTCCAGTGGTTATGATCATAGCGTATGCTGGAGTGTGTTCCACGGATGTTTTGGTAGAGTTAATAAAATTCTGAGAGGCGGATTTTCCTGTGTTCATGGATGGAAAGAGCGTAACCAGTCCCTGCAAAATATCTTTCATGAAACCGGAAGTGCCTTGTCCTTCTACTGAATAGCCGTAGCGGTATTCATTTTTCTGATATTCGTTCGCTCGAAAAATGGCGTTTGATTCATCCATTACACGGGTGACGCCTGCCTCAATTGTTGCACTTTGCAAGGCGAAATTTCCGATATTATTGAGATTTTCCTGATCTTGATACAGTTTGATGGAAACGTTATTCATAGAGGAAAGTGATTCGAGAGCCGAGATCTGCGAGTCAGTTAGCTTTTCCGGCTGATAAGCGTCTCTGTTGGTATCCGGAAGAAAAAGGGTGTCATAAAGTGTACTGCTTTGGGGCTGTGTCTTTGTAAGTGTAATCTTTGCGACCGGCTTTGAATCCATACTTTCTGCAAGATTAGATTCGTCGTATGTGCCGTCTGGGAAAAGGGAAATATCCGCACGGTAACCTTCTTTTTCACCCGCCACAGCAGCATATTCTAGAAACGTTCCCTGTGAAATCATCATCTGTCTGGCATAGGGATCGACTTCTTTCGTTGTACGTGAGCTGTCGGCATAAAGATAAAATACCATGGGATCAGATTCGTCGAGGCTTATTTTCCAGGGCTGCATATTGTGATTGCTCGCTGCGAGCAATCCGGCGGCAGCAAGGCGTACTCTTACATCAGAATACTTTTCAGCATAATTTTTTGACCAAGGTTCCATATATGTTTGCTTCATAGATCCTCCACTAATACAGTAAAGTATAATTATTAAGATGAGACATAGTACAGCAATGCCAGCTAAAATAAAGCTTCCTATTTTAAGCGCCTTTTTCATTTTTATTTTCTCCATTTCTGTCGATCAGTTGCATAATCAACTGAAAGGATTGTGATATAAACTCATTGGGGTCAACACCATGATAATTTTTTAGATAATCACCTTTTTTCTTTCCCGTGTTGTAAACTCCGATTGTACATGCCCATAAAATTAAGGCAGCTTGTTCGGTATCAAGTCCACTGCGGAGGGTTCCTTCTGCAACGCCCTTTTGCAGTGCATGAAAAAGATACCCGAAAATCGTCTCGCCTAACCGATAGCATTCTGCTTTGGATTCGTTCTTCACGCTAAGCTGATTATTCGAATCTTTTGTTTCATATTCCATGATTGCCTTAAAATATTCCGGGTAATCTCGGCTGAACTCAAAAAAGGTGAAAAAGATGTTGTGCAATTCTTCTAAGGCGTTCCGCGGTGGTTTCGTTTGGAAACTGTTTTCAATCATTTGAATCATCAATCGGTACCCTCTGATCATAACCTCAAAATAAATTTGTTCCTTGCTGTTGAAATAGAGATAGACAGTTCGTTTGCTAAACTCTGCTTCCTTGGCTACTTCATCCATCGATGCATTTTCAAACCCTTTGGAAAAAAAGACTCGTTCTGCAGCATCGATAATATCTTTTTGCTTGATTTCTTTCTCTTGTCGTTTTCTATCGTTGTATCCCATTGATGCACCTCAAATTTCATAACGTTGCAATTAAGTAAACTGATAGTTTACATGATTATATATGAGAGACCTTTATTTGTCAATGCCTAATAAAAAAATCGTTTCAATAGGAGCGAAATGCTCATTCCTATCGAAACGATTTGGTGCCGCTGACCAGACTTGAACTGGTACGGTATTGCTACCGAGGGATTTTAAGTCCCTTGTGTCTGCCGATTCCACCACAGCGGCATATCTATTTTAAGCTTTTTATATCCATTAGCTTTACCATGGCGGCAAATATGAAATTATTATAGCATAGCTTTCATTTAAAATCAATTCATTCTTGCATTTTTTTGAAGGTCCCTCTTATGAGACCCAAAAAACAATGAGCGCAAGAGTTTTTCAAATGGGCAAATTTGATTTTCATTTCTTATACATCTTGGTGTTTTTAATTTTAGATCATGAAAAGAATACTTTATTTAGCCAATCGTTCCGAGGGTTATTTGTCAAGATTTTTTTCAATGGTCCCCTTTTGCTGTTCGCTCAAGATTCGTTCAGCTGCTACTCTGCGTGCATCTGCTTCAATTGAGAGATCCATTGCAAGCTTTGTCAATGTTGAGTCTCCTTCTTGAGCAGCACTATCAACTCTTTTGCACACTTCTTCAATCGATGTTTTCTGCGCTTTACAAAAAGCGTTGTAAAGTTGACTTTCACTTTGGGTGTCAAGTGATGTTTTTAAGAGAGCGTGAATATCCTGAAGGGAAAGGACTTGTTTTAAAAGACAGACAATTGTCAAAAGAGCAAGGTGAGAACGATTGTATTTTTTTGATTTTGGGCGAGGTAGAACCCCTGCCTTTACATAGTTATTAATCATACTGGAAGAAAGCAGTCCTGCGTGTTCATCCCGTTCAAATAGAGAGAGTTGTTTTTCCATAAAAGTAAGGACTTGATCCATATAGAGATAAATTTCAGGAAGTCGGTCCCATGAGACTGCTTGATAATTTTCAATTTTTTGAGACCATTCGGAAATTCGCTCGGTTGGTTTGCTCATTTATGATTCCTCCTCTACTATGATTGGATTCTTAATATATTGACTGGGTGGGAATCCCATATGCTTTTTAAAAACCCGGGAAAAGTATAAAGGGTCAGAAAACCCAGCGGAATATGCAGCTTCGCCTACACTTAACTTTTTCTCTTTCAAGAAAAAAAGTGCTTTTTGTAGGCGATAGTGGGTCAAATATTCATTGGGCGGCATTTTCAGATATTGTACAAAGAGTCGATAAAGATGACTGCGTGAAATTTCTGCGCTTGCTGCGATCTGGCCGATTCCGATCGGCATAGAATAGCTGCGGTCAATAAAGCGCATTGCTTTCTGAACATAGTGAAATCCGGATTCACAAGTATCTGCTTTTTTTCCGAAGTGATCCATTAGATAGGACAAAAACCATAAGAGGCAACTTTCCATTTTGGCTTCATTACTATCTCCAGACCCCGAAACTGAAATGATTTTCATGATCAGATCTTTGCAGGAGTTTTCTTTTCCACAATCAAAAACAGGGCCACCGCTCAGAAGACCGGTCTGTTCCATCAGATGAGGAGCATCACTTCCGTTAAAACCAACCCAGCAGTATTCCCATGGAAAATCCGAGTCTGCGCGGTAAGAAGCAATTATGTTTGGTTTTACCAGAAAGACTTGTCCGGCAGAAAGACGCCAACTCTTTCCTTCGGCGGAAAAAGTACCGTATCCGCTGACAATATAATGGATTAAATAGTGGTCACGGATGGCAGGCCCCCAAGAATGATTGGGAGCACAGCGCTGAATCCCACAGCTGTAAACGGCCAACCCAAGATTATATTTGCTGCCTTTAAATGAATGGCGAAATTCATCACTTGTCATTTTAAAAACTGCCTTTCATGGTTTTATAAATTTTATTATAGCATTTTTTTAGAAAGAATCAATGGAAAATAGACGATTTTACTTTGAAGGTTAAAGAGCCCTTTCGGACTTTAAAATAGAATTTCATTGAAATCATTTTTGGAATCGGTTATAATAAACGCGGTTCTTTTTTTAATCACAACACAGAAAATTGATTTGCCTAACATCATTTTTGGGGGTAAAAAGTGTATGAGATTAGAATCATCAGTAAATGATAATCAGATTTCAGTTACCGTTTTGTTAACTGGTATTGTGATCGTTTTTGCTGTCTTGGTTCTTTTACTCTTAGTGATGAAAGCATATTCAAGTGTACAGAAGCTTAAACAAGGTCCTGAAGAATCTTGTAAGAGTTGTGAAGAACCAGAAAAGAGTTCCATTCAGAAGGGAAAGGAGGAACCATCCGTGGCAGTTCAGACAATGAATCGGCCTTTTACCTCAAATCAGCAGGTTCCCGGAGAAATTTTGGCGGTCCTTTCTGCAGCAGCGCAGACGGAATTAGCCAGCTCCCGAGAGGCACAGATTCATGGAGAAGTTTTGGCAGCAATTTCAGGAGCAGTTTATACAATATATGGAGCAGAAGTTGCAGTGCAGAACGTAAGTCGTTCAGTAGAACCGCAGAAATCCAGTAGATATCAGACAGAACATAAAAGCCGTCGTTTACGTTCAGCATGGGCTCAGGCAGGTATTTTCCAAAATACGCGTCCATTTTAAATATATTTAAGAGACCTTGTTTGTATCATAAAGAAAGGTCGTTTGTATGGGAATTTTACAGGGCCTATGGAATTCGGTTCAAAATATGTTTAGTTCTTCCGGCTTTGCCTCTAATGATTGGAAAAATTACATAATGATTGGGATTGCCTGCATATTGCTTTATTTTGCAGTGGCAAAGCGATTTGAGCCCTTACTGCTTTTTCCGATTGCATTTGGAATGCTTTTAGTCAATGTATTTCCCGGGATTATGGCAGCACCTTCATCCGAAATGCAGCCGTTGATGCAGTATATGGCAGCACATCCCGGAGTAAACGTTATGTATCCTATCGTCACAATGAATGGTGCAGAATATGTACAGGTATCTCAAGCAGGAGGCTTGTTTTACTATCTTTATCAAGGTGTAAAGTTAGGAATCTATCCGCCGCTGATCTTTTTCTGTATTGGTGCTATGACGGATTTTGGACCTTTGATTGCGAGTCCCAAAAGTCTTATTCTGGGAGCTGCAGCACAGCTTGGTGTTTTTTTAGCCTTTATCGTAGCTGTATTAATTGGGAATCTCGGAATTCCGGGCCTTTCATTTACACTTCGTCAAGCTGGTTCCATTGGAATGATTGGAGCAGCAGACAGCTCAACCGTAGTTTTTGTGGCCAATCGACTGGCACCGGAGCTTTTGGGGCCGATTGCAGTTGTTACTTATTTTTATATAGCGTTCCTTCCAATGATTCAGCCACCGATTATGCGCCTACTGACAACAAAAGAAGAGCGCATGATTGTGATGACACAGTTAAGACCTGTTTCTAAATTGGAAAAAATACTGTTTCCAATTATTATTACAATTTTAGTTGCGCTGCTTTTGCCGGATGCGGCTCCATTGGTTGGAATGCTGATGCTTGGAAATTTGATGCGTGAATTCGGTGCAACCTTGAAACTGCCCGATACCATTCAGAATACGTTGATGACTATTTTGGTTGTACTTTTAGGTGTTACAGTTGGCGCAACAGCTACTGGAAAAGCTTTTTTGAATGCACAGACACTAGGGATTATTTTGCTGGGGCTGATAGCTATTAAAATTGGAACAGCCGGAGGGATCCTTTTTGGGAAAATTTTGTGCTGGGCAACGCATGGAAAGATCAATCCTTTAATTGGTTCGGCAGGGGTATCAGCAGTACCGATGGCAGCGCGTGTTTCACAGAAAGTGGGGCAGGAGGAAAATCCTGAAAACTTCCTTTTGACACATGCTATGGGGCCGAATGCGGCCGGAATCATTTATTCTGCGGTGGTGGCCGGAACCTTTTTAAGTATTCTTAGATAATTGATGATATGATTATTATAGAGAGAAAGGCTCGCACACGTAATGCGTGCGGGCCTTTCATTCACGGAGGGATTGTATGAGTAAAAGTAGGGAACAATTAAGAAAAGAATTTTTGGAAAAACAGTTTTCAAGGATGAATGATCGACAGAAAGAGGCGGTCTTTTGTGTAAAAGGACCACTCTTAATTCTAGCGGGAGCAGGCAGTGGAAAGACGACTGTTTTGGTCAACCGAATCGCTAATTTGATCCGGTTTGGAAACGCATATCACAGTGATTGGTTTCAGCGGTCTTTTACAGAAGAAGAGGAACAAACGCTCGCTTCTGCGCTGGAAAATGGAGAAGAGGTTCCGCAGACAATTCAATCTCATTTGGCAGCTGAATCATGCTATCCGTACCAGATCCTGGCGATTACGTTTACGAATAAAGCCGCAGGGGAACTGAAAAACAGGCTGATGTCTATGCTTGGAGAAGACGGAAATGAAATTTGGGCCAGCACGTTTCATTCAACCTGTGCGAGAATTTTGCGCCGTTATGGCGATAAAATCGGGTATAGCAATCATTTTACGATTTATGATACTGACGATAGTAAACGTTTGATGAAAGAGTGCCTGAAAGAGCTTCATATTGATGAGAAGATCCTTCCGATTAAGACGGTTCTCAATCAGATTTCTCATGCAAAGGACAGCGTGATTTCTCCCGAAGATTACTTGAAGGCTGCTGGAAACGATAATCGTCTGCTTTCCATCGGAAAGGCGTATGAACTTTATCAGCGCCGTTTAAAGGAAGCAAATGCGATGGATTTTGATGATTTGATTTGTAATGCTGTCAAATTGCTTTCGGAACATTCAGATGTCTTGGAATATTATCAGAATAAATTTCGTTATATCATGGTGGATGAGTATCAGGATACCAACCATGCGCAGTACTTATTAATCAAACTGCTTGCACAAAAGAACCAAAATCTCTGTGTGGTCGGCGATGATGATCAGAGCATTTATAAATTCCGCGGGGCTACCATCGAAAATATCATGAGTTTTGAAAAGACTTTTCCAAACGCCAAGGTAATTCGTCTGGAACAGAATTATCGTTCTACACAGACTATTTTGAATGCAGCAAATGCGGTTATTTCCAATAATACCGAAAGAAAAGGAAAAACTCTTTGGACAAAGAATCCTGCCGGGAGTTTGGTCCATGTACATTCTGCTTTAAGTGAGCAGGATGAGGCGGATTACATTTCGAAAGAGATTCTGGACGGTGTTGCAAAAGAAAGAAAATTCAGCGATTATGCGATCCTTTATCGTATGAATTCGCAGTCCAGTACTTTGGAACGTCATTTCGTAAAATCAGGAATTCCTTACCGGATTATCGGCGGACTCCGCTTCTATGAACGCAAGGAAATTCGCGATATGATTTCTTATCTAAGCGTAATCAATAATCCAAATGATGAAATTCGTTTGAGAAGAATTATCAATCAGCCAAAACGCAGTATTGGAGATAAAACAATTACACAGGCAGCCGAAATTGCAGCTGCATTGGATCAGTCCCTATTTTCGGTGATTGAGAATGCAGACCAGTATCCTTCTTTAAGCAGATCGGCTCCGAAACTTCAGCAGTTTTCCATCATGATGAATGAACTGATACAGGCGGCAAAAGATCCCAAGATTGGTCTTAAAGAACTTTATGAATTAATGTTAGACAAGACTGATTACATAGCAAGTCTGAAGGTCGGTGTGGAAGAAGGCGCACAGGAACGGCTGGAAAACATCAATGAGTTAAGCTCCAATTTGCAGCAGTATCAAGAAGATAATGGGGAAGAAGCTTCTCTGGAAGGATTCCTTGAAGAAGTTTCTCTGATGACGGATATTGATAATTATGACGGAGAGGCCGATTCCGTTGTTATGATGACGATGCACTCGGCGAAGGGACTGGAATTTCCAATCGTATTTCTACCGGGATTTGAAGAGGGGATTTTTCCGGGCATGCAGGCAATTTATAATCCGCACGAGATCGAAGAAGAGAGGCGCCTTGCTTATGTGGCGATTACCAGGGCAAAGGAAGAGCTTTATATCCTGCATGCGAATAACCGGATGATATTTGGTACCACTCAGCGGAATCGTCCCAGTCGCTTTTTGGAAGAGATCCCGGCGGAATTGACCGAAAAGACAGAGTCAAGATCTTGGAAAAAGCCTGAGGAAGGAACAGCTCTCCCAATTTCCAGAAAGGATAGTCAGAGAGCAGATACAGTAGCTTCACGAAAATTTGGCCCTTCGCAGTCTTTGAAGAGCCATCCCACAGGTGTAACGTTTGCCCCCGGGGATTCAGTGCGCCATAAGACTTTTGGGCATGGAATGGTATTGTCTGTTAGTCCAATGGGAAATGATATGCTTCTTGAAATTGCATTTGATTCCATTGGAACAAAAAAACTGATGGCGAATTTTGCTCGCTTGACAAAAGAATAAAAAAAGAAGCGGCAGATTTTAGAAGTCTGCCGCTTCTTTCTTTTAGTTAGAATCCTTATTGCATCCGCACTCGCTGGCTTTGGGCGGGAAAAATTCGTCGGTAGGAAAGTCGATCTTCTTAAACATTTCGCAGGGATCATCACTGTTGCTGTTGGCGCATTCTTTTGCTGGGAAGCAAAAATCATAAGCTGGGATCAGCATCTGAACGTTGCGTACAATTTGTACAATTGAGAACAATCCGATTGTAATATAGATGTTCCTTGCGCATTCCGTATCAAAGTCTCCGCCAAATTGTTTGCTGATTTCTTCTGGTACCTGGTAGCCGCAGTTGCATCCGGGGCGAGCATCGCAGACCCGTGCAGAGAGGCCCACAGGATCCGCAACCTGTACAACAGCTTTCGGAAGAACTTTTCCATTTTCCGGTGGAACGCTATCATCACAAGGATGACCGGATGTAAAGAGTTTTACATTTCCATCACTGCCATAAAGAATTGCCTTTTTGGTGAACAGGGAAAGCCCGTGTACCGGAATAGGGCAGGAAGCTGGTGCCGTATAGACATCAACGCAAACGTCAAACACAAAGGTCATATCAACGGAATAAAAGCCTTTGTTAAATGGGACTGGCTCCATATTGACATAAGTTGTGATCACATCCACATTGCGCAGACGGACACTTGCACAGTGCTCTATCGTAGGGCGCTTGCTGGTAGCAAAGAATACCTGTAGATCTTCCAGGCAGTCTTTAGAACTGCATGAGTCGTAGACGCGCTGAGCATCAACACAGACGGCTTCTTTAAAACAGCCGTTTTGCTGTACTTCATTGTTTTGTTGCATATAAAATCCTCCTATCAAAGCATCATGGAGTTCGCTTATCCCATCTTATGAGATTTTCGAAAAATGGTGCGAAACTTTATAAAAAGAATTTTAGGTTGAATGAGTAGTCGGAATTTGATATAATAAAAATAAAAATGGGAAAATAGATATCAAAAGGAGGCCTTTCGGTGGCAACAGTTACATTGCTTTGCTATACACCTATGCCTGAAAAGCTCGTCGCCAGTGCAGCGAAACTTTGCTATTCTCCGACAAACATTCAAAATATTCAGGAAGGGCTTGACGAAGAGAAAATTTCACATTTTGTGAAAATGCTGGCTGATTTAGGCCATGATAGTCCAATTGAACATGCTTCTTTTACTTTTGGCATTGAAGGCGTTTCTCGTTCTCTTATGGCTCAGATCACTCGGCACCGGATTGCAAGTTTCAGTGTTCAGAGCCAAAGATATGTTGCAGAATCTCATTTTGAATATGTGATTCCGCCGGAAATCGAATCTATTCCGGAAGCAAAACAAGAATTTTTGAAAGCAATGGAAGAAGATCAGGAACATTATGAGCATCTGACAGCTCTTTTAAAAGAGAAGCATGAAAAGGAGTGGCTCTCTAAAGGTTTTTCTCCCAAACAAGCGGCTTCTAAAGCTCAAAAACAATCGATTGAAGACGCACGTTTCGTCCTTCCAAATGCCTGCACGACAAAGATGATTTGTACCATGAATGCACGCAGCCTTCGTCACTTCTTTTCTTTGCGTTGTTGTAATCGAGCACAGTGGGAGATTCGTGATGTAGCAATTCAGATGTTGGCACTTGTTAAAAAAGTTGCCCCGGATCTTTTTGCTGTTTCAGGACCTTCTTGTGTGCGGGGAGCTTGTTCCGAGGGGAAAATGTCCTGCGGAAAAGCAGAGGAAGTGCGCTCGTATTTTAAAGGAATCGGGGAAGAATAATTGGCTGGAAAACTGATTGCAATAGAAGGCTTGGATGGAAGCGGAAAAGAAACACAGACAAAGCTTCTTTGCGAAGCACTGTCTTCCCGGAAAATAGTATTTCAGAAGATTTCTTTTCCAGACTATGAAAGTCCTTCCTCGTCTCTTGTAAAGATGTATCTTAACGGTGATTTTGGAAATCAACCGGGAGATGTCAATGCTTATGCGGCTTCGTCTTTTTATGCGGTAGACCGATTTGCTTCTTATAGGCGTTATTGGAAAAAAGCGTATGATCGGGGAGACCTGATTATTGCGGATCGCTATACAACCAGCAATTTGGTTTTTCAGCTTCCGAAGGTTGAAAAAGAAAAATGGGGCGAATTCCTCAAATGGCTGGAAGACTATGAATATGAAAAATTGGGACTGCCGAAGCCGAATCTGACTTTTTATTTGGAAATGCCCGAAGAAGTATCAGAGCAGCTTTTAAATGAGAGATATCATGGGGATGAAAGTCAGAAGGATATCCATGAGAAAGATTGTTCTTTTCAGCATGCCTGCCGTGAGTCAGCTGCATTTGCGGCTCAGACTCTCAAATGGCAGATTATACATTGTGTGGAAAATGGCCGCTTGCGTACTCCGGAAGAAATTCACCGCGAGATGGCCCAAAAGATAAATAAGGAGTTTTCAGCATATGCTATCGTTTAATTATCCTACGTTGGAAGATCGAATATGGTTACAGCCCATTTTGTCTCAAAGCGGATGGATGGGCAGTGAAGCAGCTTTTGGAACGCTGTTTTTGTGGAATCATACTTATCATTCAAAAATTTGTCAACATGAAAATTTTGTTTTTCTTTGTTCTGGAAAGCATTGCTGTGCGTATAATTTTCCAATTGGGGAGAATCCCTATGAAGGAATGGAACTTTTAATTGAAGACGCAAAAGAAAAAAAGATTCCATTTAAAATGTGGGGAATTACGCAGCCAGGCATAGAAGAACTGCAGCGTGATTTTCCAGGAAGATTTGAATACGACTTTGATCGGAATGGCTCCGATTATATTTACTCTACAAAGGATTTGATCACATTATCAGGGAGAAAATATCACAGCAAGCGGAATCACATCGCTAAATTTGAGCGTTCTTACGCATGGCGTTATGAAGAGATTACTGGGGATAACATGAATGATTGCCGCGAAATTGCGATAAAATGGAAACAGGATAATGATGGACCTGAAGCAGAGATGGAAGCGTTGGAAAAAGCATTTCAAAATTTTGAGGCACTTCATTTGCAAGGCGGATTGATTTATGTAAATGAAAAGCCGGCTGCTTTTACAATTGGAGAAGAGATCAACGCCAAGGTGTTTTTGCTGCATTTTGAAAAAGCACTTCCATATGATGGCCTTTATGCAGTGATTAATCATGAATTTGCCCAACGTCATTTGGAACAATACGATTATGTAAACCGTGAGGAAGATATGGGATTAGAAGGCTTAAGGAAAGCAAAGCTTTCTTATCAACCAGCCTTTTTACTGCAGAAATATGCAGTATCATTAAAGGAGCCCGCAAAATGATTCGCTTTGCTGATTGGTCTATGCTAAAAGATTTAATTTTTCTTTGGCAGATTGCGTTTCAGGAAGAAAAAAGAGCGGCAAAATTTTATTTTACGAATTTTTTTCATCCTGAAGAATGCCTTGTAGTGGTAGAAGAGGGAAAACTGGTTTCGATGCTGCAAATGCTTCCGGGGGGGATTTCTCTTCGAAATGATCAAAAGGTATCTGCTCAGTATGTCTTTGCCTGTGCAACTCTTCCGGAGTATCGTGGGCGAGGGCTAATGAAACAACTGCTTAGTAAGGCCGAACAGGTTGGATTTGAAAGAGGAGATTGGTACTCTGTTATTTTGCCTGCAAATGAGGGGCTTTATCATTTTTATGAGCTTTCGGGTTACAGTACTTGTTTTAAAGTGGGAAAAGCAGACTTTTCTTATGAAGAGTTGAAGAAAATTTCCGATGGCTTTTTGCCGCAAAATAATTTACCGGACATTCCAAAGCTCAATGAGGTTCGAAATCATATTTTGAGAGAAGTTCCGGGGTCTATGCTTTGGAACAAACAGGGATTTTGGAGAGCGGTTCGGTTTGGTGAGATTTATGGGTCTCATTTAATTGCGCAGAAAAATGCTTACGCACTTGCTTATATGGAAAACGATGATTGTCAGATTTCAGAGCTAATGTCCTCTCAATCGGATTTTCCTCAGCTTATGGCATCAGTGCTTGCTAAAATGCCTGCGAAGACTTATCATTTAAGAATGCCAATAGGCCCTCTTTCTCAGCTCGAAATTCCATTTGGAATGGGAAAGGCTCTTAAAGAAAAAACGCTTTCCGAAGTTGAGGGCGGATATCTTGGATTGGCGATGGATTGAATTTTGCTTGGAAGGAGTTAACAGATATGATTCTTCTTTTTTTGGCGGATGGATTTGAAGAAACGGAAGCATTGGTACCGGTAGATTTGCTGCGTCGTACAAAACGTGAAATTAAAATGGTTGGCGTTGGGAAAAAACAAGTTACAGGTTCCCATGGAATTTCTGTTATGACTGATATAACAACGGAAGAACTAGCCCCATATTCCGATTCGACGGAAATGGTGATCCTTCCCGGGGGAATGCCGGGGACACTCAATTTGGAAGCGTCTAAAGAAGTCAAAAAAGCGGTGCTGAACGCTATTCAAAAGGGGAGCTTTATTGCTGCAATTTGTGCGGCGCCATCTATCTTGGGGCATTGGGGCCTTTTGAAAAATCACACAGCGGTTTGTTATCCGGGCTACGAAAAAGATCTTGGTTGCAAAGTTGGCAGTGAATCTGTGGTGTGCAGCGGGCAGTTCATCACGGCAAAAGGCGCCGGGGTTGCTCTCGATTTTTCGTTGCAGCTAATCGAAGCTCTTTGCGGGAGCAAAAAAGCTCTCGATGTTAAAAAATCAATTCAATGCCGGTGAAGAATATTAAAGCGCTGAAAATTAGTCTGCGGCAGCATTACAGGAAATATCGGGAAAATCTGGATTCTTCTCAAAAGAAGGCTTTAGACTACGAAATGCATCAGCGCTTATGGAAATTGCCCGCATATCGTAAAAGTCAGTTGATTTTTACTTATGTTAGTAAACCCATTGAAGTTGATACACATATTTTAATTGCTACGGCGCTTAGTCAGCATAAATCGGTAGCAGTTCCTCGCTGCATTGAGAATAATGAAATGGAATTTTATGAAATTCATTCATTTGATGATCTTACGCCCGGAAATTTTGGGGTCTTGGAACCACTTCCGGAAAAATGCCGTAAAATTACAGATTTTTCGCAGGGACTTTGTATTGTCCCTGGCTTTAGCTTTGATTCAAATGGATTTCGGCTTGGCTATGGAAAAGGCTATTATGACCGTTTTTTGATGAAATTTGCAGGGGATACGGTAGGACTGTGCTATAGTGCCTGTGTACAGTGGAATTTACCGCATGGCTATTATGATCGGCCGGTCGATGTGTTAGTCACCGAAAAATATATCAGGCGCATATCACATGAAAAGTTTGCTGGAGGTAAGGCATGAACGACGAGAAAGAGAAACAGCAGAAGGATGATGAATCTCTGAATAGTTTCAGTGGAGATGCAGCCGTCCGTGCAGAAGCGGCCAGAGAGGCCGGTGAAGAAAAGCGGTCTAAACAAGCACATAAAAGACGAAATTATCAGAAACGGAAGGAAAATCGCCGCTTTTTCCGCTTGATCTGGTGGGCCATGATTATTATTGTCAGTGCAGTTGTGGCAAAATATATGCTGACTGGAATGAATGATCTTCTTGCAATCGGAAGAAGTTCAGCAACCGTGACAGTCGAAATTCCCGAATCTGTGACGGAAAAAGAAGTTTCTATGTCACAAGATAATATTCAAGGTTTATCTTTTCAGCAAATTTCTGCTGCAAAACAGAGTAATCAAGAAGTGACCCGTCAAATTGCTCAAATTCTGAAGAAAGCCGGTGTGATTAACGAACCGGATTTCTTTTGCTTATATTCGAAGATCAGAAAAGCTGACGGTAGTTACCGCAACGGCTCTTTTGAAGTAAAAACAGATTTGGATTATGAAGGAATCATTAATACAATTCAGTCCACGGTAAACCGGAAGGATATTGTAAAAGTGACGGTCCCAGAAGGACTCAATGCGATGGAATTGGGAGCCTTATTGGAACAAAACGGGATTTGCAAGCAGGAAGATTTTTTGAAAGAGCTAAATACCGATGCTTTTGACTCCAGTTATACGATGATTAATGATTTAAACGGAGTTTCTGGAAAATATTATAAGCTGGAGGGTTATCTTTTCCCAGATACCTATCAATTTTATCAAAATGAAGATGTCCAGAACATTGTGCAAAAGATGCTGCAGAATGCAAACAGTCAATTTACGCAGCAGCTGCAGGATGAGGCAAAAAATCAGGGATATACATGGGATCAGATTATTACATTGGCTTCGATTATCCAAGCGGAATCTGCAAATGAAGAGGACATGTATAATGTTTCCTCTGTCCTTCACAATCGTTTGAATTCCGGTAAATCACTGAATATCTATACGCTGGACTGCGATTCGACGAAATACTATCCTTACCGAACAAAAGATGATATTCCGGAAGATCAACGTGACACCTATCTGAGTAATTACAACACTTATCAGCTGCGAGGACTGCCTGCGGGTGCTGTGTGTAACCCAGGACTGAAAGCAATTCAAGCAGCTTTGCAGCCTAACAAGACCTCCTATTATTACTTCTGCCATAATCAGACAACAGGACAAGCCTATTATGCTTCCACTTATGCAGAGCATCAGGCAAATCTCCGGACCGCGGGGCTGCTCTAATGAAAAAAAAGCCAGAACTCCTTTCTCCTGCAGGAGATTTTGAAAGTTTGCAGGAAGCGGTTCGTTACGGGGCAAATGCTGTTTATCTTGCTGGAAAAGAATTTGGAATGCGTGCGGCGTCTAAAAATTTCGGGGATGAAGAACTAATAGAAGCAGTTCAGTTCGCGCATGCGCATGGAGTTAAAGTTTATCTTACCTGTAATACCATCCCAAGAAACGAGGAGCTTCAACGGATTCCAAAATTTCTTGAAAAAGCACAGGATGCAGGCGTTGATGCATTTATTATGACAGATTTTGGCGTGATGGAGATGGCAAAGAAATATGCACCGAAAGTTGCACTGCATATTTCTACACAAGCCGGAGTTGCCAATTATGCAACTGCAAATGCGTTTTATCATCTGGGGGCTTCAAGAGTGGTACTTG
This sequence comes from Ruminococcaceae bacterium BL-4, assembly GCA_902809935.1. Classification (NCBI taxonomy): domain Bacteria; kingdom Bacillati; phylum Bacillota; class Clostridia; order Eubacteriales; family Oscillospiraceae; species Ruminococcaceae bacterium BL-4. The sequence continues at coordinate 2,003,334 of LR778134.1, read as the reverse complement.
CTCGTGAACTTTCCATCCCAGAAATCAAGCAGATTCGAGCGCATATTCCAGAAGATCTCGAAATTGAGTGCTTTGTACATGGCGCTATGTGTGTTTCTTTTTCAGGAAGATGTCTCCTTTCCAACTATTTGACCGGGAGAGACGCTAACCGTGGCGCTTGTGCACAGCCCTGCCGTTGGAAATATGCTTTATGTGAAGAAACACGTCCGGGAAAATATTTTCCGATTGAGGAAGATAAAGATGGAACATATCTGTTAAATTCGAAGGATATGTGTATGATCGACTATCTTCCGCAGCTCTTGGAAGCTGGTGTTACCAGCTTAAAAATAGAAGGGCGGGCAAAGTCCCCTTATTATGTGGCAGCTGTTACAAATGCATATCGGCGAGCTTTAGAAGACGCTGTGAATGGGACTCCATTAACTGCATGGGCGGAAGAAGAACTTCATAAAATTAGTCACCGAGAGTATTCTCATGGCTTTTATTTGGGTCAGGAGCCCGGACAAAATTTGGGAAGCGGCGGATATGTTCGGGAATATGAAGTGATTGCGGTCTGCGAATCTTATGAAAATGGAACGGCGGTTTTAAAACAGAGAAACCGATTTTTTGCAGGTGAAACGGCAGATGTGATGGAACCCGGAAAAGCACCATATCTTCTTCCGTTGACAGAACTTTATGATGAGAACGGAGAACCTCTCCAAAATGCGAATCATGCAGAAATGAAAGTGCTTTTGAAGACAGAAATTCCGATTGCTCCCGGCGCTTTTTTACGGCATAAACTTTCATAAAATAGAATTATAGATCATAAAACACCTTCGAAGTGGAAAAACTATCCTTCGGAGGTGCTTTTTTTATGGGAAAAAGAGTAGTTTCATTATTTACAATTCTGATGATTGGCCTGTCTATCTGTATTATTCGTCTCTATGGACTGACGATTCAGAACGGTACTTTGGCACAGGCAGCTTCCAATCAGCAAAAATACACCTTGCAGATTCGAAAAGAGCGGGGAATGATTTATGACCGAAAGCTGAAGCCACTGACAGAAGGAAGCACCGAATATCTTGCAGCAGTTGCCCCCAGTACGGAAACAGCGGCGGCGTTGAGCAAAATTCTGCCGCAGTCTAAAATTAAAAGTGTCTACCAGCTTTTAACGGAACGAAATCCTTTTCTGCTGAAGCTGGATCAAAACATTTCGGCGCCCGGAGTGACGGTTTTTCCCCTTAAAAGTCGCTATTCGAGCCCTGCGCTAGCAACGCATTTAATTGGATATGTAGATGAGGGTGGTATGGGTGCTGCGGGGGCAGAAAAGGCTTTTGATGATTCTTTGACTCAAAACCAAGGAGAACTAAAAATCACCTATCGAGTAGATGCTCTTGGACACATTCTTCCAAGTGAAACGGCTGAAATTACGGATACTTTGTCGCAGGATTCTTCCGGAGTTGCCCTTACATTGGATCGAGATATTCAAAAAATTACACAAAAAGCAATGGATAGAAAGATCAGCAAAGGCGCAGCAGTGGTATTAGATGCAGAAAATGGCCAACTGTTAGCCTCTGTCAGTTGCCCTGATTTTAATCCCGATGACGTATCATCCGTCATGAATGCTTCTAATAGTCCGTTGCTCGATCGCACGATTTCATCTTATAGCGTTGGATCTGTGTTTAAATTAGTTTCGGCAGCGGCTGCTTTAGAAAATGGTGCGGATCCAAATGAAGAATATGACTGTACTGGAAAAATTGAAGTCGACGGACAATCATTTGCTTGCTATAATGGAGAAGCACATGGAAAAGTGAACCTTCAAAAAGCAATCTCGGAGTCCTGTAATGGATACTTTGTGCAACTTATGCAGAAGGTTCCTCAGGAAAAATTCTTATCAATGACGCGTTCCCTAGGATTTGGAGATTCTTATGAATTGTTGCCGGGGATTCGTAGTTCTGCAGGAACGCTGCCTTCACTTGACACGTTAAAAATTCCTAGAGCACTCGCAAATTTTTCTTTTGGACAAGGAGAATTGACCGCTTCTCCCATTCAGATTGCGGCAATGACGGAGGCGATTGCTTCCGGCGGACTTTATAGAAAACCGGTGGCTTTTTTGGGAACAGTGGATCAGGGTGGAAATTTGACAACAAATTCGGTGCAGCAGCCAAATAGAGTCATGTCTCAAGAAACATCCTTGATCCTGAAAGATGCCATGAAGCTTTCTGCGTCAGAGGGTACTAGTAAACTAGGAAAACCTGATTTTGTAGAGGCAGCAGCAAAAACAGCAACTGCTCAGACAGGGCAGTATGACGGAGATAAAGAAAAAGTTATTAGCTGGTATACCGGATTCTTTCCGGCAGAGTCCCCCAAATATGTGGTTACCATTATGGCGGAAGACGGTGATGGAGGCGGTGCAACCTGTGGCCCTGTTTTTAAAGAAATTGCAGACGAATTATATCCGAAGAATTGACTTTTATCGCGGGAATGCTTATAATTTAAAAAGATATAAAAAGCGATGAAGGGAAATAATTCTTTTTAAGACAGTGCAGAGATTCTGCCGTATGGTGAGAGGCGGAAATGTTACAGAAAGAATGAGCCGTCCCAGAGCTCCTTGCGGAGAGCAAAGGCGTTTTATCTGCGTTAAAGATAAAAAAGAGGTAACTGTCTGGATCCTAAAAAGGCAGTTGCAATTTGGGTGGTACCACGGACTCTTCCGTCCCATTGTGGGTGGAGGAGTCTATCTTTTTTAAGATGATCATAAAAGGATGGAGAAAAAGTATATGGAGTGGACTGGATTAAATGAAATCCGCGAAAAGTATCTAGAATTCTTTGAAAGTAAAGGGCATTTGCGGTTGCCCAGCTTTTCTTTGATTCCTAAAGATGATAATTCGCTTTTGCTGATTAATTCCGGCATGGCACCGATGAAAAAATATTTTACAGGGGAGGTAACTCCACCGCGCAAGCGCGTTACAACCTGTCAGAAATGTATTCGTACCGGTGACATTGAGAATGTTGGCATTACTGATCGCCATGGTACTTTTTTTGAAATGCTGGGGAACTTTTCTTTTGGCGATTATTTTAAGCATGAGGCTATTCCATGGGCATGGGAATTTTGTACGAAAGTCATGAAAATGCCGGTGGATAAACTGTGGGTTACCATTTATCTAGATGACGACGAAGCCTTTAATATTTGGACAAAGGAAGTCGGAGTTAACCCAGATCATATCGTTCGTCTCGGCAAAGAAGACAATTTTTGGGAACACGGTTCCGGCCCTTGCGGCCCCTGTAGCGAAATCTATTTTGACCGCGGAGAAGAACACGGCTGCGGAAAGCCTACTTGTGGCCCCGGCTGCGAGTGTGATCGCTATGTTGAGTTTTGGAATGTTGTATTTTCGCAGTTCGATTCCGACGGAAAAGGAAACTATCCGCCGATGGAACACCCAAATATTGATACCGGCATGGGGCTGGAACGTCTCGCCTGCATTATGCAGGGAGTCGATAATCTGTTTTTGGTGGATACCATTCAAAGCATTTTGCAGCATGTATGCCGAATTGCCAAAGTTGAATATGGAAAAGACAAGAAAAAAGATGTTTCAATCCGCGTGATCACAGACCATATTCGTTCCACTGTTTTCATGATTGCAGATGGTGTGATGCCTAGTAATGAGGGACGTGGTTATGTTCTGCGCCGTTTGCTGCGCCGGGCAGCCCGTCACGGAAAACTTTTAGGAATTAATCGTCCATTTCTTTCTGAAATTGCGGAAACTGTAATTGAACAAAGCAAAGAAGCTTATCCGGAACTTTCTGAAAAGCGTGCGATGATTTTGAAACTTGTCTCAGTGGAAGAGGATAGCTTTAGCCGGACGATTGATCAGGGAATGCAGCTTTTAAATCAACTGATCGATGATAATTCGACAAAATTGATTTCCGGAACGGATGCATTTAAACTAAATGATACCTATGGGTTCCCTCTGGATTTGACAAAAGAAATTGCTGCGGAGCGTGGAATTCAGGTCGATGAAAAAGCATTTTTTGAATTGATGAAGGAACAGAAAGAACGTTCTAGATCTGCCCGTAAAAATGCCGGAGCAGATGCATGGGCTGGAGAAAATAATCTTTTAGATGATTTGTCTGAAACGGAATTTTTAGGATATACAGAAAATTCCGTAAATGCAAAGATTCTTGGAATTGTAAGAGATGGAGAGAGAGTCCAAAATGCAACTGCCGGAGACGATGTAACGCTGATCCTTGACCGTACTACTTTTTATGCGGAGAGTGGTGGACAGGTAGGCGACATAGGGCTTATTACTTCTGCAGATGCGATCGTTAAGATTCGGGACACCACGAAAAATCACGCAAAAACTTTTCTCCACTTTGGCCACATTGATGCAGGAAGTATTCAGGTAGGGGATACAGTTGTAACTGAGAGAGATCAGAAACGCCATCAAGCCATTATGCGAAATCATACGGCAGCTCACCTACTGCAGGCCGCTCTTAGAAAAATACTGGGAGATCATGTAGAGCAGGCTGGACAGCTTGTGAATGAAGAACGGGTGCGTTTTGACTTTACACATTTTTCAGCTTTAACGGCAGAAGAACTCTCAAAAGTAGAATCGTTGGTCAATACCGTTATTTTGAATGCGATTCCTGTTACTTGTAAGGAAATGCCGATCGAAGAAGCGAAAAAATTAGGAGCAATGGCACTGTTTGGCGAAAAATACGGGAAAATTGTTCGTGTCGTTTCTGTTGAGGGTTTTAGTAAGGAATTTTGCGGCGGAACACACGTTGACAATACTGCGAAACTGGGGCTCTTTAAGATTGTTTCAGAAAGCAGTGCAGCTGCTGGAGTCCGCAGAATTGAAGCTGTTACAGGATTTGGAGTTTATGAGCTTTTAACAAATCTGCAAAAGGAAATTAATGAAGCAGCTTCTGTTATGAAACTAAATAGTGCCACTGATTTGCCTTCTCATGCAGAACAGATGATGCAGCAAATAAAAGAAAAAGAGAATACGATCAGCGAACTTTCTGAAAAGCTTGCTGGATTTCAAATTGACGGTTTGTTTGCGGGAGCAAAGATGATTAACGGCGTACGGGTATGTACTGCGATATTTTCCGGTATTGATTCTGCTACCTTGCGAACCATGTGCGATAAAATCCGCGACAAGGCCCCTGATATGGTTGCCGCTTTGATTGGAATCAATGAAGGAAAAGCTTCTGTAGCGGTCACAGTAGGAAAAGATGCAATGCAGCGCGGGGCACATGCCGGAAAGATTGCCAAGGCGGTCGCGATAATCGCCGGAGGCAACGGCGGCGGACGGCCTAATTTTGCAATGGCTGGTGCGAAAGATCTGACAAAGTTGGATGAGGCACTAAAAGCTACTGAAGGAATCGTGCAGAAGATGCTGAAGCCTGAGGAATAAAATTGATAAAATGATTTGATGATAAATAAAATCATCTGGTAGAAAGGAGGAAAATCTAATGGATTGTGTATTCTGTAAAATTGTATCGGGGGAAATTCCAAGCAAAAAAGTATATGAAGATGAACTCTGTGTTGCTTTTTGTGATTTGGATCCACAGGCGCCGGTTCATATTTTAATTATTCCCAAAGAGCATATTGAATCTGCAGCTAAGATCAATTCTGAAAACAGTAGAATCGTGGCACATATTTTTGAGGTGGCGGCGAAACTAGCTGCGGAAAATCATTTGGATGCTGGTTGGAGAATTGTCTGCAATGTTGGAGCAGACGGCGGGCAGACAGTTCTACATCTGCATTTTCATCTGCTCGGAGGACGCTCTATGAAATGGCCTCCCGGCTGAAAAATCAATCATTAAAGATTATTAGAGAAAGGTCTTGCTTTCATTGAACGAACAGATCGAAAAAAATGGGCTCTCTTATTACAGAATGACGATCGCCGGTTGCGTACGCGATCTTCCGATCTGCCCAATCGGAGAACATATGGATATTGCCGGATTTGTAATGCTCGGAGATGTTGAGATTACAGAACGTTCTGCAGAGGAGCTTTTAAAAAGGTGCCCTGAGCACGATGTCGTAGTGACTGCAGAAACAAAAGGAATCCCCCTTTGTTATGAAATGGCACGGCAGGGATGCGGCCGTTATATTGTGGCCAGAAAAAGTGTAAAAGCTTATATGCGCAATCCGATTCATGTAGAGGTAAAATCCATCACAACGGATCATCAGCAGCAACTATATTTGGCAGAAGATGATTATACCGGTCTTAAGGGAAAGCGTGTGCTGATTGTAGATGATGTTATCAGTACAGGAGAGTCTCTTAAAGCGATGGAGGAGCTCGTAGAGAAATTCGGCGGAAATATTGTAGGGCGTGCTGCCGTATTGGCAGAAGGCGATGCGAAAGACCGCAAAGATATTATTTATCTGGAGCCTCTGCCATTGTTTGCAAAGTGATTTTTTGCTGGCAAACAAGGAGGAATTTTTATGAAGCGGCCGCTTGCGTTAGTAGGTTTTACATATCTGCTGGCACAGGTGGCTGCTGCTTTTTTAAAGAATTATTCGCTGACGGCCGGACTTTCTATTGGATGTTTTCTATCTTTTTTTATTTTGATGCGGATCCCGTTTTGCAGAAAAACTTATTGCTTTCCGGTAGCTTTTTTGACCGCTGCGGTCGCTTTTACCATTTTTACAGTCAGTGATTGGAATATTTCGTCCATTAAATCGTTCGATGATCGAGAAGTAACGGTAACTGGAACGGTTATGGAGACACCGGAACTATCCAATGAGAAATTTTATTATATAGTGAAAGTGGATTCCTGCGAAGGAACAGATACAGATGAATTGATTGGAAAAACAATTCGCCTTTCGTCAAAACAAGCACTTGGTGCAGAGAGTTTTGATACTCTAACTTGTAGAGTGCATTTTTATCCTACTTCCCATTCCTTTTCATCGTGGTCTAAAAGGATTTCTTTAGAAGGCTATATTTTTGAATATATGCCCTTTTCCTATGAGACGCCGAAGAATTATCCGTTGACTGCATTTCCGATGAAGCTGCGGGAGCAACTGTTGAGCAATATATGGGATTATCTTTCAAAAAAAGCAGCTGGCCTTGGAGGAGCACTGCTTTTAGGAGATAAGGTTTCTCTTAGCCAGCAAATTGTGGATGATTTTCGATTGGCTGGAGTTATCCACCTAATGAGTGTTTCGGGATTTCATATGGGGATTATGACGCAGCTCTTTTTCTTTCTTTTAACATTTGTGCCGATTTCTCACCGTCGGAAAAACCTTTTTGCAGTATTTGGAATTTGGCTTTTTATGGCGGTTACAGCGTTTACTCCTTCCGTTCTCCGCAGTGGAATTATGTATTTGATCATGCTGATTGGAAGATTCTTTTATCGGCGGGCGGACAGTTTGAATTCGTTGGGATTTGCTGTTTTTCTAATTTGCTTGATGGATCCTTTTTCGGCAGCAGATCCGGGATTCTTGCTTAGTGTCAGTGCAACGCTTGGAATCTTGATTTTCGCTTCTCCACTCATAAAGTGTTTTCTGCGTCATTGGCCGGAAAAGATGCGAAGCAATAAATTCTTAAAAAATTTCAGCGAGATTCTTTCTATAACGGTTTCTTCAATGCTTTTTACTCTTCCTGTTATTCTGATTTATTTTCACACGTTTACTCCGGCATCCATCCTTTCAAATTTTTGTTTGCTTTGGCCAGTAGCACTTTTTCTTTATACAGTTGCCGGTACCGCAGTTTTAGGGGGAATTCCGGGTGTAAAAATTTTAGCAGTTCCGTTTTCATGGGCAGCAGAGCATCTTGCAGATGGAATTTTAAAGACAGTACATTGGATTGCATCTTTGCCGTATGCTTCCATTTCAGTATCGGAGGAGTTTTCTCAATTTTTTCTGGTATGTGTCTTTTTACTGTTTGGAATTACGTTTCTTTGCTTTTGTTCAAAGAAAAATTTACAGGCAGCAGGGATTTTATCTGTTTGTATTTTGTTTGCAGGGGTTTTTGGGTGTCAACTGGAAAGTTATAATGCTACGTGGGTCACGTTTGTAGGGGGAGGAAAGGGGACCAGCCTGATCTTCACCAAAAATGGGAAGAGTGCAGTAATCGGATGTAATACAAAAAGCAGGCTGATTGATTATGCCCTTAGAGAGCAAAATACAAAAGAGGTCTGTTTTCTTACTTATCTGACGAAGAAACCTTCAGAAGAATGGGCGGCATCTGATCTGATCTTGAAATGGAAGCCGGATCATGTATTGCTGCAGCCAGCCACATATTTGGAGGATTCCATTCGACTGGCATTGCCAAACGCCGGAAGGACTCATACGTTTGGAACTGCTTCTCAGATTGAGCTATGGGATCAAATTCGAATTACAGTTGTTCCTGGTGCAGCTCTTGCAACCATAGACGGTACAAAACTTTTAATTTGTTCCAAAGGAACGTCACTTGATTCTTTGCCCGAATCGTTTCAAAATGCAGATTTTTATTTTGGAGTTGATCTCCCAAAATCTTCAAAACCATTTCAGCCCAATAATATCTTTTTAAATCATTTTTTGTCTTCTTCTCTGAAAAAGAGCAGCGCTAAATTGAATGTTCCAGTTTATATCACAGACGGGAATGGAAGTTTTGTTTTGGAGATGAAACCGGATAATACGATTAAAATCAGGAGGAGTGCATAATGCCGATTGTCTCAGAGCCGAATTTGCGAAAAATCACGGAGCAGAATCAACTGTCAGGTCTTTATTTGCTTTATGGGGAAGAACCGTATTTGGTATCCCAATGGGCAAATCGGATCATCAAAAAAGCGGTGGGGAAGGATGCGTCAGACTTTAATTTTCAACGCTTTTCCGGAGATGTTTCTGCAGATGATCTGGGGGATGCTTCAGAGGCACTGCCGTTTATGGCAGATAAAAAGTGCGTGGCAGTCTCAGATTTGACTTTGGACGGACGTACTCCAAATGAGATGAAGAAGCTGGAACAGCTGATATCAGAAGTGCCAGAGACAACGGTCTTGTTAATTTATCAGCTTTCTCCAAATATTTTGTCAACAAAAGATAAAAAGTGGAAGAAAATTTTAGATCTTTGCAAAAAAGATGGAACTGTTGTAACATTTCCCAGAAAAAGTCAACAGGAACTCTCAAAAATCCTTTGTACCGGGGCTTCTAAACGAAACTGTATGCTTTCTAAGTTTAATGCAGATAAAATTATTGCATCCGCAGGAACTGATCTGAGTACGCTCCTTCAGGAATTGGAAAAGCTTTGCGCTTATACAGGAGAAGGAGAGATCACGAAAGAGACAATTGATCAGCTGGTAACTAAAACTCTCGAAGTTCGTATCTATGATTTGAGCAAATGGATTCTTGCAGGAAATTATGATAAGGCTTATCTTTTGCTGGATCAATTATTTGCTCAGAATGTAGAGCCAATTTCTCTGCTGTCCGTGTTGTCCGGTACCTATATGGATTTGTATCGAGTGCGCTCAGCAATCGAAAATGGAAATCGTGCTTTAGATGTGGGAAAATATTTTGACTATTCGAGACGGGAATTTGTACTGACTCGCGCAGAAAGAGAAGTGCGTAACCTTTCTATGTCGGTTCTGCGCAAAAGCTTAGATGTGCTGGAAAAAGCGGATTTAGCGCTGAAAAGTTCTCGAGGAAATCGTAGAATTATTTTAGAAAAAACGTTGGCGGAATTATTGCTGACTGCCAAAGGAGACTAAAAGATGATTCATATCAATGAAGCAGTTGTAGTAGAGGGTAAATATGACCAAATTAAACTATCTTCCATAATTGATGCATTGATTTTACAAACGCATGGTTTTCGGATTTTTCAAGATCGAGAGCAGCTCGACCTTTTGCGCCATTTGGCAGAAACAAGGGGACTTTTGATCCTTACGGATAGTGATTCGGCTGGATTTCAGATCCGTAATTTCTTGGTGGGAGCAATCGGACCCGAATATATCAAGCATGCTTATATTCCAGATGTTTTCGGGAAGGAACGCCGAAAAGAAAAGCCAGGAAAAGAAGGAAAACTTGGCGTAGAGGGAGTCCCAAAAGAAGTTATTTTGGAAGCACTGCGTCGCTCTGGCGCAATTGACGAGCAGTCTAAAACTTTAAAAACGCTGGAAAATCAAATTACAAAACAGGACTTATTCTTTTTAGGATTATCCGGTTGTGATCAAAGTGCAGACAAGCGTAAACAGCTTTTGAATTATCTGCAATTACCGGAACATCTTAGTACCAATGCATTACCTAAAGTTTTAAATGCGTTTTTTACAAAATCTGAATTTGAACAGATATGTGCTCGGATTTTTTAAAAAAGTGAAAATCCGGTTGACAAGGTATGATAGGAAGTGCTATACTATTTGAGTCGCTGAGATGCGCGAGTGCTGGAATTGGCAGACAGGCACGTTTGAGGGGCGTGTGTTGTATGACGTACGGGTTCAAGTCCCGTCTCGCGCACCAAAAAATCCACATGCAGGTTTAGACCTGTATGTGGATTTTTTCGTCTTTTTATGTTATATTTACTTTAAATTGTTATGTAATCGGCATGTAAGGGGGGGTGAGGGATGAAGACGCAAATCAAAGATTTTATTTTGAGTTTAGGCGCGGATGTGTGCGGCTTTGCGAATATCGACCGCTTTTCTGAAGCACCTGTAGGGTTCCATCCAAAAGATATTTTTCCGGACTGTCAATCCGTCATTGTGTTTGGAATTGCTCTTCCAAAGGGATTAACAAAGGTTGACCCGAGACTTATATATGGCTATTTTAACAACAGTACCTGTCCGAATGTTGATTGGGTGGCATTTAGAGCAGCAAAAGAAATTGAGAGGCTTTATGGTGGGTATGCTGTACCGCTTCCCTCAGATGATCCTTATGAATATTGGGATTCGAAAAAGATGGAGGGGCGTGGCTTGATCTCTATGAAACATGCGGCCGTGCTTGCCGGGCTTGGAACACTGGGCAAAAACACATTACTTTTAAACGAAGAGTATGGTAATTTACTAACATTGGGAGCAATCCTTACGGATCTCAATCTTGAATCCGACCCATTTGCCAATAATATCTGTATTGACGGTTGTAGCCTATGTATTCAAAGCTGTCCAACTCAGGCTTTGAATGGCAGCTGTGCAAATCAGGCAAAATGCAGACAAAATACATACGGAACCAATGCAAGAGGTTTTAATGTTGTTAACTGTAATAAATGCAGAACAGTTTGCCCAATGCGGTTTGGAAAAAGGAAACAATAAAAGGCTCCAAACTCAAGGACAATTTTCCTTGTTGTCTAAAGGTGATTATAATTAATTTTTTGAAGCCAAGGAGACGCTATATGGAAATTATTACTGTTACAAAAGATAATTTAGAGCAAGAGCATATTTGCTGTGCCATTTCAAATAACAATGATTGTCAGGTTTCCGCAAAAAAGTCTTGGCTTGCGGAGAGATTCCCTGATGGGCTTGTTTTTAAAAAAGGCAATGTACGGGGCAAATGTTTTATTGAATATATTCCGGCTGAAAAAGCATGGTCACCGATTAAAGCGGATGGATATATGTACATAGATTGTCTTTGGGTATCGGGGAAATTTAAAGGGCAAGGCAATTCTAACCTTCTGCTAGAAGAATGCATTAAGGACAGCAAAGAAAAAGGAAAACAGGGACTTGTAGTTTTATCTTCTAAAAAGAAAATGCCCTTTCTTTCAGATCCAAAGTATTTAAGACATAAAGGCTTTGAATTAGCTGATATTGCAGAACCATTTTATGAGTTATTGTATCTACCTTTTGGAAAGATATCTGAAAAGCCCCGCTTTAAGGATAGCGTTAAATCTCCAAAAATAGAAGAACAGGGCTTTGTGCTTTACTATACATATCAATGTCCATTTACAGCAAAATATGTACCTTTGATTGAAGCTGTTGCCAACAAGAAGAGCATTCCATTTAAGACAATTCGCTTTGAAACAGCAGAACAGGCGCAGAATGCTCCCGCTTCTTTTACTTCTTATAGTTTGTTTTTTAATGGCAAATTTGTAACACATGAAATTCTTTCTGATAAGAAATTTGAAAAAATTATTGAGGAAAAAGGGTTGTAAGAAAATAGTTTAAAGTATTTTACGCGACTAAAATCACGTATCTCTAAGTTGAACAAATGAGAAGAAGACGAAGTACACCTTATTTTATTTGGTATACTCCATTTTTTTAACGCTTTTTGTCCCTGGTTTATTCTTGTAGGACGACAGATAATTATGGCCTAAGAGAAACATTTTAAATGACAAAACTTTATATTCATATATTGACAAATTATAAAAAAAGAAAAGCAATTCGTTAAAAAACGAACTGCTTTTCTTTTTTGGCGGAGAGGAAGCGACTCGAACGCTCAATGCCTTGCGGCACACCACATTTCCAATGTGGCTCCTTACCATTAGAATACCTCTCCAAATGGTAATTGCTTGTCTCTTTATTGGCGACTTTAATATTATATCGAATGTTTAAAGAAAAATCAAGTCTAATTTTTTGTTTTTTGAAGAATAATACTTGCAGAGCTGTTTTGGAAGGAATAAACTAAAAGAATCAACAATCAAATGGAGGGCTTTCAATGGAACGAACAGAAATTGGATTTTTCTATCAGAAAGCGGAATCATATCAGGATGAATCGGTCACTGTTTGCGGATGGGTCCGCACGATTCGAAGCAATAAACATTTAGGATTTATTGAATTAAATGATGGAAGCTGTTTTAAAGGAATTCAAATTGTTTTTGAGGAAGACAAGCTTTCGAATTTTGAAGAGATTGCTAAAACAAACGTAGGAGCAGCACTTCGGGTAATCGGAGACTTCAAGCTGACTCCACAGGCAAAGCAACCCTTTGAGATTCATGCATCTCAAATCTTTGTTGAGGGGATTTCCACACCGGATTATCCATTGCAGAAAAAGCGTCATAGCCTGGAATATCTGCGTACAATCGCACATTTGCGCCCGAGAACGAATACTTTTTCTGCAGCATTTCGGATACGTTCCGCGGCAGCTTATGGAATTCATAAATTCTTTCAGGAAAATGGTTTTGTCTACGTGCATACGCCTTTGATTACGGGCAGTGATTGTGAGGGAGCCGGCGAAATGTTTCATGTAACAGCTCTTGATCTTAATAATCTTCCTAAAACGCCGGAGGGAAAAGTCGATTACCATCAGGACTTTTTTGGAAAGCATACTTCTTTGACTGTATCCGGCCAGTTGGAAGCGGAATGTATGGCACTGGCATTTGGAAAGGTTTACACATTTGGCCCGACTTTCCGTGCTGAAAATTCTAATACAACGCGCCACGCGGCAGAATTTTGGATGATTGAACCAGAGATTGCTTTTGCAGATTTAAAAGAGGATATGGATTTAGCAGAAGCAATGATGAAATCGGTCATCAAATATGTGATGGATACTTGCCCGCAAGATTTGGAATTTTTTAATCGGTTTGTAGACACACAGCTTCTAGATCGTCTAAAAAATGTAATTACGTCTGACTTTGTGAGAATTTCCTATAAAGATGCAGTTGATCTTCTCAAAAAGCAGAATGATCAGTTTGAATATCCCGTTTCTTGGGGAAGCGATCTGCAGACAGAACATGAACGCTATCTCACAGAGCAAATTTTTAAAAAGCCCGTTTTTGTAACTGACTATCCGAAAGAAATCAAAGCTTTTTATATGCGGCTCAATGAGGATGGAAAAACGGTTGCAGCTTCTGATTTGTTGGTGCCCGGAATAGGCGAAATTATAGGGGGAAGTCAGAGAGAAGAGCGTTTGGATCTTCTTCTGGCACGCATGAAAGAGCTGCATATGCAGGAGTCGGATTATGATTGGTATCTGGATTTAAGACGTTATGGTGGAGCAAAGCACGCAGGATTCGGCCTCGGATTTGAGCGGCTGATCATGTACCTTACAGGAATTCAGAATATTCGTGATGTACTTCCTTTTCCAAGGACGGCAGGATCTGCTGAATTTTAATCTGCATTTTTTAATGGCCTAATTGCCCATATTCTTTACATTTTTTTCTCAAACTATGGTTTAACTGCAAGATTTTAATTTTTTACTTGCATTTTCGAAAGAATTATTATACAATAATTTAGGTTTTCACAAAGTTACAATAGTTAAGGAAACGATGGGAGAGATGCTTTGATGGAATTTCAGTCAATGTCTAAGCAAGAGTTATCAGAGCTTTATAACAACCTGATGGCAAAATATCAGAATTATCAGGATCAGCATTTGAATTTAAATATGGCACGAGGAAAGCCCAGCACTGCGCAGCTGGATCTTTCTATGGAGATGCTTGATCTACTGAATTCCAAATCAAACATGAAAGCTTCTAGTGGAGAGGATTGCCGCAATTACGGCGTTGCAGACGGGTTACCTGAAATGAGAAACCTCTTTGCTGATTTGCTTGGAATGGATGATCATAATATTATTGTCGGGGGAAACTCCAGCTTGAATATGATGTTTGATGCGATTTCCTGCTGTATGACGCATGGATTTCAAGGCTGCAAACCGTGGAGCCAACAGGGACATTTAAAGTTTTTATGCCCGTCACCAGGATATGACCGTCATTTTGCAATTACAGAGTATTTTGGCCTTGAATTGATTTCAATCCCAATGCTTTCTACTGGCCCTGATATGGATGAGGTGGAGAAATGGGTATCGAATGATCCAACGGTCAAAGGAATTTGGTGTGTTCCAAAATATTCGAATCCAACCGGTATTACTTATAGCGATGAAACAGTTCGCCGCTTTGCTGCGTTGAAACCTGCAGCTGATGATTTCCATATTTTCTGGGATAATGCTTATTGCGTACATGATCTCACGGATACACCCGATCATTTGCTTAATCTTTGGCTTGAGTGCCGCAAATTGAATAGTGTTGATTTACCTATCTTTTTTGCGTCTACGAGTAAGATTACTTTCCCGGGTGCAGGTGTAGCGGCAATCGCTGCCAGTGAAAAAAATTTGGAAGTCTTTAGAAAGCATTTTTCTTATCAGACGATCGGTCCTGATAAACTGAATCAACTGCGTCATATTGCTTTCTTAAAAGATATTGACCATGTAAAATTACATATGGAAAAGCAGCGTGCGATTCTGCAGCCCAAATTTGAAGCAGTCGAGGCTGCTTTCGATAAAGAACTTACTGGAAAAGGAATTGCAGATTGGACTCATCCTAATGGAGGCTACTTTATCAGTCTTGATGTAATGGAAGGCTGTGCAAAAGAGGTTGTTTCTCTTTGCAAAAAAGCTGGAGTGATCTTGACAAATGCGGGAGCAACCTTCCCATATGGAAAAGATCCAAAGGATACCAATATTAGAGTGGCTCCGTCATTCCCACCGATTGAGGAACTGAAGACCGCTGCAAATTTGTTGTGCCTCTGCGTACAAATTGCAGCTTGCAAAAAGCTATTAAAATCTAAATAAATATTTTTCTGTAAAACAGAAAGAACCACAAAAAGTCGGGGACATCTTTATAGAGTCTCCGACTTTTTTAAGATGTATATTTGAAATTAAAAAATAGAAGAATTGACTTTTTGAGAGAATTCCTATACAATAAATAATTGCTTTGTAATTTATTTTAATCTTTATAATGTGAGTCGTACAAATCAATGATGTAGGAGGATCAGGCGATATGAAACGAGTGAAAAAACCCATGTTTTTCATTGTCGCAATTCTCATCTTTCTCTTTACTTTTTCATCTGCTTTTGGCCTGTACAAATTAGATGGAGATACGTCAACAACGTACATAAAAGGTGTTGGAGATATCCGATGGGGAATTGATATTAACGGCGGTGTAGAAGCTACGTTCTCTCCAGATACGGAAGGAACAACAGCAACAAAAGAGCAGATGGACTCTGCAAAATCTGTTATTGAGACCCGTTTAATCAAAAATAATATTACGGATTATGAGCTGTATGCCGACTACAATCATGAACGGATCATTGTTCGTTTTCCATGGAAAAATGGAGAAGTTACATTCGATCCGGAAGAAGCAATCAATGAGCTTTCTGCAACAGCACAGCTGACTTTCCGAGAAGGAAATCAATATTCCAGTCAGACTACGGATGACAACGGTCATATTGTTAAGACCGGCCCGACTGGAACAACGGCTTCCAGTATTCTGCTCGAAGGCAAAGACGTAAAATCTGCCAGTGCTGCAGTTCAGAATAATGAGTCTACCGGTAAAGAGGAATATGTGGTTTCTCTGGAATTCACGGATGAAGGGGCCCAGAAATTTGCAGATGCAACGAAAAAAATAGCAAATGAAGGGTCTACGCTTTCCATCTGGATGGATGATACCATGATTTCTTATGCAAGTGTAGATAAAACGAAATATGGAGAAACTGGTATTACTGGAGGAAAAGCTGTTATTCAAGGTTCTTTTACAGCAAAAGAAGTTTCGACACTTGCAAATCAGATCAATTCTGGTGCTTTGCCGTTTAAATTGAATACAACCAGTTTTAGTACCGTTAGCCCAGTTATGGGAACAACTTCTCTGCAGGCAATGCTGATTGCAGGGATTATCGGCTTTGTCGGGATTTGCCTGTTTATGTTGTTTGTATTTCGTTTGCCTGGCGTTGTTGCAATTATTTCTCTATGCGGTCAGATCGCACTTTGCTTTGCGGCTGTATCGGGATACTTCCCCTTTGTTAATAGCTTTACTTTAACATTGCCTGGCATTGCAGGTATTATTCTTTCTATCGGCATGGGCGTCGATGCTAATATTATTACAGCAACCCGTATTAAGGAAGAGATTTGCGCAGGGAAGAGCATAGACAACGCTATTCGTGCTGGTGATGAAAATAGTTTTTGGGCAATTTTTGATGGTAATATTACCACAATCATTGTATCTGTTATTTTGATGTTGGTCTTTGGCCCAACGAATATTCTTTCTTCTTTCTTTGGTCCAAGCACAACCGGATCGATTTATTCCTTTGGCTACACATTACTGATTGGCAACATCGGAAACTTTATTTTTGGCGTCTTTACTACCCGAACAATGACGAAGTCTTTGTCCTCCTTTAAATGTTTCCGTAAGCGCTGGCTTTTTGGCGGTGTTTCTGAGAAAAAATTGGCTGCTAATTCTGAGACTACGGGAACTCATAAATTTCATATTGGATTTAGTGAGAACAAAAAAATTTATATTGCCTTTTCGCTTTCTTTGTTTGCAATCGGGATTATTTGTAATATGATCTTTGGCACACAACTGGATATTCAATTCAAAGGTGGCTCCGTGATTAAATATTCTTATCAGGGAGACCTTCAGTCCAACGACATGGAGCAAGTTGCAAAAGATATTACAGGAAAAGATGTGACTGTTCGTCTTTTAGGAGATATGGCAGGAGGATCACAGCAGAAGAGCGTTTCGATTAGCTTTGCTGGAACCGATAATATTACAGTTGATCAGCAAACTCAGATTGCACAGGCTTTGAGTGCAAAGTACCCTGATTCTCAATTTACAGTTGTTGAATCCAGTTCCATTAACCCAACGATGGGAAGCGATTTCTTTAAGAAGTGTATTGTTGCATGTATTATCACGGTAGTACTGCTTGTTTTGTATGTGTCTATGCGCTTTAAAAAGATTGGCGGACTTCCTGCTGGAACGATGGCAATTGTTGCTTTACTGCACGATGTCCTGATGATTTATTTCACATTTATTATTTTTAGGATTCCGATTAATGATAACTTTATTGCCGTTGCTTTGACAATCCTTGGTTACTCACTAAATGATACGATTATTATTTATGACCGTATTCGTGAGAATCGTCGACTTTTGGGAGGACGTGCTTCCTATGCAGAGTTAGTGAATTTGAGTACGAATCAGACTTTGACTCGTTCAATTTATACCGCTTTGTGCACGTTCTTTGCAATCGCTTGTGTGTTTGTGTTAGGGTCAATCTTCAATCTACCTAGTGTTACTACATTTGCACTGCCTATGATGGTAGGTGTGCTTTCCGGCTGTTATTCTTCTGTTTGTATTGCTGGCCCGCTTTATGTAGCTTGGGAAGAGCATAAGAAAAAAAAGAGAATTGCCGCAAAAGCTGCTAGTGCAAATTCACAGACTAAAAAGTAAACTCTAAGGTTAAGACAGAACAAGGTCCAACCGCTTTTTTGATCGGTTGGACCTTGTTCTTTATTTTTTCAATTTTCCCCATGAGTCATAGTAAACCATAGTTTCCAAAGGCCTTCTAGGACGAGGTGCTGGGTGTGCTTCTGCAGAATATCCAATCGGAATAATTCCACATATATATTGATTTTCAGGAATTCCTAAAATTGGGCGGATATCTTTTTGATCGAACCACCCGGTCCAGCAGGCTGCAAGACCATCATGTTCCGCTTCCAGCAAAAGATTCTCAATAGCAATGGCAGTGTCGCGAATAATTTGCTTTAATTCCGGCTCGGGACTATTTTCATCGAGGTGAAAAGGACCATCTTTTCTTCTGCAGGTAATATCTGCAGTACAGACCAACAAAATAGGTGCTTCTTTCATCCATCTTTGATAGTGATCTGCGGAAATTAAAGCATTTTTAATGGCTGCAGACCGAACAACAATAAAATTCCATGGCTGTGTATTATTTCCGGAGGGAGCAAGCCTTGCACTTTCGATTAAATCAAGGATTTGTTTGTCTGTAACATCACGGGTAAGATATTTTCGAATACTTCTTCTGGATTCAATTTCTTTTAGCATTTTGATTTCTCCTGTTACAAAGATAGAAAAGCCGCCGAAAAATCATTAGAAAATCCGGCGGCTTTGAGTTTAATGATTATGTTGTGACTTTTTGGAAGCATGATGAATATGCATAGAACCACTATTTGCTTTTTCGACGCTGCGAGGGTGTTCCATTGCATTTCGATAATCCTGCACCATAATAGCGGCAAGTGCTTCACAGGTTAATCCTGCCGTGCTTCTTCTCACCAATTTTCGGAGAAGACCTTCGCCTTCTAAGTCAAGCTCGCTCAGCATACGCAGTTTGTCGCCTAGCTGAGAAGCGTGTTCAAACAAAAATCCGTTGACACCTTCTCTTACTAGTTCAGCATTCGCACTGCTTTGTTCCAAAAGGACTGGAAGACCGGCCGCCATTGCCTCTAGAGGGGAAGCTTTGATAGCGGCGGACTTGCTGGCACTGACAAATGCTCTGCAACATGAAAAGCATCGATTCAAATCGTCTTTTGAAAGATCTCCCGCAAAAGTTACTTTTGAAGAAATCCCGAGCATTTTGGCGCGCTCTGTCAGAATTGCAGAATCAGGTCCGCTTCCGGCAATGATCAGGCGCAGCCGATCCTGCACTGAAACACTGGAATTCCAATATTGAAGTAGTTCATTGACGCCGCAGTCTCCCATTAATCTGCCGGCAAAAACAAATGCAGTTTCGTCCGCTTGAATTTGCAGTTGTTCACGCATTTCCAAATCAATTCCGTGGATCGGAGAAAAAGTCTCAAGATCAACGCAAAAAGGAGATCGATGCATTTTACAGTGAATATCAAGTTTGCGAAGAATATCTTTTGTTTTTCCGGAAGGAACACAAATGGTATCGGCAGCTGTGCACAGCTTTCGTAAAGTGCTGCGAGCTTTCATTTTGAGAAGGCTGTCATAAACGCGGTTCACACCGGCGTCTTCGGTTGTATCATAAAGATTTAAAAGAGTTAGCACAAATGGAAGCTGATTTATTTCGGCTACATGAAGCGCAGAGAGTCCCATATCATCTGCTGTTACTGCATGAATAATGTTGGGGCGAAATGCTTCCATAATATCGTAAACCGGAGAAAGCATACTCGATTTTACAGAATACCCATAATAATTTGAAGACACCTTTGCAGGACAAAAAATAGTATCGTCTTGAGTATAACAATCATCTGCTTCCGGATCGCAGGTAACCAGCAAAACAGTGTGTCCTGCACGGGAAAGGCTTTTTTTCAAAATTGATACATATGCGGATGCATCACTGTGCGCATTACTTGCTCCGGAAAATAATGCAATTCTCATTGAAAATCCTCCATTTATGCTAAATGTACAAAAAATTTTTAAAATTATTTTTAAGTGCTTTCATTATAACACGATTTCTGTATTCTTAAAAGAAAATCTTTTGGTTTTGACTTTAAACTTATCCTTCTATGCGATATAATAAATCTATTGTAAGTTTATTAGAAAATAATTTTTTTAGGACGTTACAATAGGAAAAGAGGGTGTTGAGATTGGCAGAAAATTTTACGGTTAGTCTTTCAAAAATCATTCAGGAAATTTCTTTGAATATTGTTAGTATGCCCTGTAATTCAGACGAAGTTTTGATTTCTTCAAAAGATGTGAATCGTCCGGGATTGGAACTCAATGGCTTTTTTAAGTATTATGATACTACTCGCATCATTATTATTGGAAATGCCGAGACGGCTTTTTTAAATGATTGTACACCGGAGCGCCGAGCAGAAGTGTTGGACAAAATTTTTTCAGCGAAACCACCGGCTGTTATTATTGCGAGAAATTTAACTCCGGCACCGGAACTCCTTGCTGCAACAAAGCGGTATCAGATTCCCGTTTTAGAGACATCAGATACGACAAGTAGTCTTGTCGCAGCTTTAGTTACTTATTTAAATGAAGAGCTGGCACCTCGTGTTACGCGTCACGGAGTTTTGGTGGAAGTTTATGGAGAAGGAATCCTTTTGGTGGGAGACAGTGGCGTCGGAAAAAGTGAAACCGCAGTAGAACTCATCAAACGAGGCCATCGGCTGGTTGCAGATGATGCCGTAGAAATTCGTCGCGTTTCTGTAGAAACTTTAATTGGTCAGGCACCAGAAAATATTCGTCATTTTATTGAACTTCGAGGAATTGGAATCATCAATGCCCGCCGTATTTTTGGTATGGGTGCTGTTAAAATGAGCGAAAAATTGGATATGATTATTAATCTGGAACTTTGGGACAATGAAAAAATCTATGACAGAATGGGCCTTGATAATGAATATACAGAGCTTTTAGGTGTAAAAGTTCCTGTGTTGACAATCCCGGTAAAGCCGGGCCGAAATCTGGCTGTTATTATTGAAGTTGCCGCAATGAATAATCGTCAGAAAAAGATGGGATATAATGGGGCACAGGAATTATTAAAACATCTTGGAATGGACCCCGATATGATGAAACAAAAGGAAACAAAATTAGATTTGTCGTTTTAAATGTTGGAAAGGACGAATGAATGAAGATTATCGCTGATTTGCATACACATACAGTCGCTTCTACGCACGCATATAGTACTTTGCAGGAGATGGTGACCGCAGCCTCCCAAATGGGGCTTTCTGCAATTGCTGTTACAGATCATGGAGTGGAGATGCCTGGTGCACCTAAGGCGGGTACTTGGTATTTTTCCAATCTCCGATCGATTCCGCATTTTTACCATGGTATATTAGTCCTTCGCGGACAGGAAACCAATGTGCTCAATATGGAAGGGAAGGTTGATCTCGAAAAAGAGGCAGAGCCATGGATGGATTGGGTTGTTGCATCCATTCACCCGCCATGCTTCCAAAATGGAGGAAAACAGAATGATGTAACAAGCGCATGGCAGGGAATTGCAGAAAACCCTATAGTAAACGTAATTGGCCATTGCGGAGATCCCCGTTTCCCTTTTGACTATGAAAAAATGATTCCCGTTTTTCGGGATGCAGGAAAATTAGTTGAACTAAATGAAGCCACTTTTTCTGTTCGGTCACAGTCAACTTCAAACTGTAAAAAGATTATGCAGTTATGCAAAAAGTATTCAGCGCCGATTGTTGTGAACAGTGATTCTCATTTTTCGGCGAATGTAGGAAAATTTCCGCAGGCTTTGGCATTACTGCAGGAATTGAATTTTCCGGAAGAGCTGGTTATTAATTCAAATATAGAACGATTGAAAAAATATTTGCAGTGTTATACTCATGTCTTTGAGGACCATGCCCTATCTGAAGGAGGATTTTGATGGAAAAGTTAGAAATATTAAAACGCACGGCCCAAAATGTGGGGTGTGAGGTAATAGAAAATGAACAAATGAGTCGTCATACTACTTTCCAAATTGGCGGTCCCGCGGATTTGTTTATTACGGTTTCCAATATTATTGCATTAAAAGATGTAATCAAGGCTGCAGGAGCATTGGGAATTCCGTTGCTGCCGCTTGGAAATGGAAGCAATCTTTTGGTAAGTGATGATGGAATTCGCGGTGCAGTTTTAAATTTAAATGGAGATTTTCGAAAAATTTCTTTAGCAGATCCTGTTACCATTAATTGCGGAGCAGGAGCTACTTTAGCAAGCCTTTGTAATTTTGCACGTAAAAATTCACTGTCTGGACTTGAATTTGCATGGGGAATCCCAGGATCTGCCGGCGGTGCGGTCTTTATGGACGCAGGGGCTTATGACGGTCAGCTGAGCGATGTGCTTTTTTCAACTACACATGTGACTCGTTCCGGGAGAACAGGCTTCTTGATGGGAGAAGGAATGGAACTCGGATATCGTTCCAGTGCCTATCAAACGAATGGGTGCTTGATTACCTCTCTTGTTGTACGCTTAAAAAAAGGAAATCAGGAGCAGATTTCCATGCAGATGGAAGAACTTTTGAAACGGAGAAAAGCAAAACAACCGGTGGAATTACCGAGTGCCGGGAGCACGTTTAAGCGCCCTGAGGGACATTTTGCCGGGACTTTGATTGAACAATGCGGATTAAAGGGTGCTAGAGTTGGAGGCGCCATGGTCAGTGAGAAGCATGCTGGCTTTATTGTCAATATGGGAGGCGCTACCTGCACAGATGTGCTGTCTTTAATTGAAGAAATTCAGAAAACGGTTTTGCAGCAGACTGGCATTTCTCTGGAATGTGAGGTTCGCTATCTCTCTTAGAAAAAAGAACACAAAGAGGAGGAAAAAATGGATTTTATTATTGTTACAGGCCTTTCAGGAGCTGGAAAATCGCGTGCGATGCATGCAATGGAAGATATCGGATTTTACTGTATCGATAATCTTCCGCCAAAACTCATTTCCCCTTTTTATGATTTGTGTACACAGGCACAGCCTCAACTTTCTCAGGTTGCAGTGGTAACAGATATCCGCGGCGGAGATATGTTTTCCAGCCTTTTTGAAGCCCTTGATAATTTAAAAAGGGAAAATAAGCCATATAAAATTCTGTTTTTGGATGCAAATGACATTGTCCTTCAGAATCGTTTTAAAGAAACGCGCCGTAAGCACCCTCTGAGTGAAGATACTCATGGAATTGAACAGGCAGTAAAATTGGAACGGGAAATTCTGCGTCCGGTACGGGAACGTGCGGATTATCTGATTGATACTTCGCTTTTATCTCCAGCACAGCTCAAGCAGCGGATCGATAGTCTTTTTCTTGATAATGCTTCCAATGCGTTGAGTATCCATTGCGTTTCTTTCGGATTTAAATATGGAATGCCGACGGAAGCGGATCTGGTGTTTGATGTGCGATGCTTGCCGAACCCTTATTATGTAGAGGAACTGCGTAACTTGAATGGGCTCGATGAGCCTGTTCGTGCTTATGTGATGAAGTGGGAACAAACACAGGGATTTATTAAGCGTCTGCTCGATTTGATTGATTATATGATGCCGCTTTATTGCAATGAGGGGAAAAGCCAACTGGTTATTGCAGTAGGCTGTACCGGTGGGCATCACCGTTCGGTAGCGATTGCACAGCTGCTTTATGATCATTTGATTGCGCAGGGAATGCATGCCAGCGTAAATCATCGTGATATTCAAAAGAACTAGGAGGAAAGCAGGACGTGTCTTTTGCTTCTGCAATTAAATCAGAACTGAGCAAACAGAAGGCCTCGCGTATCTGTTGTCGTACAGCGGAATGCTATGGTATTCTGCTCTTTGGCCGTTCTTTTTCATTAAATGGAATTTCGTTTACAACAGAAAGTTTTGATGCTGCACATTGTGCGTCACAAATGGTTGCACAAGTATCCGGAGCTATCGTCGAGACGAAAAGAATTCTTCGCCGTGCTGAACACACGGCGTTCGTTATATCAGTGGAAGATATTGAAGATCGCCGAAAAATTCTTAACATGTTTGGCCATGACGGGAATGAGATCCATTTACTTCTTAATCATGCGGTTTTGGAAAATGAATGCTGCCTGAGTGCTTTTCTGCGGGGGGCTTTTCTTTCCTGCGGAACTGGAGTTGACCCTCAGAAGGAATATCGTTTGGAGTTTGTAGTACCGCATTTTCACCTTGCAAAAAGCTTGAGTGCTATTTTGACAGAAGTTCCTGAGCTTGCTTTGCAGCCGATCATTTCCAGGCGGCAGGGAGCTTATGTCGTTTATTTGACCGGCGGAGATCGGATTTCTGATTTCCTAACTTATCTTGGAGCTGTTCAATCCTCTATGGAAGTGATGCAGGCAAAAATGCTCAAAGAGGTTCGAAATAATGTCAATCGAAAAACAAATTTTGAGACGGCCAATATTGGGAAAACAGCGTCTGCTGCGGCTTTACAAATTGAAGCAATTGAGCGCTTTTTGAATTTAGGCGGTTGGGCTGCTATTCCGGAAGAATTGCGGGAACTTGCGAAAAAGCGCTATGAAAATCCGGAACTTTCTTTACGGGAGCTTGGACAAAGTCTAGAAACACCACTTTCTCGTTCCGGCGTCAATCATCGTTTGCAAAAACTAATTGAGCTGTCGGAAAAATTACAAAAACATTGATCTTATAGAATCGGAGGTACCATTTTTTGTTTACTCATTTACATCTTCATACAGAATATAGTCTCTTGGATGGTGCCTGTCGAATTGAGCAGCTGCTGGATCTTGCGGCCCAAAGAGGAGATAAAGCGGTTGCCATTACAGACCATGGGGTCATGTATGGGGCTGTTAATTTTTATAAAGCTGCAAAAAAACGTGGAATTAAACCGATTATTGGCTGTGAAGTATATGTAGCACAGAGAACTCGTTTTGATAAAACCAATGAACTTGATGGTCAGAGTTATCATTTGGTACTGCTGTGCGAAAATAATACGGGCTATCAGAATCTGATTGCGCTTGTCAGTCACGCGTGGATTGAGGGCTTTTACAATAAGCCGCGGGTGGATCTTGAACTTTTAAAACAGTATCATGAGGGGATTATTGCACTTTCTGCCTGTTTAGCTGGAGAAATTCCGCGTGCCTTATCAGCTGGAGACTATGGGGAAGCCCAAAAAGCAGCATTGCGGTATTCTGATATTTTTGGAGAAGATCATTTTTATCTGGAACTACAGGATCATGGTCTGCCGGATCAGAAACGAATTAACCCAATTTTAATTCGCCTTTCGAATGAAACCGGGATTCCATTAGTGGTGACAAATGATTGTCATTACCTTACAAAAGAGGACAGCAAGATGCACCATGTCCTTCTTTGTATTCAAACGAACCATACGATTGATGATAAAAATGGGATGGAGTTTGGCAGCGAGGAATTTTATTATAAAACGGAAGAAGAAATGCGATCGCTTTTTCCGGATCATCCTGAGGCGGCGGACAATACAAATAAAATTGCAAAGCGATGCAATGTGACCTTTGAATTTGGAAAAACGAAACTGCCTCATTTTGATACACCGAACGGGCAAGAAAATTTTACGTATTTCCGGGAAAAATGTTACGCAGGACTTCATCTTCATTATGGAGAAAATCCGGCTCCCGAGATTGTACAGCGTCTCGAATATGAATTGGATACTATCCAGAAGATGGGCTATGTAAACTATTATTTGATTGTCCATGATTTTGTTCGTCATGCAAAAGAAGTCGGAATCCCAGTGGGCCCTGGGCGTGGGTCCGGTGCGGGAAGTTTAGCGGCATATTGTATTGGAATTACCGGAATCGATCCGCTGAAATACGATCTGCTGTTTGAACGCTTTTTAAATCCGGAGCGTGTCAGCATGCCGGATTTCGATATTGATTTTGCTGATGACCGTAGATCTGAGATGATCGACTATGTAGTTCAGAAATACGGTGCAGATCATGTGGCACAAATTGTTACTTTTGGCACTATGGCTGCCAGAGGATCCATTCGTGATGTCGGAAGGGCAATGGGAATCCCATATGCTACTGTAGATGAAGTGGCGAAGTTGGTTCCAAATGATCAAAAGATGAAAAATATTACTTTGCAGAAGGCACTGGAAAGTTCTCAGAAGCTGAGAGAACGATATGAAGCAGATGAGCAGATTCATGAACTGATTGATATGGCTCGCAAAGTTGAAGGAATGCCAAGAAATGCTTCTACGCATGCGGCAGGTGTTGTGATTACGGATCGACCAATCGCAGAATATGTTCCGCTTGCAAAAAATGGAGATTCTGTTGTTTGTCAGTATACGATGACAACACTAGAAGAACTAGGCCTTTTAAAAATGGATTTTCTGGGGCTGCGGAATCTTTCGGTTATTCATGATGCAGTCGAAATGATTCATATTCATGACCCGAATTTTTTAGTTGATAAAATCCCGACTGATGAGCCCAAAGTATTTCAAATGATCAGCGCTGGTGTGACAGACGGTGTTTTTCAATTTGAATCATCCGGAATGCGCAGCATGATCATGCAGCTTCATCCGGACTCTCTGGAAGATTTGATTGCTGCGATTTCTCTTTATCGCCCCGGACCTATGGAATCAATTCCACGTTATATTGAAAATCGGCACCATCCCGAAAAGGTGACTTATCGCCATCCGCTTTTAAAACCGATTCTGCAGGTGACCTATGGTTGTATCGTTTATCAGGAACAGGTTATGCAGATCTTTCGTTCCCTTGCTGGATATAGTCTTGGACGAGCAGATATTGTGCGCCGTGCAATGAGCAAGAAAAAGCACGACGTCATGCAAAAAGAACGTGAGATTTTTATCCATGGACTTGTTTCGAAAGAAGGCACAATAGAAGTGTCTGGTTGTCTGCGCAATGGGGTTCCGGAAGAGACAGCTCAAGCAATTTACAGCGAGATGGAAAGTTTTGCTTCTTATGCATTTAACAAATCCCACGCGGCAGCATATGCGTATCTTGCATATCAGACTGCCTATTTAAAATGCTTTTATCCAAAAGAATATATGGCAGCACTGATGACCAGCGTTTTGGATAATACGAATAAGCTTTCCAAATATATTGCAGAGTGTGATCGGTTAAAAATTCGCGTTTTGCCGCCTAGAATTAATCAAAGTATGGTTGGATTTACTGTTTCGGGAAAAGATATTCGCTTTGGACTTCTTGCTGTCCGAAATCTTGGTCGTGGTTTAATAGAGACAATCATCAAAATGCGCCAAGAAAATGGGACTTTTGTTTCTTTTTATGATTTTTGCAAAAGAACCTATGGACTCATAAATCGTCGTGCATTGGAAAGCCTGATAGAGTGTGGTGCGATGGATGATTTGGATGGTAATAGACGTCAGATGGCATCGGCGGTAGAATCAGTTTTGGCCTATTTGGATTCGGATCACCGAAAAAATCTTGATGGACAGATCGGATTCTTCGATCTTGGAGAAGAAAAGAAACAGGAAGAATTTCATTTGCCCAAAGTTTCTGATTATTCTGCTTCTGAAAAATTATCTCAGGAAAAAGAAGTGACTGGAATGTATCTTTCCGGACATCCAATGTCTCCATTTTCGGATTGCTATCGTCAGCCTGGAATCACCAGAATAGGGGAGATCATAGATGATCTTCAGGAAGGAAACGGTCAGTATCACGATGGAGACATGGTGTGGCTGCTCGGAATTATTACTCGTAAAAAATTAAAAACGACAAAGAAAAACTCTACCATTGCCTTTTTAACGTTTGAAGATTTATATGGGTCAATTGAAGTTTTGGTGTTTTCAAAAATTTTGGAAGAGAATTTTTCTCTTCTGCAAGAAGGAATCATTTTGAAGATTTATGGAAAAATTAGTGCAAGGGAAGACGAAGCTCCAAAGTTGATTCTTGAGTCTTTGGAAAAAGTATCGGATCCAAGCCAAGTCGAAAAGTTAGCAGAATCGACCAAAATTTCGGATGATCCTTCTTCAAAGCATCATCCGAAACCCGGACTTTATCTTAAAGTAGCGGGGGAAGAAGATCCAAAATGGATTCAGGCGAAAAAAGATCTGGCGATTTTTAATGGTATTGTCCCTCTTTATGTAGTGTTCCAAAACGAGAAAAAGTTTTTCCGAGCACCTCGATCTATGGCCGTTGACGTCAATGAACCTTTGCTTCGGGAATTGCGCAGATTGCTTGGAGAGGAAAATGTTGCCTTTGTGGAACAGTGATTCATTTTTCTATATAGAAGAGACAAAAATCCATATCTCAAGTTGTTGTATTTTTAACAACTTTATATTATAATTAAAGTAAAGTTAGAAACCGATTAAGCAAATAGGAGGACTACCAAATGGGAGCGAAATCAATTGCAGTTTTAACAAGCGGCGGAGACGCCCCTGGAATGAATGCAGCTGTTCGTGCAGTCGTGCGTACCGGACTTTATTTGGGAATGCGTGTAATCGGTATAAAACGGGGATATAATGGACTTTTATCCGGTGATACAGTGGAAATGAATCTGCGGAGTGTTTCGGATATTATCCACCGTGGTGGAACGGTAATTTATACAGCACGCAGTCCAGAATTTAATACGCCGGAAGGTGTAAAAAAGGCGGCTGATATGTGTCATAAGCTTGACATTAGCGGTGTAGTCGTTATTGGCGGTGATGGTTCTTTTCGTGGCGCAAGAGATTTAACAGGAGCTGGAATTCCCTGCATTGGAATTCCGGGAACAATTGATAATGATATTGCGTCCAGTGAATATACGGTTGGTTTTGATACGGCAATGAATACGGTTGTTGAAATGGTTGATAGACTGCGTGATACAGCAGAGTCTCATGACCGCTGCAGTGTTGTAGAGGTTATGGGACGTCGCTGCGGAGAACTTGCTTTGCAGTCAGGCATTGCAGTAGGCGCAACTTCTATTTTGGTTCCAGAAGTTCCTTTTGATTTTCAGCGAGATATTGTGGATCGCATGAAGTTTACGCAGAAAGCTGGAAAGCGCCACTTTATTATTGTTGTTGCAGAAGGCGTCGGTGGGGTAGAAGAGCTAGGAAAACGAATTAAAAATGAAACAGGAATTGAAACGAGAGTAACGATTCTTGGGCATGTGCAGCGTGGTGGTTCTCCGACTCTACGGGATCGTCTGGTAGCAAGCGAAATGGGGTATCGTGCAGCAAAGCTACTGTATGAAGGTAACAGTAACCGTGTTGTGGTTATGCAAAATGGAAAAATCATTGATTTAGATATTACAGAAGCTTTGAATAAAAAGCGCGAGTTTAATATGGAACTCTATAAGATTGCTCATGTGATCTCAATTTAAATTGAGATCGTTATGAAATATTCCTTCTTTCAATTCAATTCTATTTTTTGCAAAAAGACAAGAGTGACTTATCAAATTTTGGTAAGCCACTCTTGTCTTTTATAATTCAGTATTTTTGAATCTTTTAAAATTTTAAAGAGTATCAAAAGATCCCAGAATCCATATGAATTCTGGGATCTTTTTGGAGCTGCTAATGCGATTCGAACGCATGACCTCATCCTTACCAAGGATGTGCTCTGCCAACTGAGCCATAGCAGCAAAATGGCGACTCGGAACGGGATCGAACCGTCGACCTCTAGCGTGACAGGCTAGCGTTCTAACCAGCTGAACTACCGAGCCAAATGGCAGGGGCAGAAGGATTCGAACCCTCGGCACGTGGTTTTGGAGACCACTGCTCTACCAGCTGAGCTATGCCCCTATTTCTGCGAAGTGTCATCAAGTGAAGATTTTCCCCCGCGACGCGAGTTTTATAATAGCACTTAATTATAAGGTTGTCAAGCAGGTTTTTACAAAAAGCTCGCTTTTCGACAGAACAGCAGAAACTTCTGATACAGGCTTGACATTTCCACTGAAAATCAGTATAATATTTTTCATGTAATATGATTACAAATACCCCTGCCTAGTCAGCGGATGGGAGGGAAAATAAATGGCTGAGATCCGAATTAAAGAAAATGAGTCTCTGGATAGTGCCCTCAGACGGTTCAAAAAGCAATGCGCAAGATCTGGCGTGATCGCAGAAGTCCGGAAACGTGAGGCTTATGAGAAGCCTTCTGTTCGGCGCAAGAAAAAGTCCGAAGCAGCCCGTAAACGCAAGTATCGGTAATTTTATTCCGAATGCGTTGTAGGTTTCAGAGGTATCCAATAGAAAGCGGGCCTAAAAGGCCCGCTTTTTTATCGAAAATTTACTGGACAGAAAGGAATCCACTTTGATAGATACGAGATATTCAATGCCTACTTTGGGAGCAGATAAAGTGACGGATATTACTCCGGAGATCCTTCATAAAATGGGAGTTTCATCAATTATCCTGGATGTGGATAATACTTTATCAGCGCCCGGTAAGCAAACACCATACCCGGGAACAATTGAATGGGTTCAAAAGATGCTCAAAAATAATTTTCAAATTATCATTCTATCCAATAATTTTAAAAGACGAGTTTCGCCCTTTGCAGCTAAATATTATCTGGACTCTTTGTCATTAGGCTGTAAGCCTCTTCCTTTCAGTTATTTTGCCGCTATGAGACGTTTACATTCTTCCAGACATAATACCGTTGTAATTGGAGATCAGGTCTTTACCGATATCGTTGGTGCAAATCTTGCTGGCTTGCGGTCAATCCTTTTGACCCCGCAGACTCCGGAAAGCAAACGCTCGTTTGTTTATCGGCGCAGCAAGGAAAATCGGGTTCGAGAGTATCTTCGAAAAAATGGCTTGTATATTTCCAGTAAGGAGTGAGGAAAATGGCTAATAAAAAGAAAATTTTATTTTTATTAGGGCCTAACTTAAATATGATCGGCATCCGCGAAAAAGGCGTTTATGGAGAAGAGACTGCTGAAAGTATTTATCAGCAGGTAAAAGATCTTGCGGGGCAGATGGGTTATGATTTGGATATCTATCAGTCTAACCATGAAGGAGATCTGATTGATCAGATCCATGCAGCACGCGGCATTTATAATGGCGTAATTATCAATGCTGGGGCTTTAACTCATTATAGCTATGCTTTACGCGATGCGATCAGCAGCGTAAGAATTCCGTTTATTGAAACCCACATGAGCAACATCTACGCACGTGAAGAATTTCGCCATTTGAGTGTGATTGCATCGGTTTGTGCAGGACAAATCTCTGGATTTGGAAAGACCAGCTATTTTTTGGCTCTGCAGGCTTTAAAAGATTTGATTTAACCTGCTTTTGAGGAAAAAGAGCTTGAATTTTTCACGAAAATAATATAAACTGATAAGAGTAAATAAAATAGTGGAGGAATATCTATGATTTCTGCAGGTGATTTTCGCAACGGCGTTACGTTCGAAATGGACGGCCAGGTCGTTTCGATTATTGAATTTCAGCATGTAAAGCCTGGAAAAGGCGCTGCTTTTGTCCGTACTAAAATCCGTAATGTGATTACTGGTGCTGTAACAGAGAGAACGTTCAACCCGAATGATAAGTATCCGACTGCTTACATTGAGCGTAAACCGATGCAGTATCTTTATAAAGATGGAAATCTTTATTATTTTATGGACACCGAAACTTATGAGCAGATCCCGATTAATGAGGATGTTCTTGGTGATGGATTTAAGTTCGTAAAAGAAAACATGGAATGCAAAGTGCTTTCTTATAAAGGAAATGTATTTGGTATTGAACCGCCGAACTTTGTAGAACTTAAAATTACAAAGACAGATCCTGGCTTTAAGGGAGATACCGCAACCAATGCGACAAAACCAGCTACTTTGGAAACTGGTGCAGAAATCAAAGTTCCTTTGTTTATTAATGAAGGCGAAATGATTCGCATTGATACCCGTACGGGTGAATATATGGAGCGCGCGTAATCCAAACTATTTTTGGTAGAAAATAAATGATTTATTTAAAAGGAGGCACATCATGACAAATACGGAAAGAGTTGCTTATATTCGTGGCTTGACAGAAGGTTTGGAATTGGATGCCGATAAAAAAGAAGTCAAAGTGATTAATGCGATCATTGATTTATTGGATGATATGGCGTTGTCTATTTCCGAAGCAGAAGATAACATGAATGATATGGCAGACCAACTTGATGCTGTTGATGAAGATCTTGGCTCTTTGGAAGAGGATTTCTACGAAGATGACGAAGATGACGACAGTGATGACGAGGACGATGACACCTATTATGAAGTCACTTGCCCTAATTGTAATGAAACGGTTTGTCTGACAGAGGACATCCTTTCAGACGGGCATCTTGATTGTCCAAATTGTGGTACGCCATTGGAATTTGAACTTGATGACAGCTGTGACTGCGGCTGCTGCGATACCGAAGATACAGACGATTCCGAAGATAAATAAGTAGGACTTTTTCTTCAAGGAGGCGTTGCTTTAGCAGCGTCTCTTTTTTTGATAGACTTGACTAAATAATGGAAATTAGATATACTTTAAGTGTAATTTGTATTATATGAGGCAAGTTGGAGGATTTATGGAACCGATTTCAAAAGAAGAAAAAGACTTATCACTTTTTTCGAAGGTGTTTCTTTTTGACCGTGTTGATGATAAAATTGTAAAAAATTGTTTTTACGATGATGCTTGCAGATGCTTCCACTATGGGTGTGGAGAATTGATTCATGACCCTAAAGGCGTTGTTTTGGTACTTTCAGGTGAATGGAAAGCTTTTCGCAGAATTGGAAGAAATACCAAATTATTTTTAAAAAGATTTCAAAGCGGCGATTTATTCGGAGTAGGATCAGCTTTTCGAACAGAAGAGGCTCCCTCGGATTTGTATGCCGATAAAGCTGGACATTTGTTGCAAATACGACGAGACTGTTTACAGCGTTTATTTTGTGCTGAGCCGAAATCGGCTGAAAATTATATTGTTTATTTATCTGACCGCGTCACCCATTTAACCGGACGACTTGCGGATTGTTCTAGCCGTACAGGAGAGGGCAGATTAAGTGCATGGCTTTTATCTCTTTATATTCGCGCAGGTCGTACTTCTCCAGTTCAGCTACCCTGCAGTCTGACAGAACTGTCGGAGATGCTAAATATCAGTCGTGCTACTCTTTATCGCTATCTTGATGTATTGGAAGAAAATAAAATTATTCATCGAATTGGAAGGACCATTTATTTTTTGGAAGCGGAAAAGTTATTGGAATTTTCACCAGCTTCAGAACTGAATTAATGTGGATATTTGCAAGGAGAATTTAACATGACCTGTAAAAAAAGAATTTTGGCTTTGGCGTCTGCGTTTCTAATGTTGATTTCTACTGCCGGATGTGGTACTACTAAAGCAGACTCTCAAATACCTTCTTCAGCTTCTTCAAAAATAAGCGGGACAAAGGTACACGTTGCAACATTAAAAGGGCCAACTGGATTTGGAATGCTTCAGATGATGGATCAGGCTGCCTCTGAAAATTCTTCTTACGAATTTTCTGTTGATACTGCTCCCGATGAAATTGTATCTGCATTGGCTTCAGGAAATGCAGATATTGCAGCTGTTCCGACAAACCTGGCTGCAACACTTTATCAAAAGACTTCTGGAAATATTCAGATGGCAGCAGTTAATACGTTGGGGGTACTTTGGCTCGTTACAAATGGAGAAACGGTTTCTTCTATTCAGGATCTTAAAGGAAAGTCGATTGAGGCTTCTGGAGAAGGTGCGATTCCTGAATATGCGTTAAATTACATTCTTCAGAAAAATGGATTAGAACCAGGAAAAGATGTTACAATTTCCTATTCTTCTGAACACAGTGAACTGGCAGCAAAAGTCATTGCCGGAAAAGTATCAATTGCAGTTTTGCCGGAACCTTTTGTCACACAAGTGCTTGCCAAAAACAGCAGTGTAAAACGTTCATTGGATTTAACTTCAGAGTGGGGGAAAGCCACTTCGGATGGAAGCATTCTTTCTATGGGATGCTTGGTTGTACGCAAAGAATTTGCAGAGAAAAATCCACAAGTAATACACGACTTCTTAAAATCATATGAAGCGAGTACACAATTTGCAAATTCTTCTCCAACCGAAGCTGCAAAATTGGCAGAAACTTATCTTGCAATTCCTGCACAAGTTGCAGAAAAAGCAATTCCAAACTGTAATATTGTTTATATTGACGGGCAGAAAATGAAAGACAGCATTCAGCCGTTTTTACACGTTTTATATGATTTTAATCCGAAATCGGTAGGAGGAGCACTTCCGCAAGATGACTTCTATTACATCGAAAACTGATTTTCGCTTTTTTAAAAAAATTTTTGCAGTTTTATTTTGGATTTTACTGTGGCAAGTAGCGGCTCAACTAATTGGACAAGAAATCCTTTTAGTATCGCCTATTTCGGTGGGAAGAAGAATTATCGAGCTGATCATTCAGCCGATATTTTGGCAGTCTATCACAGCTTCAATAGGGTGTGTCTGCTTGGGATTCTTGTTAGGTGTTATCTGCGGCGCAGTTCTTGCATATCTGACGACACGATTTTCGATGCTTGATTTTTTGTTTTATCCACTCCTCAGCGTCATTAAAGCAACTCCGATTGCATCTTTTATTATCCTAGCTTTGGTTTGGCTATCTGCAAGTCAAGTCCCGATATTGGCGTCTTTTTTAATGGTGTTACCAATTATTTGGAGCAATCTTTCAGAAGGAATTCAGAAAATAGATAGCGATTTAGAGGAGGAAACAGAAGTTTTTTCTTTTTCTAAAAGCAGAAAGCTTTTGTTGTTTTATCTTCCCTCAGTACTTCCATATTTTTCTGCGGCCTGTACAACCGCATTGGGGCTTGCTTGGAAAGCAGGCGTTGCCGCGGAAGTCCTTGCAAATGCAAAAAGATCGATTGGCGGAAATATTTATGCTTCGAAAATTTATCTTGAAACGACTGACTTATTTGCATGGACTATTGTTGTTATAATTTTAAGTGTAATATTTGAAAAATTGATTCTTTGGATCATGAAAAAAATGCTTCAAAGATTTAATTTGCAGGGAATTTTATGAAATTATCAGTTAACCATTTAAATGTTTCTTTCGGAGAAAAAGTTGTAATCCGAGATTTCAGTATGGATTTTTCTTTAGGTAAAATCACATGTTTGACAGGCCCTTCAGGCTGTGGAAAAACAACATTGCTGCGTGTTTTATGTGGGCTGCAATCAACTGAAACCGGTGTGGTTAACAATCCCTTTTCAGTAAGCTTCGCATTCCAAGAAGACCGACTTTTTCCATGGCTTTCGGCGCAAGATAATATTGCGGCTGTTTTGCCGGGAAAAAGGAAAAACACAAAGACGGAAGCGAAAAGTTGGCTAAAAAGAGTCGGCTTAGAAGGAGAAGAAGAAAAATTACCTGCTTCTCTTTCAGGAGGAATGTGTCAGCGTGTTTCACTGGCTCGTGCATTAGCAGCAGATCGAGAATTGCTGCTTTTAGATGAACCTTTTCATGCGATGGATGCAGTCATTAAAAAGCAGTGTATGGATTTGATCCGTTCCAGCTCAAAAGGAAAGACTATTATTTTTGTGACGCATGAT
Organism: Ruminococcaceae bacterium BL-4; assembly: GCA_902809935.1. Taxonomy (NCBI): domain Bacteria; kingdom Bacillati; phylum Bacillota; class Clostridia; order Eubacteriales; family Oscillospiraceae; species Ruminococcaceae bacterium BL-4. The sequence continues at coordinate 1,967,899 of LR778134.1, read as the reverse complement.
TTGGAAGAGGCAGACCAATTTGCTGATGAAATTTGTTTTTTTTCTGGTGTCCCATTAACGTTGGAAAAAAAGGTCATAAAAAAGAGGACATATTCCTAAAAATAGGAGGATGTCCTCTTTTGACTTATATTTGTCTGTTCCAGTATTTGCGGTCCAACGACCGGTATTGTACTGCTTCTGCCACATGACGTGGTAAAATATCTTTCTGTCTGTCAAGATCTGCAATCGTTCTTGAGACTTTTAATACACGGTTATATGCTCTTGCAGAGAGCCCTAACTTTTGAAATGCTTTTTTTAAAAGTACTTCTGCCGGTGGGGTGAGTCTACAGGCTTGCTGTAAAAATTCAGGTGTGATTTTTGCATTTGACCGGATATTAGTGCCGGAAAATCTTTGATTCTGAATTTCTCTAGCTTCCTGCACTCTTTCCTTTATCGCACTGCTCGGTTCCGCTTTTTGCTTACTAGCTAAAGCTTCATAAGCAACCGGTGGAACCTCAATATGAAGATCGAGACGATCGAGCAGCGGCCCACTAACACGGTTTAAATAGCGGCTAACAGCTTGAGGAGTGCAGATGCATTCTCTGGTCGGATGGCCATAATATCCGCACGGACACGGATTCATTGCAGCAACCAACATGACAGAGCAGGGATAGCGAATACTACCGCTGACGCGGGAAATCGTAACCGTGCCATCTTCCAAAGGCTGGCGAAGCGCTTCAATAGCAGTGTGATTAAATTGTGGGAGTTCATCTAAAAAAAGGACCCCATTGTGTGCAAGTGAAAGTTCTCCAGGATGGGGAACCTGTCCGCCTCCCGATAATCCTGCAGCAGAAACGGTATGGTGAGGGGACCTAAAAGGTCTTCTTTGAATCAAAGAGGAACCTTCTGGCAATTCGCCTGCAATAGAGTAAAGTTTTGTCGTTTCAATTTGTTCTTCAAAGCTTAGATCAGGTAAAATAGAAGGCAGACATTTTGCCAGCATGCTTTTTCCGGAACCGGGGGGGCCAATTAAAAGAATATTGTGCCCACCGGCAGCGGCAATTTCCAAAGCGCGTTTTGCCTGTTCCTGCCCACGAACATCCGCAAAATCAGGTAATCCCTGTTCCAATTTTAAAGTTGGAGATTCTGGATTTTGTGGTAAAATTCTAATTTCTTTGTGCAAAAATTTTAAAAGTTCTTTCACATCTTGAACGGGATAAACCTTCATGCCTTCCACAACGGCAGCTTCGGCTGCATTCGTTTTTGGTACAATGATTTTTTTAAATCCTGCCTCGAAAGCAGCAATCGCCATAGGAAGAACTCCTTTAATGGGACGAAGTTCCCCAGAAAGAGAGAGCTCTCCAAGAAATACGGTATCATGAAAATTCCCTTTTAATTGTCCGGAAGCGCAGAGAAGGGATATAAAAATCGGCAGATCATAAATAGAGCCTTCCTTTTTTTGATTTGCCGGAGCTAAATTTACAATGATTTTTCCGGTAGGGAAGGAGAGTCCACAATTTTTAACTGCAGAACGGACGCGGTCTCTGGATTCCCGTACAGCTGCATCCGGAAGCCCAACAATTTCAAAGGATGGAAGTGCTCGGCTTACGTCTGCTTCTACATAAACAGGAAATGCAGTAAACCCGTAAATTCCCATACTACATATCTGAGTGACCATTTTTTACCTCCTCCGGATAAACTACCTTTATTATACAACTTTTCCTTTGGAAAAGGGTAAAAAAAGCTCATATTTTGTGAAATTTTATGAATCCTTTGCAATATGGAAAGAATTTTTGGACAACTAGAAAAATATTTGTTGACTTCACTTAAAAAATGCTGTATGATAATGACAGTTTTTCAATTGGATGTTCATGAGGTGTAAAAGCGTGAAAACGAGTTTGAAAACGCCGGAAAAGGGGCTTCCTGATATTGAGTTGTCAGCTTTGATAAAAGCCGGAAATCCAGATGCGTTTTCAGAACTTGCAGAGCGCTATTTATCCTTGGTGAGGATCAAGGTTCTGCCTTATCGTTGTGCAATGTTAGATGGGGACGATCTTTGTCAGGAAGGTTTAATGGGACTTTATTCTGCCGCTTGTAGTTTTCAACCGGAAGGAACAGCCTCTTTTCGAACATATGCGGCGGTTTGTATCGAAAATCGTATTTTGTCTGCTTATCGCAAAGCAACAAATGATAAAAATCGGTTATTGAATGTTTCGGTGCCGCTTTTTGAGAAAGAAGAACTTTTTTCTCCTGAAGAAGAAAATCCGGAAGCACGAATTATGGCAATGGAAGGATTCGAACTTCTCAAGCATAAAATTGAAAAAAACTTATCTAAAATGGAACAAAAAGTGCTAAGGTCATATCTTAACGGGAACAGCTATTCTGAAATTGCAGTGCAGTTAAAAATTACTGCAAAAGCGGCTGATAATGCTCTGCAGCGTGCCCGCCTTAAGCTTAGACAAACATTTTAGTGATAGCTTTCTTTTTTAATATGCCCTAGTAGCTTAAGTTAGAGCGTTGTTAATCAAAGGCGACGGTGTGAACCCGTCTAGGGGCAAAATCTTATCATCCAAAGCGAGGTAAAATCAAATGTACGAAGACAAGACTCTCATCTGCAAGGAATGTGGCGCTGAATTCGTTTTCACCGCCGGTGAACAGGAGTTCTATGCTTCCAAGGGATTCGTAAATGAGCCCCAGCGTTGCAAGGCCTGCCGTGATGCCCGCAAGAATGCCGCTAGACCGGCACGTGAGATGTATACCGCAATTTGCGCAAACTGCGGTAAAGAAGCAAAAGTGCCCTTTAAGCCGCGTGAAGACCGTCCTGTATATTGCAGTGAGTGCTTTGCAAAGATGAAGGAGCAGCAGGGTTAAGTTGATTCTTTAATCTAACCATCATCTAAATGGTGCCTCAGACAAAACCTGAGGCACCATTTTGTATTGCAAAAAAAATTTTGGAGTATTATAATAAAAGAAAAAGAAATCGAAAAAGTGTGGAGGAATCTTTTATGAAGATTACCAAAGATACCATTATTGGAGATATTATTGATATAGATCCATCAACAACTCCTTATTTTTTAGAAATGGGGATGCATTGTCTTGGATGCCCTGCTTCTAGAGGAGAAACTCTTGAAGAAGCCTGTATGGTACATGGCATCAATCCGGATGAACTGATTGAAAAATTGAACCAACATCTTTCTAAATGAAATCTTTCAGATAATTGCCTAACGCCGTCCGACAGATCGTTTTGCCGGACGGCATCTGATTATAAGGAGCGAAAATACAAATGGGATATCCTTTTCCTAAGCTTGGAGAACGTTTGCAGCTTTGCGCCTCTTTTGTTCGTTCTGGGGTTAGACTATGTGATGTTGGAACAGATCATGGTTATCTGCCAATTTTTTTAGCAAAACAGGGAAAAATTCTTTATGCGATTGCTTCAGATATTCGTTCAGGCCCCCTTCAAAATGCTCGGGAGAATCTTTTACGATATCATGTTTCTGATCTTGTGGAAACCAGAATCTCTGATGGAATTTTAAAAATTGGGGAAGATGAGGCAGATGATTTTGTGATAGCCGGCATGGGCGGCGAGCTGATTATGAAAATCTTATCACAGAAATCATGGGTTAAAAGCCCTCAAAAACATTGGATCTTACAGCCAATGTCAAAAGCTTTCGAACTTAGAGCGTTCTTATTCGAAAATGGATTTTTTACGCAGCAAGAAAAAGCTGTTATTGATGATAAAAAAATTTATTCTGTTATGCTGGTTTCCTATGCGCCGGACAAAATCAGCCGTCACCCAGGAGATTTATATATTGGGCAAATTCGCGCGGATTCCGAAGCCGGAAAAGCGTACTATCAAAAGGAACTGGAAGATTTGGAGAAGCGCCGCAAGGGAGCAATGATCTCTCATAAGAAAGCAGACGAAGAAAGATATGCTGCCGAAATTTTGGCGATTCAAAAGTTGGAAAATCTTTAAAAGGAGAGGATTATGATGACGAAAGCACTTGACGTTTATCAATATATTGATAGCTTTGCCCCTTTTAGTCGGGCAATGGATTTTGATAATCCAGGGCTTCTTGTCGGGAATGGTTCCGAAGAAGTCTCTACTGCAATTTTGGCTTTGGATATTACTCCGGATGTAATAGAAGAAGCAAAGCAAAAAGGTGCCCAACTGATCATAAGTCATCATCCTGTTATTTTTACGCCTCTTAAAAAATTAATTCCAGGGACGGCTCCTTACGAATTGGTTCGTAACGGAATTGCTGCTATTTGTGCGCATACCAACCTGGATATGGCGCATGGGGGAGTCAATGATTGTCTTGCTGATCGTCTGGAATTGACGAACGTCAGAACTTTAAAAGAATATGCGTCTGGATTGCGAGAAGCATTGATGGGGGATTTAAAGACGCCAATGGATCCGTTTGAGTTCGCAAAATTTGTAAAAGAATCATTACATGCCGATGGCCTTCGCTATACAAAAGGAGATAAACCAATACGTACAGTCGGCCTTTGCAGCGGCGGTGGAATCGATCTACTCGAAACTGCTATGCAAATGGGATGCGATGCTTTTGTAACGGGAGAAAGTAAGCACAATTTTCTGGTAGAAGCTGATTCTTATCATTATACGTTGGTGGATGCCGGGCATTTCTTTACAGAAGACGTTGTCATCGAACCACTCCGCAGAAAATTAGAGACCCGTTTTCCAGAAGTTTGTTGGATAAAATCGGTCGTTATGAAAAGCCCGGCTTTTTATCTTTAAGGGGGAGTTTAACGCATGGCCTTAGATGGCGCATTTTTACATCATTTAAAACATGAAATTGAAGAAACGGCATTGGGAGCAAGAGTCGATAAACTTTATCAGCCCAATCGGAATGAAATTGTCTTGATACTACGCTCCAGAGAAGGAATCTGGAAATTGCTGCTTTCTACCAGAGCAAACAGTGCAAGAATTCATTTCATCTCTTCCATTCCAGAAAACCCAAAGGTTCCGCCGATGCTTTGTATGCTCCTGCGAAAGAGACTTGTTGGAGCCAAACTAGTTGGAATCCGTCAGCCGGGGCTAGAACGCGTTCTGCTGCTCGATTTTGATGCGATTGATGAATTGGGAGACCCTGTCCGTTTAACGCTTGCTGCGGAAATTATGGGCCGTTACAGCAACTTGATTTTAATTGATAAGAATGGAAAAGTAATCGACGCTTTAAAGCGGGTAAACGCAGAGATGAGTTCTGAACGTTTAATATTGCCGGGAATTACTTATCAGCTGCCACCGCAGCAGGCAAAGCTTTGTCTTTTGGATTTTTCGCCAGAAGAAATCATTCAAAAAGTTGAATCACTACCCGCCGATATGGAACTTTCAAAAGCCCTTTTGAAAAGTATACAAGGGCTTTCTCCAATCGTATGCAGAGAGTTGCAATTCCAAATCGGCGGGGGACAGGAACTTTTTAATCACACTCTTTCTGGCGAGATGAAAGAACGTACAATTTTCTTTTTGGGACAACTAAAAGAAACTGTACTCCATTGCTCTGGAATTCCATATATGATATCCAACAATGAAAAACCATTTGACTTTTCCTTTCTGCCAATTCATCAATATGGAACACAAGCGGTACTCGATCAAAAAGAAAATTTTTCTGTATTGTTGGATGATTTTTATGGGGAAAGAGATCGCGTAGAGCGAATGCGGATAAAAAGTCGCGGCTTGCTTCATATTCTCTCCACTTCCTCAGATCGGTTAAGCAGAAAGATCAATACACAGCAGGGAGAACTGGAACAATGTGCCAAACGCGATGAACTGAGACTTTGCGGAGATTTGTTGAGCGCAAATTTGTATCGGATTGAAAAGGGAGCTTCTTCCGTTGAGCTTGAAAACTTTTATGAAGAAGCAATGCCGATTAAAACGATCTCTCTGGATCCAGCTTTAACCGCTAATCAAAATGCGCAAAAATATTATAAAGAATATCGAAAAGCACATACGGCAGAACAGATATTGACTGTACAGATTCATGAAGCAGAAAAAGAACTTCGTTATCTTGATACCGTTTTTGATGAGCTATTACGAGCAGAATTGGAACGGGATCTTAATGAGATTCGCGTGGAGTTGATGGAACAGGGATACATCAGAATTCCAAAAGGGACAAAACAAAAGCAACCGAAAGAATCAAGTCCGTGGAAATTCATGACCAGCGATGGACATTCTGTTTTGGTGGGGCGAAATAACCATCAAAATGATTTGCTTACTTTAAAAAAAGCCCATAAAAATGATTTATGGTTTCATACACAGAAAGTTCCAGGCTCTCATGTGATTTTAGAGACTTCTGGGGAAGCCCCTTCCGAAACAGCAATTTTGGAATGTGCTTCTTTGGCAGCTTTTTACAGTCATGCGAAAGATTCTGCTCAAGTTCCCGTGGATTATACGCTCGTACGCTATGTCAGTAAACCGCAGGGTGCAAGGCCTGGTATGGTCATTTACAGAGAGCAGAAGACGATTTACTGTACTCCTGATCCAGAGATCGTAAAACAATTGAAGAAATCTTAAATTCTTTGAGAAAGGATTTTTATGATGGATGATAAACAAAGAGAAAGTGATTTGGCCAGAGCTCATCAGCTGCGTGATGAAGTGATGCAGGGCCTTCATGCAGGGGAACCTGCGGAACGCCTGCTTCTGAAAGCAATCGAGAGTATGGCACTGACTGAAAATGATACTGTTTCTTTTGCAGAAGCAAAACAAACTATGATCGCAGTCTATGGGGATGCTTTAGCACAAAAAGTTCCCCTGAAAATTGAATTGGAAGAATTCCAAAAGCGCAGAGAACGAATTAAAGAATCTTATGAGCGCTTTCAAAATACAGAGGAACCGGATACCCTTGAGAGAATGTTGAATGCAATTCGTACCCATGATCATCGAATCGAGTATTTAAAAGCACGTTTAGCTGACCATTCGCAGGAACAGGAAGAATAAAATAAAAAACAGCTTTTCATTAAAAATGAAAAGCTGTTTTTGCTTATAACATAAGTTTTAATTTTTTTGAACAGCACTTTGAATTGCTTTCAGTGTATCATTATAATCTGCCTCTGTTACAAGAACCGAAATATCTACGTCGGAAGTTGTAACGATTCGAAAATCGGTATTAATCGAAGAAAATGCTGCAAAGATTTTTGCGGCCATGCCCGGAGTATTCACCATATTTTCGTCGTAAATATTGATCTTGCAGTTATTGCTGCTGATAATAGGCTTAATTTGTGCTTTCTCTCGTAAAGCAGAAGTGAATTTTAAAATTTTTCCGAGATCTTCATCCATGATGGTAAAGGAAATTGCAGTAGATCCCCCTTGATTCGGCGAAAAAGAAATCATATCTACATTTACGCCTAAATCTGCGATCTTTTCAAAAACCTTCGCAATAAAATCAGGGTCAACTGGACAGTTAAGCAAAGTCACAAGAGTAATCTCGCTAGTAGTAGAGATCGATTCGTTTTCACGCATTAAAATTGCCCTCCTTCTTTTAAAAGATCAGACATCTGATAAAATCCAGCTGGTTTTCCCGCAAGGAAGCAAGCAGCGTTAATTGCACCGATTGCAAAAATCTCTCTCGATTGAGCGGAGTGGGTTAATGTAATCACTTCGTGATGACCGGCAAACATTACTTCATGTTCTCCAATGATAGTTCCGCCACGAATGGATGAAATTCCGATCTCACTTTTTTCACGTTTTTTTCTCTGAGAGTGGCGATCAAAAACATAATGAGTCTCATCCCGAACAGAAGAAATACCATCAGCAATCATTAATGCTGTTCCGCTGGGAGCATCTAATTTTTGGTTGTGATGTTTTTCGATGATTTCAACATCAAAATCAGTCCCGAGAATTTTTGCAGCTTTTTTTGCGAGCTCAATCAGCAGATTAATTCCAATCGACATGTTTCCAGACCGAAAAATAGGAATTTCCTCAGAAGCTTTTTTGATTTCTTTTTCCTGTTCCTCACTGTATCCGGTTGTACAGAAAACGACCGGAATCTTTTGGGCTTTTGCATAGGTTAGTAGGGAAGAGAGTGCTGCAGGATTAGAAAAGTCAATGATAACATCCACTTTTTCCGCTACGTTAATTGGATTCGAATAAACTGGGAATTTGCAGGGGGCAGAAGTTAAATCAATCCCTGCGACCACTTGAGCATTTTTTCGATTTTCCAACTCCTGAGCAACTACTTTTCCCATGTGACCATTACATCCACTGATCAGAATTTTCGTTTCCATGATTTTTTTACACATCCTGTTTCATGAATTTTTCAGAGAAGAGAAAGATTTTTTAAAGCATTTTTTAAAAGTTCTTTTTTGGATTCATCCATTTCTGTCAGTGGTAGCCGACAAGGACCGCAATTTATGCCCATCATTTTTAGGGCTTCTTTTACAGGAATTGGATTTACATCTGTAAAAAGTGCATTCATAAGTTCCAAATATTTTACTTGAAGTTCATTCGCTTTTTTTAGATCTCCCAACAACATTACTGCACACAAATCATGCATCTCTTGCGGCATGCAATTTGCAAAGACTGAAATAACACCTTTGGCACCAAGAGCCATCATCGGCAGAGTTTGGTCGTCATTGCCGGAATATATATTTAATTCATCTTGACAAAGTGCAATGGTTTCAGAAACAGCAGAAATATTTCCGTTTGCTTCTTTTACACCATTAATCATCGGCAAATAGCTGAGTGCTTTATAGGTGGACGGTAAAACGTTTAACCCTGTACGAGATGGGACATTATAAATAATAATTGGGATTTGGACTCGTTGGGCCAAAAAAGTATAATGTGCAATTAAACCTTTTTGTGAAGTCTTGTTGTAAAACGGAGTAACTAGAAGAAGTCCATCTACGCCAAGAGCTTCCGCTGTTTTGCAAAGCTCTAATGTCTTTTCCGTAGAATTGCTGCCCGCTCCGGCAATTACTGGGATTTTACCCCCAACTTTGCGAACGGTCAGATCAATAATCTTTGAATATTCTTCAGGAGTCAATGTTGGAGATTCACCGCTGGTCGCACAAGTAACAATTGCATCTGTATGATTTCGCAGGTGAAAGTCCAAAAGCTGCTCAAGCTGCCCATAATTTACAGAACCATCTTCATGAAAAGGGGTAACAAGGGCGACAGCAGACCCGGTAAACAAAGGCTGCTTCATAATCTAATTAATTCCTCCAATAAATTGGCATTCGAAATTTCTCCGAACGCTTAGTCGAGATAACCTTTTGCGGCCAAAAGTTCTGCCATTAAAACTGCGCCTCCGGCTGCTCCGCGAAGCGTATTATGGCTGAAGCATACGAATTTAATGGTATATTGTGTATCCGGACGAAGACGTCCGATAGAAACAGCCATACCATTTTCCAGATTACGCTCCAGACGAGGCTGAGGACGATCTGGTTCACGGAAATAGTGAAGGAACTGCTTTGGAGCACTTGGCAGATTTAGCTCCTGTGGAGCTCCTTTATAGCTTTCCCAACGCTCAATGATCTCTTCTAGAGAAGCCTTTTTCTCAAAGCTGGCAAAGACAGCTGCCATATGACCATCTGATACCGGAACACGCAGACACTGACTGGTAACGCTGGGAGAAGTTGCTTCTACAATTTTTCCGTTTTCCACATGACCCCAGATCTTCAGAGGCTCCTGTTCGCTCTTTTCTTCCTCACCACCAATGTATGGAATCACATTATCAATAATTTCCGGGAAAGTCTTAAACGTTTTTCCGGCGCCGGAAATTGCCTGATAAGTGCAGGCCAGGACCTTAGTAACATTTAAATCCATCAACGGATGAATTGCAGGGACATAGCTTTGCAGAGAGCAGTTCGATTTTACACTGATGAATCCACGCTTTGTTCCAAGACGCTTGCGCTGGGCGTCAATTACCTGTGCATGATCAGAATTGATTTCCGGAATAATCATTGGAACATCAGGAGTATGGCGATTTGCACTGTTGTTGCTCATAACAGGGCATTCGTGTTTTGCATAGAGTTCCTCGAGTACTTTTGTATCTTCTTTTTTCATATTTACAGCGCAGAAAACAAAATCCACAAGAGCCGTTACTTTATCAACATCTTTTTCTGCGTCAAACACAATCATTTTTTTCATGCTTTCCGGCATCGGGGAAGAGAGAAGCCAACGGCCTGCAACGGCTTCTTCGTAGGTCTTCCCTGCGGAGCGGGCACTTGCTGCAAGAGCAGTTACGTGGAACCATGGGTGGTTTTCCAAAAGCGTTGCAAAACGCTGCCCAACCATCCCGGTAGCGCCTATGATACCTACTTTGTACTGTTTCATAATGGACCGAAACCTCCTAAATTTTAATGATAGAGAATTCTTTTTTATTCCTTTTTTATTAGCAAAACAAAATAAAAAAAGCCGGACAAAGCCGGTCATCATTTTTAGTCTCTGATACTGAACGAATTCGAGATATCTTTCCGAATCCGATAGCACTCCATCGTAATGATGACAGTTGAGTTGCTTTCGCAAACGACACAACCAGAAAGCTTGTTTTGCCGCAAACAATTTTCTTCGGCAAACGACCCTTTTTGAAAGCCTCTTCGGAAATTCGGCAGTCCTACTCTTTCATACTCATGCAGTTTGCGCCTCTATCAAGTATTTATTTTACCATGGCTTGATATTGATTGTCAATTTATTTATAATGATAAAAGATTATGACATTTCACAAATTTTAAAAAGAAATTTTGGGAGTTGTCGGTAAGGAGATTAAATAAATATGCCACTTGATTTAAAAGACTTAAAAACAAAGGATTTTGCTTATGATTTGCCCAAGGAATTGATTGCACAAACGCCGATTGAACCTCGGGATGCGTCCAGATTAATGGTGCTTGATAAAGAGACGGGAAAGATTGAACATGCGCATTTTCATGATATTGTTAACTTCCTTCGTCCCGGAGACTGTTTGGTACTAAATGATTCCAGAGTCCTTCCAGCAAGAATTTATGGAATTAAAGAAGGTACCGGTGCAAGGGTGGAGTTTCTTCTTTTGCGCAATCGTGGAAATGATGTTTGGGAGGTCCTCTGCGGTCCTGGCAAACGAGCAAAGCCAGGCTCGAAATTTACATTCGGGGACAACCTTTTAAAGGCAGAAGTCCTCGAAATCATTGAAGACGGCAATCGTCTTGTGAAATTCAGCTACGATGGAAGTTTCTTTAGTATCCTAGATCAGATTGGACAAATGCCTCTTCCACCTTATATCAAAAAGAAATTGGAAAATAAGGAGCGCTATCAGACTGTTTATTCCAGAGAAGTTGGTTCTGCGGCGGCGCCTACAGCTGGACTCCATTTTACAAAGGAACTTTTGCAGAAGGTCCGTGATATGGGAGTTAAGGTGGAATTTGTTACGCTGCATGTTGGATTAGGAACTTTTCGTCCGGTTACAGCAGAACATATCACAGACCATCAGATGCACTCTGAACATTATGAGCTTCCTAAAGAAACTGCTGATGCAATCAATGAGACAAAGAAAAATGGCGGGCGTGTAATTGCAGTTGGAACTACCAGCTGTCGCACTTTGGAATCAGTTGCGACAAAAGAGGGATGTATTAAGCCAAGCGAAGGCTGGACTGATATTTTCATTTATCCAGGCTATCAATTTAAAGCCCTGGATGGACTGATTACGAATTTCCATCTGCCGGAAAGCACATTGATTATGCTCGTTTCCGCTTTAGCGGGGTATGACCACATCATGAATGCATACAAAGTAGCGGTAGAGGAAAAATATCGTTTCTTCTCTTTTGGAGACGCGATGTTTATTCACTAAAAAACAAAAAAGGAAAACGATATGTATCAGCTTTTAAACCAGGAAGGTGCCGCACGGCGTGGACAACTTACTACTGCGCATGGAACTGTACAGACACCTGCTTTTATGAATGTTGCAACAGACGGTGCGATTAAAGGAGGCGTTTCTGCACTCGATTTAAAGGAACTTCATTGTCAAGTACAGCTTTGCAATACTTATCATCTGCATTTGCGCCCAGGAGATGATAAAGTTAAAAAACTCGGCGGACTCCATAAATTTACTCAGTGGGATGGTCCAATTTTAACAGACAGCGGTGGTTTTCAGGTCTTTTCTTTAGCAAAGCTCCGCAATATTCAAGAGGAAGGCGTAACATTTGCGTCCCACATTGATGGACATAAAATTTTTATGGGACCCGAAGAAAGCATGCAGATTCAATCCCATCTCGGAAGTACGATTGCGATGGCATTTGATGAATGTATGAAAAATCCGGCAGAATATGATTATGCCAAAAGATCGACAGAACGTACAACTCGCTGGCTGATTCGCTGCAAAGCGGAAATGGAGCGGCTTAATTCTCTTCCGGATACGATCAATCCACAGCAGATGCTTTGGGGAATCAATCAGGGAGCGACCTACAAAGACTTGAGAATTGAGCATATGAAGACAATTCGGGAACTCGATCTGCCGGGGTATGCAATCGGTGGATTGGCTGTCGGAGAAAGTGCCGATGTTATGTATGATATTATTGAAACGGTAGAACCCTATATGCCGAAAGATCGTCCACGTTATCTGATGGGTGTGGGTACACCGGCTAATATTCTAGAATCTGTTCGGCGCGGTGTTGATATTTTTGACTGTGTTATGCCTACCAGAAACGCAAGGCATGGACATGCGTTTACAATGCAAGGCGTTCGAAACCTGATGAATGCAAAGTATGATCTGGACACGCTGCCGATAGAAGAAGGCTGTGAGTGCCCTACCTGTCGTCACTTTACGAGAGCTTATGTGCACCATCTGATGAAGGCCGGCGAAATGTTGGGAATGCGTCTTATGGTTCTTCATAATCTCTATTTCTATAATACACTGATGGAAAAAATTCGTGATGCGTTGGATAAAAATGAATTTGAACAATTTTATTCAAAAGTTTTGCCCTCTATCAGCATTCGAATTTAAAAATATCTTGCAACAAGCAGCAATCCTTGTTATAATAATTTCATTGTGTTCCTATATTTTTGGAGGTGTAAAACAGCATGGATAATACTTGGTGGATATGGGTATTTTATGGCCTAATTATTTTCGGTTTCTATTTCTTCCTGATCCGTCCACAAAACAAGAAGAAAAAGCAAGAAGATCAGATGCGCAAAAGTGCGGAGATCGGTGATGATGTTACAACGATCGGCGGCATTGTGGGCAGAGTAGTCGGAGTAAAAGATGATGATGATTCTCTGATCATTGAAACTGGCACAGACCGTGTAAAAATGCGTGTAAAGCGTTGGTCAATCGGCAGTGTAGACACAATTCGCAATGAGCCTGAAAAGAAAGACGATAAAGCAGATAAAAAAGCCAGTAAAAAATCTGATAAATAATTATGAATAGCCCGTACGCTTTCCGCATACGATTGTAACAGATCGAGCGGGAGGCGCTTTTTTATGTCACATAAAAAGAGAGTAGTAGCTTTTTCATCGACTTCACCGGCTTTGAACATTTTTCGTGCAGTTCTGTTTGGTACGATATTCGGAACAATTTTCTGTGCTGTGCTATTGCTGATTTGTGCTTGGGCAATTACCAGCATAGGGCAGATTCCGCAAGACTATCTTCAAATGATCATCTTGGGGGTTTCCGGAGTCAGTGCCTTTTTAGCAGGGCTAGTTGCTGCGAAAGTTGGGAAAAAGCGCGGACTGATTTTAGGTGCTATCTGCGGAGTGGTGCTGTTTTTAATCTGTTTGTTAGCGGGAATGCTTCATAGCCAGATTGAAAGTGCAACAGCTGTTCTTATGCGCCTGATTATTATGAGCTTGGCGGGAGCTTTGGGTGGCTTTGTAATGGCTGGAAAACCTACAAAAATCAAATAGGGACTTTCTTTTAGCCTGAAATTATGGTACAATTAAAAAAAATAAGTCGAAAGGTTGGGTATAACATATGAAACAGATTAAAACTTTAAATCAGGCTAATTTAAAAGAAAGTGCTGTTAAAGGCGGATGCGGCGAGTGCCAGGCTTCCTGCCAGTCTGCCTGCAAGGTTTCCTGCACGGTAGCAAACCAGAAATGTGAGAACAAAAACCGGTAATTAACCGCTATTTTAAACAAAGCATTTCAAAGGGACAGATTTCTGTCCCTTAATTTTTGTAATAATGGAGTATCGTTTTATGATCCATAAGTATGCTTTAAATGGCTATAAAATTGTTCTGGACACCAATTCAGGTGCAGTTCATCTTTTTGATGAAGCACCTTTTGCCTTGCTTGATTATTGTGATGATCAGGTACCGGACAAGCTTCCGCAGGAAGCCATTGCTGTTTTGCAGCCGAAATTCGGGAAGGACGTTTTAGAGGAAGCCCATCAGGAACTTTTAGAACTGCAGAAAATGGGACAACTTTTTTCTTCCGACGATTATGCGCAGTTTGCGGGGATGATGCGGGGAGCGCCCATTAAGTCAATGTGTCTAAATGTGGCACATGACTGCAATTTGCGCTGTGAATACTGCTTTGCGGCGAAAGGTGATTTTGGTCGTGGGCGTATGCTGATGCCGCTGAATGTTGCGAAAAAATCCATTGATTTTTTAATTGCAAATTCAGGAGATCGCTATAACCTCGAGCTGGATTTCTTTGGCGGAGAGCCTCTTATGAACTTTGATGTTGTAAAAGAGACGGTTCGTTATGCTCGGTCTTTAGAAAAAGAGCATCACAAAAATTTCCGTTTCACAATTACAACAAACGGGATTTTGCTTGATGATGATAAAATTGATTTTATTAATCGTGAAATGTCAAACTGCGTCCTTTCGATCGATGGACGAAAAGAAGTAAATGATCGTCTGCGTGTTCGCGCTGATGGAAAAAGCGGATCGTATGATGCAATTGTGCCGAAATTTCAAAAGTTGGTTGCCTCCCGTGGAGACAAAGACTATTATGCCCGCGGTACTTTTACAAAATATAATTTAGATTTTACAAAAGACATTTTACATTTAGTAGATTTAGGATTTGATCAGATTTCAGTAGAGCCTGTTGTATCAGACCCAAAACTGGATTACTCGATTAAAGAAGAAGATCTTCCAAGAGTGTTTGAAGAATATGATCGGTTGTCTCAGGAGATCATCAAACGCAGAAAAGAGGGAAGAGGGTTTAATTTCTTCCATTTTATGATTGATTTGAATCAGGGTCCCTGTGCAATTAAACGTCTGCGTGGATGTAGCTGCGGGAACGAATATGTAGCTGTTACCCCAGAAGGCGATATTTTCCCTTGTCATCAATTTGTAGGAGACGACAAATGGAAAATGGGAAGTGTTTTGGATGGAACCTATGATCACGCAATGAAGGATCGATTTGCTGCAGCAAATGTATACGCAAAACCAGAATGCATGAAATGTTGGGCAAAATTTTATTGCAGCGGTGGATGCAATGCAAACAACAATCAATACGAGCATGATATTTTGAAAGCACATAAAATTTCTTGTGATCTCGAGAAAAAACGTTTGGAATGTGCAATCATGATTCAGGCTGCAATGGCAGATTTTCATTCGGAATCATAAAATCCATTTTTTAACAAGATATAGTACTAAAAATACACGTGCTGTGCCAGATACGCAGCACGTGTATTTTTATGCAATTTTATACATTTTAAGATTTCATAATCAAGGTTACATAATTCAAAAATAGGTTACATAATTATTATTACATAAATCAATGGGAAATGCATAAAAATTAAGGAAATGTATGAAAAGGTGTTGAAAAACGCTTTAAAATGGTATATAGTAAGTAAATACAAGGGATTGAAGTTCTCATCAAGTACTGTTTTGGTAAAAAATCCCCACTAGTTTTTAGATAACATATTTCGGAGCAATGATTCATATATCTTTTCTGGACAAACAAAGCAGAAAGGATGTATGTGCATGAAAGCCGTTATTTCTTATAATAAAAATCGGATTAATCTCAGCGTGATTTCAGAGGCACTTCATAAGTATCATCGTTTAGCTCTTTGGGCCGTTATTTTACTTGCGGGAGTCATCTGTGGAGCGTTGTTGTCAGTCAAATTAGATGTTTCTCATCTACAAAAGGTGGAACAGCTTTTTGCTAGCAATTATTCTTCTTTAACAACAGAAACTGCTGGGCAAAAATTTGCATCATCTATTTCTGCTTCATTTGTATTTGTATTTGCCTGCTTTTTATGCGGACTTTCCGTTTGGGGAGCTTTTTTTATTCCGATGGTTCCCTTTTTTAGAGGAATTGGAATTGGAATTACAGGCGGATATTTGTATTTGATGCGCGGAATGCAGGGATTTTTATTTTATGGCCTTATTTTGTTGCCGGGTGCTTTTTTCAGTTGTTTGTCTGTCCTTTTTGCCTCTAATTTTTCTTGGAGCTTTTCTAAAAGGATTTCTTCTGCTGGACTATTTGGAAAAGAAGCACCACCGGAACTTCTGACATACTTTCAGCAATTTGGAATTGTGTTGTTACTATCGATTATCGGCGCTGCACTTGATACGGTATTATCCATTGGATTTTCCGGAAAATTTATTTTTGCATGACTAAATTTGAATTTGTGATTTTTAGAGAGAAAGGAGAGTGAAAAGGATGAAGGATTACTGTGCGGAATTTAAAAATTACTTGGTAAAAGTAAAAAAAGTCTCCAATAACACTTTGGATTCTTATCTACGAGATTTACAAAATTATTTGGAGTTTTTAAAAAAGCAGAAAACACTTCCCACTGATGCTGATTCCGCTACAGTAGACAAGTATGTAAAATACTTAAAAGATGCGAAAAAATCGAATGCTACTATTACTCGTCATATTGCTTCTGCACGTTGCTTTTACCAATTCCTGATGATCAATGGAAGTGTAAGTGAAAATCCGGCGAAAGGGATTAAACTCGACAAACCGGAAAAAAAGCTTCCCCAGATTTTAAGCGGTGAGGAAATTGAATTGCTTTTGTCGCAGCCGAATGCAAAGGAACTAAAGGGCTGCCGCGATAAAGCGATGTTGGAGCTGCTTTATGCCACAGGGATCCGTGCTTCAGAATTGGTAGACTTAAATGTGGAAGATATTAATTTGCATACAGGTGTTCTCTGTTGCCATAGTGGGAAAAGTGAGCGTGTCATTCCCGTTTATGCGCAAGCAGTTACAGCCATTTCGGATTATATTTTTCGTGTCCGTAGAATGATTATTTCTCCAGATGGCGGACAGGCACTTTTTACGAATCTAAATGGGCATCGTTTAACACGCCAGGGATTTTGGAAAATCGTAAAAGGGTATGCGGAAACTGCCGGAATTACAAAGGAGATTACACCATATACGCTCCGTCATTCTTTTGCACTTCATTTACTCGAAAATGGTGCGGAATTGAAAGATATTCAGCAGATGCTTGGTCATGCTGATATTTCTTCCACACAGGTTTATGTTCGTCTTTTAAACGATCATTTTAAAGAAGTTTATAATCATTGTCATCCTCGTGCAAAGCTTGGATAAAGATCGCAGGAAAACGGGGAAGAGAGGCTAAAAAAATCAGAGACGGAAAATCCGTCTCTGATTTTTTTGTATTATATTCTAATTATTTATCTGATTTGGGTTTAATATGTGCTAAAGGGTTTGACTCTGCAGCCTGTTCCATTTGTTGATCGGACAAATGTGTATAAATTTCTGTAGTTCCGAGATTTTCATGGCCTAAAATATCTTTTAAAACTCGAATATCCACATGCCCTTTTTGGTACATAAGAGTCGCTGCTGTATGGCGAAGCTTATGTACACTGTATCCAGGCCCACCCAGATCAATATCCGCCAAATATTTTTTGACTAAAGCTTGTACCGTTTTAGGACTAATTCGTTTGTGCTGTTTACTGATAAAAAGTGCGTTTCGATCAATCAGATGATCTTTGGGACGAACCGCAATATAACGATTGATGGCCTCCTGGCAGGCCTCATTTAGGTAGACAATTCTCTCTTTATTACCTTTACCAATAATCCTTAAAGTCCCGCTGTTATGCCGGACATCCGTAAGGTTTAGCCCAACCAATTCAGAAAGCCGCATTCCACAATTTAAAAATAAAGTTAAAATACAATAATCGCGTTCCTTATAAGGGCCTTTTACTGCTGACAGTAGTTCGATACTTTGTTCGAATGACAAATATTTAGGAAGTCTTTTTGGTGTTTTGGGTGTTTCTAATTCTTGAACAGGATTGATTTTGAGTTGGTTGGTTTTATTAGTCAGATATTCAAAAAAGGTGTGCAAACTGCTAACTTTACGAGAACGTGCTGCGGCATGGTTATGCCGCGTGGTCTGTAGATAATGAAAATACTCATAAATTTCTGTTAAATCAACAGTTTTTAGAAGTTCAAGATCAATATCAGAAATTGAAATTTTTTCAAATGGAGTTTCTGATGGAACCAGTCCACGGCTGGATTTTAAATACCTAAAAAAAGTACGAAGATCGAAATAATATTCCTGTACGGTTTTAGGAGATTTTCCTTTGATCGCTTCCAAATAAATTAAAAAGCGTTTTAAGATATCCGGTGCATCAGAATAATCAAAAGCTGGCTGATCCATTTTTCCCCTCCTTAATTATACAAAATATTCATTTTGTATAATTAGATTATAAATTATATAAAGCTATATAAAGCAACTCCCGACGCTGTCGGACACAATTTTTATCTTTTCTATGTATATCCTATCTCCAAAATCCTCATACTTTTATAAAATTCAAATATAAAAAATGAGGTGAATTTTCCATGCTCGTCCATTGTGATGTAGACTGCACTTATCAAAAAGATGGATATTGCCAGATAGAATGTCCGTATCAGCCAAACGGTTGTGTTCACTGTGTTTATGTGATGAAACGCTCTGACTATGAAAACGGAGACTGTATTAACCCCCAAGAGCCCCAATCGCCTGGCGAATATTTTTCACGCCGATAAGTTCAATTCCGCTGTAGCGCCCTTCTAGGTTCTTTAAACAGTTTGCCGGAAGAATACAACGTTTAAATCCCATCCTTGCACATTCGCTGACTCGCTGATCTGCATGCAGGACCGATCGAATTTCTCCTGCAAGACCGATTTCTCCAAATACGACGGTATCTTCCGGAACCGGCAAATCTTTTAAACTGGAAATCAGGGCAATTGCAACCGCAAGATCACAGGCTGGTTCTTCTAACCGCAGACCACCAACCACATTTAAATAAGCATCCAAATTAGAAAAATAATAACCCCCGCGCTTTTCTAATACCGCTAAAAGTAAATTCATACGGTTATAGTCAAACCCAGTAGACATTCGTCTAGGATTTCCGAATCCAGTTGTTGTAACAAGTCCTTGTATCTCTGCTAAAATAGATCTGCTTCCCTCTAAAACGCACGTTACGCAAGTTCCAGATACATGGGTTGGACGACCGGAAAGCAGCGCCATAGATGGATTAGGAACCTCTTTTAGTCCATGGTCCCCCATATCAAAAACGCCAATTTCATTAGTCGAACCATAACGATTTTTTACCGCTCGTAGAATCCGATAGCTCATTTGACGGTCGCCCTCAAAATATAATACCGCATCTACAATGTGTTCCAAAACCTTTGGTCCTGCAATTGCACCGTCTTTGTTAACGTGTCCTACCAATATAGTGGGGATTTCCAGCTCTTTTGCTGTTCTCATATATAAATTTGTGCATTCACGAACTTGCGTGATACTGCCTGGAGCAGAATTTAATTCGGAGAGATTCATTGTTTGAATGGAATCAATCATCACAAGGTCCGGTTTCGTTTCGCGAATCTGCTCTGTAATTAGTTGAACGTCCGTTTCAGTCAAAATCAAAAGATTTTCTGAATGCACTTGGAGTCTGGATGCCCGCAATTTAATCTGTCGGCTGGACTCTTCTCCGGATACATACAAAATTCGGAGAGCTTTCCCTAAATGCTCACAGATCTGGAGTAAAATCGTACTCTTCCCGATTCCAGGCTCTCCACTGATTAGGATTAAAGAACCTTTTACAATCCCCCCTCCTAATACACGGTCCAGCTCCTCTACCCCAGTCTGATATCGAGTTTCTATATCGGTGCTGATCTCAGAAAGAAGCTGTGGATGCTGACGGCCTTTCATAGAATAGAGTGCAGATTTTTGGGATACGTTTCGAACAGGTTCTCTAATTTCTTCGTTCATTGTATTCCATTCGCCGCAGCCAGGACATTTTCCATACCATTTTGCGGATTCATATCCGCATTGGCTGCAAACATAGATACTTTTGGATTTTCCAGACATAATATTCCTCACAAAGCAAAATGCTCAAATTTTTAATTACTTTTAGTTTACTACAAATGATTATTTTCTTCAATCCCCAGAAGAAGTCTGATCAGAAGGGCTCGTTAAATAAGCGTTAATGCCCTCAAAAATTGCCTGTGCAATTTTTTCCTGATATTCCGAATTATTTAAAAGTTTTGCCTCCGAATCATTGGAGAGAAAGCCGCATTCTACTAAAACTGCCGGACTTTTCGCATGCCAAAGAAGATAAATACTGCTGGTAGCCGGCTTTAATTGACGATCATTGTCCGGTTGAACAGAATTTACAATGCTTGCTCGAATGGATTCTGCAAGAGTCTTACTTTGTGTATCATTTTTGGAATAAAAAACTTGTGCGCCACTGTATCTGCTTTCGCTAAAATAATTTTGATGAATACTGATAAAAATAGCGCCAGGGGTTCCTTGTAAAATAGCAAACCGCTGATGGATATCAGAGGCTTTGCGTTCATGTATAGTAGACAACTTAGGATTGCCTAAAGAAACATCGCTGTCTCGAGTCATGATTACCTGATAACCAGAGTCGCATAGTTTTTTTTGCAGCATTTGGGTAATTGCCAGATTCAAATCTTTTTCAGGTAGCTGGGATTTTCCGGTAGCGCCTCCATCTTCCCCACCATGCCCCGCGTCAAGGATAATCGGTGGATTAGGGGCGACTTTTGCCGCTGCAAGTTTGGCTGCTTGATGATAGGAACAAAAGGTCAACGTTAAAAGCCCTGTACAGCAGAGAGCCAAAGCTAAAATAGTTAATTTGTTTTTCCGGGAATGCTTCATCTTTTTCACCGCCCGAAAAAATATATGCTTTAAAAATAGCAATCATACAAAAAGCAGCCTGTTCTTTTGCAAAACAGGCTGCTTAAAAAAGTATCCATCTAGGTTTAAAATTTAGAAAGCATTTTTTTCTTAATTCGATTATGCAACAAAATACTTGCGATGCAAGAGAAAAACTCTGCAATTGGGAAAGCATACCAAATTGACGGTAAAGAGTGTGTTAATACAGACAGCAAATAGGCAGCCGGAAGTAAAATACAAAGTTGTCTTAACAAAGAGACTAAAAGGCTGTAAGTCCCTTTCCCTACTGCCTGAAATTCGCCTGAGAATGTGATTCCAATAGCAGCCGGGATAAAGCAGAGACTGATTGTTTTAAGCGCAGGAACGCCTATTGAAAGCATCACATCGGAAGCATTGAAAATCCCCAGCAACAGATTTGGAATTGTCCAAAACACGACAACACCAATTATCATAATGACGACAGCAATAATGGTTCCATAGCGAAGGCAGTCTTTCATACGGCTTTTATTTTGTGCACCAAAATTATACCCTATAATCGGCATGATTCCCTGATTCAGTCCAAAAACAGGCATAAAAATAAAAGATTGCAATTTAAAATAAACACCAAAAAAAGCAACTGCCGTTTCGGTATAAGACATCAGAATTGCATTAATTCCCATCACCATTACAGATCCGATGGACTGCATTACGATCGAAGGCAGTCCAACTTCATAGATGTTTTTAACGATTCTTGTATTTATATGAAAATGGTGAAAAGAAACAGTAATTTCGTGTTCTTTTTTTGTAAGGACGATAAGTGCTATGATCATTGCAAGGATTTGTCCTAAAACAGTAGCGATTGCCGCACCTGCAACACTCATTTTTGGAACTCCAAATAATCCAAAAATAAAAATAGGATCCAAGATAATGTTTGTAACAGCCCCAATCAGCTGAAACATCATCGGGTACAGCATATTTCCGGTTGCTTGTAAAGATTTTTCAATATTGACTTCCACAAAAACGCCAAAAGAAAAGAAACATACAATCTGCATATACTGTGTGCCCATTTCGATTACTTCCGGTGTGTTTGTAAACAATCCGATAAACGGACGTGAAAAAAAGCCAACAACAAAAAAAACAATATAATTCAAAAGGCCTAAAAGAATTCCGTGTGTAGCCGCAGAATTGGCTTCTGCAAAGTTTTGTTCGCCAAGGCGTCTTGATACCAAAGAATTAATTCCGATCGCAGTACCAATTCCAAGAGCGATTAGCAGGCTTTGAATTGGAAACACCAAAGAAACAGCTGTTAAAGCATTTTCACTGATTTGTGCAACAAAATAACTGTCTACTACGTTATAAAGAGCCTGAATCATCATAGAGAACATTGCCGGCAGTGCCATTGAAATAATCAATGGAAACATTGACCTCGTTCCCATTTTATTTGGTGTTAATGGTTGTGTTTGTTCGTCTTTTTGATCAATTATTTCGTTTTTTTCCATATAGTTCCTCCCTAAAATATGTTACTTCATTCATTTTGTGCTGACAGTATTCAACAAAACACGATAAGCGTCAATCAAATCATGAAAGCTCATGCGGCAATTAGCTGGACTTGTAGAAGGCAAAGCAATTGCATGAATTTTAGTCTTTGGATAGACGAGGCTCTCATATAGCTGAAAAGCTTTCCGCCCTGTTGTATAAATCGACTGAATTTCTGTTTCTTTTAGCAAAACTGAAAAATCATTTGGAACAGGTTCCGTAATTGATTGATCAGAAGCACCGCAAATTCGACAAGATTTTAAAACATCCCATAAAGCAATTCGATGCTGCAAAAGAAAAGAAGTTTTTTCTGCATTAGAATTTGGAACAGTCTCGCCAAAAATTTCGGCTAAAACGCACCAGAAACGATTCTGTGGATGCCCATAATAAAACCCTACCATACGGGATTTAGGGGAAGGCATTGTCCCCAAAATCAAAGCTCTACATTCTGAGTTCCAGACCGGTTCCAGAGGATGTATAATCTTTTTAGAGACCATGATCTAAATTCTCCTATCAAAGTTAAAGCAACCTACCAAGTTACTAAAAAAAAGACCAAATCTCAAAAGAGATTCGGTCTTTTCAGTGGAGGCGTCACCCAGATTTGAACTGGGGATCAGGGTTTTGCAGACCCATGCCTTACCGCTTGGCTATGACGCCAAAAATGGAGCGAACGACGAGGCTCGAACTCGCTACCTCCACCTTGGCAAGGTGGCGCTCTACCAGATGAGCTACATTCGCAATGGTGCCTCCGGGCGGAATCGAACCACCGACACGGGGATTTTCAGTCCCCTGCTCTACCGACTGAGCTACAGAGGCAAGTGGCGACTCGGAACGGGATCGAACCGTCGACCTCTAGCGTGACAGGCTAGCGTTCTAACCAGCTGAACTACCGAGCCACTGATGGTGGGAACAATAGGACTCGAACCTATGACCCCCTGCTTGTAAGGCAGGTGCTCTAACCAGCTGAGCTATGCTCCCAACAGAGCGAATACTTTCGTATCAGCGACTTATATATGATACTATATCTTGCTTTATTTGTCAATAACTTTTTCCATGTTTTTTACAGATGATTTTTCAGAAACCACCAAAATTCGTTCCGTGTGATTTGTTGGAGCGTTAAAAGTAAAATCCTCATAAACTGCGCGCATCTGTAAACCTGATAGTTCTAATAAAGAGCGAATGTCATCGATAGAATAGGCATATTCATAAAAATTTTCATGACTTCGATGATAAATTTGCTCTTCCCTTTTAAAGAAATCCAAAGAAATGGAGACTCGATTTTCGCGTTCTTCATAA
Organism: Ruminococcaceae bacterium BL-4; assembly: GCA_902809935.1. NCBI lineage: Bacteria > Bacillati > Bacillota > Clostridia > Eubacteriales > Oscillospiraceae > Ruminococcaceae bacterium BL-4. Next base: position 1,944,080 of record LR778134.1, on the reverse strand, counting down.
AGATTCTGCCAGATACAATAAACAGGATCAAGATCATAAACAAAAGTATGATCCGCTAAAACATGCTGATGTTTGTATGGTGTATTTAAATCAAAAATAAAGTATCCATCTGGTTCAAGGAACAAAGAAACTTTTTGAAAAGCTTTTAAAAGCTCTCTTTTGCCGGATAGATGATTTAAGCTATCCAAAGTACAAAAAACAGTATCAATCGTCCCATAAAGATCTAAATTCTGCATCTTTTGGCAGAGAAATAAAATTTCTTCCCCCGCTGTAGCTGTCTTTTGCTGTGCAATCGAAAGCATATCAGGGCTGGCATCGATTCCATAGATGTCAATTCCCATTTGCTTGAGCTCCAAAGTCAGGCTGCCAGTACCACAGGCAAGGTCCAATGCAAGTTTAGGAGTATGCCCAAATTGTGCCAAAACCCGGCGCAGGTATTGTGCCAGCGCCGGGTAATTAACATCTTTCATTAAATAATCGTAATAATTTGCAAAAGCCGAATAACTCATTTCGATTTTATATCTCCGGTCTCTGATTCACTTTTGGGGACGTCTTTTATTCGGCCAAATACCAAACTATAACCGTCACATCCATAATGCAAAGACCGATTAACACGACTGATCGTTGCAGTAGAAGCACCGGTTTTTTCTACAATATCACTATAAACGCGTTTTGTGCTAAGCATATGAGCGACCACAATTCGCTGAGACATTGCTTTGATTTCTGGAACAGTACAAAGATCCTCAAAAAAATTATAACATTCTTCTGCAGACTTTAAAGATAAAATTGCTTCAAATAAAAAATCGACATTATCGTCCTTTAATTTCGAATTCATTTTTACTCACTCCTCGTCTTCCTGAATTTATATTTTAGCACAGAAAAGGGAAAAAGTAAATCGTTCAGCCATTATAAATCATTGTGAATAAGATCCTCATAGGTTTCCCTCTTTACAGCAATACGGGTCTTTCCATCATGAACCATCACAACAGCAGGACGTGGAATTCGATTATAATTAGAAGCCATGGAATAATTATAAGCTCCAGTCGAAAGGACTGCCAATAAATCGCCCGCTTTACACATCTGCAGCGGAGCATCCTTCTGAATGAGATCCCCTGATTCACAGCATTTTCCTGCAACAGTAACAACTTGCTTTGCAGGTTGGTCTGCATGGTTCGCTACAATGACAGTATAATTGCTCTGATAAAGCGCATAGCGCGGATTGTCGGTCATACCTCCGTCAATAGAAACGTATGTACGGATGTTGGGGATTTGCTTTACAGCTCCAATTGTGTAAAGGGTGATACCAGCTTCTCCTACAATAGAACGACCTGGTTCGATATAAATTTTTGGCTCTGTAAAGTCGTATTCTTTACATTTTTGTCTGATTGCTTCTGAAACTTTCTCCATGTAAGACTCATAAGGGAGTGAATTGTCGGAGGCAACATATTGAATACCAAAACCGCCTCCCAAATTCAGCTCCGGTAACATAACTCCAGTTTCTTTACGAATCTGCTGCATAAAATCCATCATAACTTGAGCTGCCAGTACAAAGGGCTGTAATTCAAAAATTTGAGAGCCAATATGGCAGTGCAGTTCCAAAAGCTCCAGATTTTTCGCACGAATTGCCATTTTTACTGCCTGCATGGCTTCGCCAGTCTCCAACGCAAATCCAAATTTGGAATCAATTTGTCCGGTCCGTATAAACTGATGAGTATGTGCATCAATGCCAGGCTTAATACGTAAAGAAACTCCAACTGTCTGATGAAGCTTTCCTGCCATTTCGTCCAACATCTTGAGTTCATCCATATTATCAATAACAATGTGCCCTACACCCGAATTAATTGCGAAAGAAAGCTCATCCGGTGTTTTATTATTTCCGTGCATTTGAATTCGTTCTGCCGGAAATCCTGCTTGTAGAGCTGTGTACAATTCGCCTCCAGAGACAACATCCAGTCCCATTCCCTCTTCATTGACGATCCTGCACATTTCCTTGCAGCAAAAAGCTTTGCTAGCGTAAAGCGGCATTCCATTCCCATGATAGCATTTTTTAAAAGAATTCTGATACATTTGGCAGATACTGCGGATTTTATCTTCATCCATTACATAAAGAGGTGTTCCGTATTCCTGTGCTAATTTTGTAGTATCAATCCCACCAATTGTCAGATGTCCCTGCTGATTTACAGCTAGATGATCAAAATTCAGCATAAAATTTCATTGCTCCTTATTGATTTCCTGCAAAGATGGCATTAAGTTTATATTTTCATCAATGCATTTTCGCAAAACTTCCACACCTTCTCCAGTTTGAGAAGAAAAGGGAATCACTCCTATATCCCGTTTCCCGAATAATTCCTGAAACATTTCTAAATTGAGAGCTCTTTGCGTTTTATTCAGTTTATCACTTTTTGTTATAGCAATCAAGAACGGAAATCCAGTATTCTCAAGAAAAGACACCATATCCAAATCATCAGCCGATGGCTTGTGACGCATATCAATAATTTGGATAATCAGTCGGATATCACGTTTCATTGAAAGATATCCTTCTACCAATTCGGCCCAGCGCTTTTTTTCAGAAAGCGAAACTTTTGCATAACCGTATCCTGGGAGATCCACCAATCGGCAGTTTTCAAGTCGATAAAAATTAATGGTTCCTGTTTTTCCTGGCTGTGAGCTTACTCTAGCCAACGATTTTCGATTTAATAGCTTATTAATCAACGAAGATTTACCAACATTTGATTTTCCTGAGAATACAATTTCTGGCATCGTTGAAAATGGGAGCTGATTTGAACGACCAAAAGAAGCTTCAAAATCAGCAGTTTCAATCTTCATTTGAGATATCCTTTCTTATTGTAGAGGGAAAGGCTTTTTGGTTAGCGCAACATTCAAAACCTGATCGATTTCTTCGACAGGAAGGAATTGAACTGATTTTTTAACTTCCGTATCTACTTCTTCCAAGTCCGAAACATTTTCAGATGGAATCAAAACTGTTTTAATTCCTGCGCGGTAAGCTGCCATTGTTTTTTCTTTTAATCCACCAATCGGCAAAATCCTGCCAAGAAGGGTAATTTCACCGGTCATAGCGACATCGTGGCGAATTGGAATACTGGTCAAAGCAGAAGTAATTGCGGTAGCCATCGCTGCGCCGGCACTAGGACCATCTTTCGGAATAGCTCCCTCTGGGGCATGAATATGAATGTCATATTTACTATAGAAATCGGTTCGAATTCCAAGTGATTTGGCTCTTGTACGAATACAGCTGATGGCGGTTTTTGCCGATTCCTTCATAACATCGCCAAGGCTTCCGGTTAGCTCAATTTTTCCGCTGCCATCCATAACTGCAACTTCAATTGGCAGCATTTCGCCCCCAACTGTTGTCCAAGCCAATCCATTTACGAGTCCTACCTGATCCTTTTTATTCTGATTTTCTTCTCGGAATTTTTTAGGTCCTAGAAACTCTTCGAGATTTTTTGCGGTCACGTGGATCACTATTTTAGAATTTTTAACAATCTTTATTGCACTTTTTCTGCAGATTTCTGAAATCATACGTTCCAGTCCGCGGACTCCCGCTTCCCTTGTATACCCATCAATTATCGCATGAATAGCAGATGCAGAAATTTTTAGCTGATCGGAATTAATCCCGTTCTTTTTCAGCTGTTTTGGAATTAAATGTTTTCCTGCAATATGAAATTTTTCCTGATGGGTATAACTGCCCAAGGTAATAACATCCATACGGTCATAAAGCGGGGCAGGAATTGCAGAAGCATCATTTGCAGTCGTTAAGAACAATACATTACTGAGGTCGAATGGTAAATCAATATAATGATCATAAAACGTTGAATTTTGATCTGGATCCAATACCTCTAACAAAGCACTGGAAGGATCTCCTCGAAAATCATTTCCGAGTTTATCAATCTCATCTAAAAGAAGGAGCGGATTATTGACCCCCGCCTGTCTGATTGCATTAATAATTCGTCCAGGCATAGAACCAATATAGGTTTTGCGATGCCCCATGATATCGGACTCATCCCGAACACCGCCCAGTGAAACTCTAATATATTTTCGCCCAATTGCTTCTGCAATCGAGTGCGCAATACTAGTTTTGCCGACTCCAGGAGGTCCAACAAGACAAATAATCTGCCCTTGCATTTTCGGGTTCAGCTTTTTAACCGCTAAGGATTCTAGAATTCGCTCTTTTACCTTCGTTAGTCCATAATGATCACGATCCATAATCTTTTTGGCTTTTGAAAGATCAATATGTTCTTTAGAAGAAACATTCCATGGTAAAGAAAGGCAAGTATCCAAATAGCTCAAAATAACGCTGGCCTCATGAGAGCCTTCAGGCATTTTAGCCATTCGATCGCATTCTTTTAGTAACTTTTCCTGCTGCTCTTTCGGCATCCCAGCCTCTTGAATGCGTTTGCGCATTTCGTCGGCTTCTTCTGCAGGGGTATTATCCTCCCCCAATTCGTCAGCGATTGCACGCATTTGTTCTCGAAGGTAGTAGTCTCTTTGATTTTCGTCAATTTGCTCTTTTGCCTTTTCCTGAATTTTATTTTCCAGGGTCAATACTCGAATTTCATCTTTTAATATGCGCGAAAGTTTCTGCAGTCTGCTGAAAGGAGAAAGTTCTTCCAACAGTTGCTGCTTTTGTTCATAGTCAAAACTGATGTTCGCTGCAATATAATCTGCGAGGTCGCCGCAATTCTTTTTTTCTAAAACGCCAATCACAAGATCTGGAGAAATTTGTGTATAGTTTCGAATATACTCTTCAAATTGCGTGCGAACATATCTCATTTGTGCTTCTTGCCGCGGAGTAACCTTTTTTGTTACTTTTGTGGGAAGAATCGCAACTTCAGCAGAAAGATATTCCGTATTATCCTCTGACATGGACATGACTTTTCCACGAGAAATTCCTTCAACGATCACTCGAATTCCCTCATCAGAGCGACGAATTACCTGTCTGACTTTAGCAATTACGCCAATTGAATAAAGATCGTCTTTACCGGGGTCATTAACTGTTAAATCTTTTTGAGCGACCAAAAAAATCTTTTGCTCTTGATCCATAGAGTTCTTTAGCGCTAAGATGGATTTTGGACGTCCTACATCAAACTGCAGAGACATTCCAGGAAACACGACAAGCCCCCGTAATGCCAAAACAGGAATCAGAGGATGTTCAGCACTAACTAATTCGACTTTTTTTTGTGTTTCATTGCTCATTGTAAAACTCCTTATTGAAAAAAGCTGCCGCAGGGGAAAATCATTTTATTCCCCACTCACAGCAGCCTTATATAAAACAAAATAATTAAGCCGTATCTCTGCGCCCACGTTTTTTGTTGGCGGAACGCGGAATTGAAATCTTAATTTTTACCGGTTTCCGGTCTGGGTTACGAACAATGTCAGGGTCTGCTCCATTCTCGACTGTATCTTTGGTAACAGTTATCTTCTCGATTGTATAGTCGGAAGGTACATTATACATCAATCTTGTCAGAATGTTTTCCATCGTAGAACGTAATCCACGCGCACCAGTATGACGTTTAACAGTCATTTGCGCAATAGCAAGCAAAGCGTCTTCTGTAAACTCCAAATCCACTTGATCTAATTGAAAAAGCTTTTGATACTGTTTGACAAGGCAGTTTTTCGGCTCTGTCAAGATACGAATCAATGCTTTTTCATCAAGGCCGCTTAAAGCTGTAATAACCGGCAGTCGACCTACGAGTTCCGGAATGATTCCGAATTTTACGAGATCATGAGGAACGACTTCAGACATCCAATCATGTGCATCTAACTCGGCTTTGCTGTGAACTTCTCCACCAAAGCCGAGAGAAGTTGAAGCGCTTCGGCGTTCAACAATTTTGTCAAGGCCATCAAATGCGCCACCGCAAATAAACAAAATATTTGTTGTGTCAATCTGAAGGAATTCTTGCTGAGGATGCTTTCTTCCTCCCTGCGGAGGAACATTTGAGACAGTCCCTTCCAAAATTTTCAAAAGGGCTTGCTGAACTCCCTCGCCGCTGACATCACGCGTGATAGAAGGATTTTCTGATTTGCGAGCAATTTTATCAATTTCATCGATATAAATGATACCATGCTCTGCTCTTTCAATATCAAAATCTGCTGCCTGAATCAAACGCAAAAGAATATTTTCAACGTCTTCACCTACATAACCAGCTTCTGTCAATGTAGTTGCATCGGCAATGGCGAAAGGGACATCCAAAATTTTTGCCAGCGTCTGTGCCAGCAGCGTTTTTCCAACTCCGGTTGGCCCAAGCAGAAGGACATTGCTCTTTGTCAGATCAACATCATCACTATGCCCATAGTAAATGCGTTTATAGTGATTATACACGGCTACTGAAAGTGCCATTTTCGCACGATCCTGACCGATTACATATTCATCAAGACATTTTTTAATTTCCCGAGGTTTCAGCAACTCTTTTGTTGCACCGGATTCTAAGTCTGCATGACGTGTTGAGAGATTCATCTCGTCATCAAGAATAGACTTACATAATTCGATACAAGAGTCACAAATATAAACTCCAGGGCCTGCAATTAGGCGGCGAACTTCACTTTGTGGTTTTCCGCAAAAAGAACAGCAAAGCTCGCGATCTCCAAATTCTTCATTTGAGCCCAAATAATCACCTGCTTATCTCTGTTTTATGATCTTTGATAATTTTATCAATCAAACCATATTCCAAAGCTTCTTCCGGAGTCATAAAATGATCCCGATCAGTATCCCGCATAATGTTTTCGATCGACTGACCAGTACGCTCTGCAAGGATTTGATTCAATAATTCCTTTTTCTTTGCCAGGTAACCAGCATGAATCATGATATCGGATACCTGCGACTGAGGAACGCCTCCGCTTGGCTGATGAATCAAAATATCAGTGTGCGGCAGTGAAAAACGCTTTCCTTTTGCACCGGCTGCGAGAAGGAATGCGCCCATACTGGCAGCTAATCCCATACAGATAGTCGATACATCACATTTAATGTACTGCATCGTATCATAAATTGCCATACCAGCAGTTACAGAACCGCCGGGGCTATTGATATAAAGACTGATATCTTTTGTAGGGTCCTGTCCTTCCAAATACAACAGCTGCGCTACTACTAAATTGGCGGAAGTATCCGTGACTTCTTCTGTCAGCATAATGATGCGGTCATTTAATAGGCGGGAGAAAATATCATAAGAGCGCTCACCATGGTTTGTTTGTTCAATTACATATGGAACTAAACTCATTTAAAATTGCCTCCAAACTTCATTAAAAGATTAGGCAAAAGAAAGGCAGCTTATTCAGCTGAAGTCTCTGATTCTTTCTTTTCAGTTTTTTCTTTTGTTGCTTTCGCTTTTGAAGACTTGGCTGTTTTTCCTTTCGACTTCTCAGCGGATTTGCTGTCTTTGCCTTCCGTAACAACTGCATTATCCCGGACGAAATCCATTGCTTTTCCAGCTTTTAAGTCTTTGGAAAGATCTTCTGCGGGAATTGCTTTCTTCACCTTATCGACATCAAGGTGATATCCTTCAGCCAGCTTCTGGTATTCTTTTTCAAGGTCTTCTTCCGTAGGCTTTACATTTTCCAGTTCGGCAATTTTTTCAAGTGCCAGACGCAGTTTCACCTGACGCTCAGCCTGCGGGCGCATATTTTCGCGCATTGCCTTTTCATCCATGCCGGTATATTTCATGTAGGATTCCAAATTGAGTCCCTGAGACTGCAGCCGATAGGCAAATTCGTTGATATCTTCATTGATGCGGTTTTCAAACATTGCTGCAGGAATTTCTCCTTGGAGCAGTTCAATCATCTTATCAATCAGCTGATTGTCAACATCATCTTTTGCAGCATTTTCACGGTTCTCAGTCAGCTTCTTTTCAACATCTTTCTTGTATTCATCCAAAGTATCAAAGTCGCTGACGTCTTTTGCAAAGTCGTCGTCTAATTCTGGAAGTTCTTCCTTCTTGACCTCGTGCACTTTGATCTTAAATACAGCTTCTTTGCCCTTTAAACTCTCTTCCTGGTAATCTTCAGGGAAGGTTACGGTAATATCAAATTCATCATTTGCCTTATGGCCGACGATCTGATCTTCAAATCCGGGGATAAACTGTCCAGCCCCAAGATTCAAGCTGTAATTTTCAGCTTTTCCACCCTCAAAAGCTTTTCCATCAACAAAGCCTTCAAAATCGATCTCTGCAATATCGCCGTTCTGAGCAGCGCGATCTTCTACAGTGACCATCCGAGCGTTACGTTCCTGTATTTTCTTGAGTTCAGCAGCAATATCATCTTTAGTGATTTTTACAGGAGGTTTTTTGGCTTCAATACCCTTGTAATTTTCAATGGTAACTTCTGGTTTTGTGGTAATGGTTGCTTTAAAAACAAGACCTTCTTTTTCAGCAGAGACCAAGTCAAAATCAATTTTGTCCTCAATCATTTCCAGATTAGCAGCTTTTACAGCTTCTTCCAGAGCGCTGGGATAAACCTCATTGATGGCATCCTCATAGAAAACATTTGCACCATAATATTTTTCGATAAAAGAACGCGGAGCTTTTCCTTTACGGAATCCGGGAATATTAATACGATTTTTCTGCTTTTTATAGGCATGATCAACTGCCTTTTCAAAAGTATCTCCGTCAACTTCAATTTCTAACTGATAGCGGTTAGTTGCAACCTGGTTGGATGATTTCAAACTCATTTTAATTTCCTCCTGCGAAATAGCAAATTATCTTGATAATTATAACATAGTCATTCTGTTTTTTCTATACAAATATGGAGAATTTATAATTTGTTTAACAATTACCGCACTAAAATCGGGCAAAACTTCAAATAATCGCAAGAAATCAGATGCATTTGAATGCCTTTATAATTTCCTGTGATTGCACGCCGCATTGCCTGACTACCGTGGATATGTCCAAAATAGCATTCCTTGATATGATTCTCCAAAAGGACATCCAAAATTTCAGTACATTCGTTCCCGTCATAAACCGGCGGATAATGAAGAAAAGCAATCGGAGTTCCTCCGAGCTTTTTGGCTTCATCAAGGGAGGTCTTTAGTCTGCCGACTTCTCTGTTGATCACTTTTTGATCTTCCGGCGTCTCTGCATTATAGAGCCATCCGCGCGAGCCAAAGACAGCAATATCTCCTACTAATTCAGCGGAATTGTGAATGATTTTCAAAGTAGAAAATCCATTCTCCACCAAAAAGTTTTCCATCTTTCTGCGCGTAGACCACCAATAATCATGATTCCCCTTGAGAATCAGTTTGGTTCCCGGAAGCTGATTTAAATAAGTGAAATCAGCCTTCGTATCCTGCAGATTCATTGCCCAGCTAATGTCTCCCGCAATTACGACCGTATCCTCCGGCTTTATAAAAGAGACCCAATTCTTTTGAAGACGTTCCGTATAATTTTCCCATCCGTGAAAAACATCCATAGGTTTGTCTGTCCCCAAAGAAAGGTGTAAATCAGCAATTGCAAACAGTGACATATCCGGGCTCCTGTCTTTTTTTATTCTGCATCTGAAAATTTCAAAACTTCCTGTTTCATTTCTTCCGGATGACAGCTTTCTGTAAAACGAACTTTTTTATTAGACAGTGCCTTGATTGGCTCTGGAATTTCAGTATCGCTTAATTCCGAAAGCTTTACTGCCTTCTGAAAATCGTTCTCAGAATTATAAGGTTTCTCTAAAATAGCACTTAAAACATTATCTGAAAATTTATAAGGACTAGCAGTTGAAGCGATAATTGCGGGAATCTTTTGATCCCTTGTTTCCGAAAGATATTGATGATATACGTTCACCGCAACAGCAGTATGTGGGTCGCACAGATAATGTTCATCACAGAACAAATTATGAATCGTTTGCTTTGTGTTTTGATCATTGCAGCAGCCTGCCCAAAAGAGATCTTTTAAAGAAACTTTTACAGAATCAGTTACTTCATAGCGCCCTGTTTTTGAAAGAGAATCCATCCATTCACGAACCTGACGATCTGATTTTGTCAAATGGCTCAACAGACGTTCCAGATTGCTGGAGATCAAAATATCCATGGAAGGAGAAATCGTTGTATAGAACGTTCTGTTCCGGTCATAAATTCCAGTACGAATGAAATCGGTAAGGACATTATTGGAATTGCTTGCACAGATTAGCTTATGAACTGGGAGCCCCATTTGCTTTGCATAAAAAGCCGCCAAAATATTTCCAAAATTTCCGGTTGGAACAACAATATTGATTTGTTCGCCCTTTTTGATCCTTGATTCTTTTACTAAATCACAATAAGCGGAAATATAATAAACGATCTGAGGAAGAAGACGCCCCAAATTAATGGAATTGGCACTTGAAAACATTTCTCCGCACTCGGATAATTTTTGGCGGATTTCTGAATCGGTAAAGAGCTTTTTTACCCCGGACTGCGCATCGTCAAAGTTTCCAGCAATCGCACAGACAAAAACATTTTTTCCTTCTTGAGTGACCATTTGGCGCTTTTGCATTGGGCTAACTCCATCTTCCGGGTAAAAAACAAGAATCTTTGTCCCCGGAACATCACGAAATCCTTCCAAAGCCGCTTTTCCAGTATCCCCGGAAGTAGCGACCAAAATAATTGCCGTTTTATTTGCTTGAATCTTTTGAAGGCTCTTTGTCAAAAGATGAGGCAAAAGCTGAAGTGCCATATCTTTAAAGGCACAAGTTGGGCCATGCCACAACTCTAAAAGATATAGATTAGCGCTGTCAATATTTACAAAAGATAACGGCGCAGGGCCACCTGGAAATTTTTCTTCTGTATACGCTCTTTTTACGCAATCTTCAATTTCGTCTGTGCTGAAATCTGTAAGATACATAGAAAGAATTTTCTGAGCACGTGTTTGGTAATCTGCATTTTGCAGAAAATTAAAATCCTGCTGTGTTAATTTTGGAAATGCTTCCGGAACAAAGAGTCCTCCGTCTTCACAGATTCCCTGTGCGATTGCCTGTGCGGAAACTGCCTCTTGTGAAAAATCTCTTGTGGACCGATATTTCATATCAGATTGCCACTTCCTTTCCGTAAATAATAAAATGCTAATAATATTTTATTCGCTTTGGAATGCGTTTTCAAGATACTGAATTTTCCCCACTGTATCATTCGGTCCAACTTCAATTCCAATAGCATCAAACCTTGGCTGAAGATCAGAAGGATATCGTAAAAGCCAAGTCTCAGAAGTCATAATCATTTTATGTTGCTTTTGGAAAGTGATCGCTTCCATAGGGGATACCATTGCATGTTTTCTCCGCGTTTTTACTTCTACAAAACTGATGATTTTCTCATTGCAAGCAATGATATCAATTTCGCCATAACGGGAATGAAAATTTCTCGCTAAAATTTTCCAGCCGTGCTTTATCAAGTAATCAGCGGCAAGCTTCTCTCCCCAATCGCCAAGTGAATTAGCCATTTGATTCACCGAGAATCTTTTTTAAAAAGCTAGTGCGATGGATTGGAGAGGGGCCGTATTGAAGCAGTGCTTTAACATGCTCTGCGGTGCCATATCCCTTATTTCTCGCGAAACCATATTCCGGATAAAGCTCATCTAATTTGATCATCAAGTGGTCACGGCTCACTTTTGCCATAATAGATGCAGCGGCAATACTTTCACTGCTGCCGTCTCCCTTTATAATCGTGCGAACATTTATCCCATCACCAAGAAAAGGCGTACGATTTCCATCAACCAATGCAAGATCCGGTTTTGTCGGCAATGCTTCTACCGCACGGCGCATCGCAAGAAACGTCGCCTGCAAAATATTGATTTCATCAATCTCTTGTTCGGTTGCAAATCCTACAGCCCAGCCCACAGCTTTTGTTTTAATAACAGCAAATAACTCTTCACGTTTTTTAGGCGATAATTTTTTAGAGTCGTTAACTCCTGGAATCACACAACCAACCGGCAGAATTACTGCGGAAGCAAAAACAGGACCGGCTAAAGGACCACGTCCAACTTCGTCTATTCCGCAGATTTGTTGAAAGCCTTCATTCAAAGCTTCTTTTTCATAAAAAAGCCAGTCTTTTGGGCCTTTGTTTTCCTGCATTATTTGTTTTCCTCCGGAAGTTCCAAAGTAATTCGTCCGATTTTAGCACTTCTAAATTCATCCAAAATCATAATAGAAGCTCGCTCTGTATCAATTTCCCCGCCGGAGATCAACATTCCACGTTTTTTCCCAACCGACTGTAAGATTTTCCATCCTTCTAGCTTCTGTAAATCTGTCTCATTCAGTTTATAGCGGGAGCAGAGTTTCTGCGGATAGATACGCACCAAAAGCTCCAATAATCTTGATGCAAGCTGTTCCGTGTCCAGGATATCATCTTTAACAGCTCCTGTAAAAGCAAGATGTTCTCCAACAATCTTGTCCTCAAATTTCGGCCAGAGAACCCCCGGAGTATCCAACAAATCAAATCCTTTTCCGATGGTAAACCATTGATTGGAACGTGTAACGCCAGGTCTGTCCTCTACATTAGATTTGCTGGATTTTGAGAGGCGGTTAATCAAAGAAGACTTTCCGACATTTGGTACTCCAACTACCATGATTCGAATGGTCCTTCCAACCATGCCCTTTTTCTGCCATGCGGAAATTTGCGGGGCCAAAACTTTTTTTACTAAAGGAATAAATTCATTTAAGCTCTTTCCGCTCTTGCAATCCAGTGCAATGGCCGGAATGTTTTGTTCTTCAAAAAAGTGAATCCATTTCTTGGTAGCTGAAGGGTCAGCCATATCGCTTTTATTCATCAGAATAACACGCGGCTTTTTTTGAATCAGTTCTCCAAGAATTGGGTTTCTGCTGCTGATCGGAATGCGGGCATCGATTAATTCAGCCACTGCATCAACCATCTTCAAACTCTTTTCAATTTGCCGCCGCGTCTTTGTCATATGACCCGGGAACCATTGAATTGACTGTGCCTCACTCACGAAGCGATTCCTCCAATCCGATCAAAAGGAAATATAATAAACAAGGCCTTGCCGATTATATTTTTCTGATCAATAAATCCAATATCAGCGCTCCGACTGTCTTTTGATACGGAGCGGTTATCCCCCAAAACAAACACATGCCCTGAAGGAACGGTCAGTGGAAACTGCAGATCAGATTGCTGATCGGTGCGATTGTTTCCTATATATCTAGTTTCATCCAGTTCGACTCCGTCAACGGACACTTTCCCCGAAGCACGATCAATATCCACGGTCTGATTTTCGGTTGCAATGACACGTTTTACCAGAGGGATTTCTTCAGAACCATTTGGCGCAATTACTACAACATCTCCGTTAGTGGGTTTTGTGTAAATTCCGGTTAAAAGAATGCGATCCCCTGAATATAAATTTGGAATCATTGAAGTCCCATACACTTCTGCCACACGGAAAAACGCAGAAAAAAACAACGTCACTATGATCAGAGCTGCAATGATTGCTTCGGCCCATTCGTAAATACTAATTACTCTGTGATTCTTTGAAGTGTTTTCTAGATTGCGCTTCACTTTCTTACTCCTTTTCGGAACAAAACTTTTTAAAAGTTTAAAGATACAAAAAAGGGACACTCTCATGTCCCTTCTCACCTTTTCGATTGTTTATTTTACGATTTCACGAAGCTTTGCAGCCTTGCCGACGCGATCACGTAAATAATAAAGCTTTGCTCTGCGGGTATGACCCTTGCGAACCAGTTCCACAGATTTTACATTTGGGGAATGAACCGGGAATACACGCTCAACGCCAACCCCATAAGCAACGCGGCGAACGGTAAAGGTTTCACTGATTCCGGAACCTTTACGTGCAATGACAGTCCCCTCAAACATCTGAATACGTTCACGATTTCCTTCGCGAATGTTTACGTTTACTTTTACAGTGTCGCCCACTTCAAATTTTGGGGGCTCTGTTTTAATGGAATCCTGAGAAATTAATTTTAATGCGTCCATGATTTTCCTCCTAAAGATTAGACATTCATGCAATTTTTTGCAGAGGACTGTCCGTTTTCAATGTCGTTTACGACGGGCATTGAACCCCTCCGGGGAGTCCGGAGATTTCCAAATGCTTTTATATTTTAGCACAAAGCGATTAAAAAGGCAAGAAATTTTTATAGTTCATACAAATCTTTTAAAACTACTGTCATAAAGTTCAGTCCTTACAATTTCAGCCTGCTTTGAAAAAGAAAATTCTTTTTCGGCACAAGTTAAAATAAGCGAAGGATTCAGATTAAATTGATTCCCTGCCGGCAGTAAAACATCGATTAAAATTCCTGTTTCTGTTTTCTTAATCAAAAACTTTTGGATCTCCGGCCGAATATCCAGATCAATCCAACCACTTTTCGTGTGTTTCGGTGCAACCAGATGCTCTTTTTTCATCATGTTCTGAAATTGTTCAGATAATTCATCCGGGTTATCACAATCGATTTTTATTTCATAAGAGGCAAAAGTAATTGCCGATGATTTCATAACAGGTTCCGTCACATCAAGAATCGGCAGATCTCGCGGTAATGCTTTCTTTAGTCGTTCTTTAATCTCTTCGTTACTGATTTCTCCTTCTATTCGAAAATCAAAGCTTTCGCGAAGTCCATAAAATCCAAGGCTCAGCGGAAGTGCAAAGGTTAAATACGCATGAGTATTAAAGCCCTTCGTATACCACAATGGTATTTTTGCGCGCTGCGCCGCCCGAGCAATACAGCGACTTAAATCCAAATGAGAAATATACCTTGCCGCGCCTATTTTCTGAAACCAGACTCTAACGCTTCTCATAGCAGATTCCTCCTCCAAAGCGTGCTGCCCCGCATGCAGAACAGGATTCTCTGCAGTTTGGCGTTGTCTCTGCACAGTATGCTTTCTTGCATTCACTAATCAAAAATTCTTTTTTAATTCCATAGTCAATATGATCCCAAGGAAGAATCTCATCAAAACTTCTTCTGCGATTCGCATAAAAAGCAGGATCAATCCCACAGTCATTAAATACAGACAACCAGTTTTCCAGAGAAAAATAATGATCCCAGCCATCCATGCGCATATGGCGTTTATTTGCTTCCAAAAGTGCTTTTCCCAGCCGACGATCTCCTCTAGCAAAAACAGCTTCTATTAAGCTGGTAGACGCATCATGCCAATTTGGTGTAATTTTATGAGAATGAACGGACTGTACCAACAGATGCTGCTTTTCGAGCATCTGTTCCATGGTATCCTGCGGTTCCCATTGAAATGGAGTAAAAGGTTTTGGAATAAAAGCAGAAGCACTAACCGTTACCTTAACACCCTTCCCCTTTGGCTTATTAGAATTTTCGTAAAAAGCATCAACTACTTTTTGAGCAAGCTGTGCTATTCCTTCTACATCTTCTAAAGTTTCGGTAGGGAGGCCCAGCATAAAATAAAGCTTAACGGTTGTCCAACCACCAGAAAATGCAGTGTTTACCGTTTTTAAAAGCTGTTCTTCTGTAATGTTTTTGTTGATCACATTCCGCATACGCTGCGTTCCAGCTTCGGGTGCAAAGGTAAGTCCGCTTCGCCGCACGGATTTAATTTTATTCATCATCTCATTTTGAAATCCATCAACTCGGAGGCTCGGCAGCGAAATTCCAATTTTCTCATCTTTCGTCCACTCAAGAAGCTTATCCAACAGCGGATTAATCTGAGAATAATCACTGGTACTCAGTGAAGACAATGAAACTTCATCATATCCTGTGCTTTCACAAAGGTCCCTGCACTGACGATTGACCGTATCCGGACTTTTTTCCCGAACCGGACGATATAGAAACCCTGCTTGGCAGAACCGACAGCCGCGAATACAACCGCGAAACACTTCCGAAACTGCACGGTCATGAATAATCTCAAGAAATGGGACCATGCATTTATCCGGAAAATAACAATGATCCATATCCAGCATCAATCGCTTTTCGACCTTTTGGGGTGCTCCGTGAGTCGGCGTGATTGCTTTTACAGTACCATCCTCATGATATTGCACCTCATAAAAGGAAGGAATATAAACGCCTTTAATCTTAGCGGCAGCTTCCAAAAATTCTTCTTTTGAGGCACCGCGTTTTTTATATTCTCGATAAAGGTCGCAAACCTCTAAATCTACCTCTTCCCCTTCTCCAACAAAAGCAAGATCAATAAAATCTGCAATCGGCTCTAGATTGCAGACGCACGGCCCCCCTGCTACCACAAGATTCTTAAGCCCTTTTCTGTCTTTGGACAGCAGAGGAATCCCGCCGAGTTCCAGCATATTAAGAACATTGGTATAACAGAGCTCATACTGCAAAGTAAATCCAATCATATCAAATTCAGAGAGTGCATCGCCGCTTTCCAGAGCACAAAGAGGTGTATGTGTCTCTCTCATGAGCTCTTCCATATCCGTCCACGGTGCAAATGCACGTTCACACCATAGATAATCTGGAAGATTCAATTCGCTATAAAGAATTCGCAGCCCTAAGTGAGACATTCCGACTTCATAAATATCC
The DNA here is from genome assembly GCA_902809935.1 of Ruminococcaceae bacterium BL-4. Lineage (NCBI taxonomy): Bacteria > Bacillati > Bacillota > Clostridia > Eubacteriales > Oscillospiraceae > Ruminococcaceae bacterium BL-4. The sequence continues at coordinate 1,927,658 of LR778134.1, read as the reverse complement.
GGAAAGCAAAAAACAAACCGCAAATCGATATTTTTTAAATCCTTCTGAATACTGTTGAGCTCTCCGCCTACATAACGTCCCGGTTTTTGAACTTTCGGAAGCAAAGCTTCCATTTGTTTATTAATCACAGAAATCCTCCCAAAAAGAATTCTCTTTATTATATCGTGCTTTCGAATAGTTTTCAAGCAGTTCATATTTTACTTCAACAACAGAAATACCATTAAGTAAACACTACAAAGCAATAAAGAAAAATTCCATTTGGAGTGAAATAGAATGATAAAGCCAAGGATACCCAGCGGAACAAGGATGCAAAAGGAAACTATTTTTAAAATCTTCTCGACCGTATTTTCCGGGAAATAGAGACAAAGCAGAGAAAAAAGGGCCTGCCCCCCATCCAGAGGAATGATAGGAAGCAAATTAAATAATCCCAAAGCCAGATTCATCTGTGCAAAAAGGGTTTGGTTTCCCAGCAAAAAAAGAAGTCCTCCAAGAATAAGATTCACTGCTGGACCAGAAAGGTTCACTAGACAATCTTTTTGATAAGAAGTCTTTTCCGATGATGCACTGATTTCTGCGCCAAATGCTGTCAGACAGATTTTTTTAGGAATTCTCCCACAAAGAATCATCATAAAGATATGGGAAAGTTCATGAATTACAGCCGCAAGCAGGCCATAACTTAGAAATCCGGTAGTATCCAGCATCAATAGCAAAGAAATCATTAGCAGAAAAGATATTCTAATCGTAAATTCACAAAGACCAATCCGAAATCTCATATTTGACTGTTGCTGTTATCGTAGGAAGGGAATACTGGAATCAGCTGGCGTTCCCAATCTTTCACCTGATCATTCGGTAAAACATTCTGTTCCGCCTGCAGCTGATACCAACTGCGTACCTGCCCATAAACAGGTTGATTTACAGTTTTTAAAATAATTGCTGCCAACAATGCGCCAACGCAAACAATTAGCTGAACGACCCGTAAAAGCTTTTCTCCTTCTTTCATAAAAAGCACCTCCTCGCTTTTATCTTATGAAAAAAAGAGGACGAACATGCAAAAGAGCAGGAAAAGCATTTGCGCTTTTCCCGCTCTTTTAAAAAAGAAATTTATTTTTTTGACTGGATATATTCATCAATAGAAGCTGCGGCTGATTTTCCGCCTCCCATTGCAAGAATAACCGTTGCTGCACCGGAAACTGCATCGCCTGCAGCATAGACGCCTTCACGGGTTGTCTTCATGGAGTCATCTACCACAATACAGCCTTTTCGGTTTGCTTCGAGCCCTTCAGTTGTGGAGCGAACCAGCGGATTAGGACGGTTTCCGATTGCCATGACTACACAATCTACTGGGATTTCATAGTTGCTGCCCGGAATTTCAATTGGGCGGCGGCGACCGGAAGCATCCGGCTCTCCGAGTTCCATCTTAATGCACTCAATTGCTTTTACATGACCATTCTCGTCTCCAAGGATCTGGACTGGATTGCGCAAAAGATCAAACTTTACGCCTTCTTGTTTTGCATGGTGAATCTCTTCTTTTCTGGCCGGCATTTCCTCTTCGGAACGGCGATAAACGATCGAAACTTCTTCGGCTCCTAACCGTAAAGCAGTTCTGGCAGCATCCATAGCGACATTTCCCCCGCCCACAACAGCAACTCGTCTTGGTTTAATCATAGGAGTATCATAATCGGGATTATAAGCTTTCATCAGATTGACACGAGTTAAAAATTCATTTGCAGAATAAGTACCAACTAAATCTTCTCCGGGAATATTCATAAAGCTCGGTAATCCTGCTCCAGTCCCGATAAAGACCGCTTCATATCCCATGGAAAAGAGTTCATCTACATCTAATACTTTTCCCATAACCATATCGGTTTCGATGGAGACGCCAGCTTCACGCAAACCGTCAATTTCTTTCTGAACGATTTCTTTCGGCAAACGGAACTGCGGAATTCCGTACATCAGTACGCCTCCAGCTGTATGCAGGGCTTCAAAAACAGTCACTTTGTATCCTTTTGCTGCAAGATCGCCTGCACAGGTAAGACCAGCCGGGCCAGCACCAATTACAGCTACCTTGTGACTATTTTTAGAAACTGTTTTCGCAATATCTTTTCCGTGCTTCATATGCCAATCCGACACAAAGCGCTCCAAACGGCCAATTCCAACCGGTTCTCCTTTAATTGCACGTACACATCTTTGCTCACACTGGGTCTCTTGAGGACATACACGGCCACAAACTGCCGGAAGAGAATTTGTCAATTTAATTTCATTATAGGCTTCTTCGAATTTTCCATCTGCAGCATAAGAGAGGAAAGTAGGAATGTGTACCCCTACAGGGCACCCACCGACACATGGACTGTTTTTGCAGTTGAGGCAGCGCTTTGCTTCTTCTTTTGCCATCTCTTCTGTATATCCAAGACAGACCTCTTCAAAGTTATGCCGCCGTACGTTAGGATCTTGTTCTGGCATTGGAGTTTTTTCCATTTGCATGTTTGGCATCTTATTTTACACCTCTCATCAATCTGCAATTTTCTTCTCTTGCTGCAGCGCGTTCCTGATCATAATAGGTTTTAGAGCGCTTAATGGTTTCGTCAAAATCGACCTTAAAGCCATCAAAGTCAGGACCATCTACACAAGCGAATTTTGTTTCTCCGTCTACGGTCAACCGACAGCACCCACACATTCCAGTGCCGTCAATCATAATGGGATTCATGCTGACAATTGTTGGAATTTTATACGGTTTCGTAACGTTTACTACTGCACGCATCATGACAAGAGGCCCTATCGCGACGACCAGGTCATAATCGGCACCATCTTCAATATTTTTCTGGAGAGCATTTGTAACAAATCCTTTGTTTCCGTTGCTGCCATCATCTGTCATTAAGAACAGGCGACTGGAAGCTTTTTTCATCTCATCTTCCAAGATAATTAAGTCTTTGTTCCGAAATCCTGCGATGACATCCACTTTTGTTCCCATTGCATGGAGTGCCTTTGCCTGCGGATAAGCGATTGCACACCCTGCTCCGCCGCCGATCACCGCAGCGCGTTTATGTCCACTTAATTCGCTGGCTTTTCCCAAAGGTCCTACAAAATCTAGGATCTGGTCGCCTATATTCAGCTGATCCAACTTCATCGTTGTTTGTCCAACGATCTGATAAATAATCGTAATAGTCCCATTTTCACGGTCATAATCCGCGACTGTTAAGGGAATTCGTTCGCCGTACTCATCTACTCTGAGAATAATAAACTGTCCGGCTTTGGCTTTCTTTGCAATGAATGGAGCCTTCACGACCATCAATGTCATGGAGTCATTGAGTTTCCTTTTTTCTATAATTGGAAACATATGCTTCACTCTCCTTTGTTTATTTTTAACTGCGAAAAAAGAAGTTGTAAAATAATTAACATACTCTATTAGTATACCCTGATTTGCTTTTTTTTCAATAAAAAAAAGCGATTTAATACACAAAATGTATTAAATCGCTAAAATTTTAGTTTTGCATTGATTTTTTTATAAAATGATGCAAATTAACCCGTTGCAGCCATCATTGATGATTCGTTCAATAGTTTCGCGCAGCTTATCACGTGCATCCTCCGGCATTCTGCTGAGCTTATTATGTAAACCTTCATTTACAACTTCATGCAGATTCTTTCCGAACAGATTTGATTCCCAGATCTTTCCGGGATTTTCTTCAAATTCCTTCAGCAGATAAGTAACCATTTCTTGACTTTGTGCTTCGCTGCCGACAATCGGAGTAATCTCTGTTGTAATATTTGTTTTAATCATATGGATTGCCGGTGCAGAAGCCTTTAAACGAACTCCGTACTTTCCACCCTGGCGAATAATCTGAGGATCGTCCAGTGACAATTCATTGATCTCAGGCATTACAATTCCATAACCTCCGGCTTCTACATCATGATAAGCATCTTTCAGCTTGTTATACTCTTTCTGCATATCTGCAAAACGAAGCATACAGGATAATAAGTCCCCTTCATTTTCAATAGAGAGGCCAGTCTTTTCACCCAATACCTGATAGAAAAGCTCTTTTTGCAGATGAATTTCAATGCGGGCTTTTCCTGTTCCAAGATCAATCGATTCCGTCTTTGCGCTCTCAACATACTCGCAACCACAGATTTGTTGAGTAAGCGGCGTAATATCTCTGATCCGGCTAATTTTAACTGCATTTTGCTGAATGGAACCATAAACCGCACTGCGCAGCCAATGCTCTTTTTCCAAAGCCGACAGCCATTTTGGCATATCCACTTTAATTTCTTTGACAGGAAATTCAAAAAGAACTTTAGAAAGGATTTCACGGATTTGTTTTTCGTCGAGTTCCAAACAGTTAACAGGCAAAACCGCGACTTTATATTTTTGCTCCAGTTGAGAAGCCATTGCTTTTGTTTCTTCTGAGCTTGGATCTACAGAATTCAGCAAAACGATAAACGGCTTTTTAATCTCTTTTAATTCTTTGATGACACGCTCTTCCGCTTCTTCATATTCTTCTCTCGGAAGATCGCTGATAGATCCATCTGTTGTGACAACCAATCCAATCGTAGAATGCTCCGTGATTACCTTTTTTGTACCGATTTCAGCTGCCATATTAAATGGAATCGGATCTTCATACCATGGTGTCATCACCATACGCGGCACGTCGTTTTCGATATACCCCAAAGCACTCGGAACAATATACCCGACACAATCAATCATACGAACTGAAAAGGCAGCACTCTGATCAATTTGAATTCGGACTGCCTGTTCCGGAATGAATTTTGGCTCTGTGGTCATAATGGTTCTGCCGCCTGCAGACTGCGGAAGTTCATCGACAGCACGATCTTTTTTCGCTTTCTCCTGAATATTTGGGATCACGATTGTATCCATAAATTTTTTGATGAAGGTGGATTTTCCGGTACGTACCGGTCCAACCACGCCGATATAAATATCGCCATTTGTTCTCTGGGCAATATCATCGTAAAGATTACGCTCTTCCATTTGAATATTCCCTCCTCTCTCACATTGGAATTAATAGCATACCGGACGCCGATGTAGCGTCTTCCGGCAAATCGTTTTCTTTTCTGATAGCGGAGAGGCTACTGCAATAAGCACGTGCAATAGACCAAAGGTTTTCTTCCTCCGACGCAAAATAGAGACTAAGTGCTGCGGTATGATCCAACACCTTTGGTTTACTTTCATCCAAGGCTGCATCCGTAATCAGATTAATCGTCTTTTGCTCATAAAGTTGGGCCGTAATTGCAAGTTCAGCTCGCAGGTCAATGCCAGCATCCGTCAAATGATAACTTAGATCCGTCAGAAGTACTTGTGCAATGCACTGGATCGTCCCTGTTCCTTCAAATGATTTGCTGAGAGAAAATTCTGTTGTTCGCTCAAAGTAAAATGGTGTGTTTTCTGCGTTGACCGCCAACACACAAATATTCATTTTCCCTGAGAATTTTAGTTCTCCATTTTCGACAGTGCCGGATATGGTACAGGTCTCGTTCCAAAGATCAATCACTTTGGTGATAGGACTTTCTCCCTCTATCGAAAATTTATGGGTACAGGTATCTGAAAAAAGCTGTTTTAAACTCTCGATTTCCTGCTGCTTTTTTGTAAGCGTTAGTTCACAGGTGCGGGAATAAGCATCCTGTAAAATAGATTTTTGTTGCTCTTCATAACAAGTAACAGATGCAGTTAAGCGAATATGCGTTTCAAAAGTAGTGAGTTCACCAGAATAATCCGTATGAATTTGAACAGTGACAGAGGAAACCGAAACTTCCAGAGAATAGAGGCTATCCTCTGTCATGGAATCACAGGCGATCTCCTGATCAAATGGCATCGTATACTCCATTGTTTCGGGCGGCATACTCTCTTCTGCAGAAGCATAAAGAATTTTCAGGCGAACTTCTCCACTAATTTGCAGTCCATCTGCCATCGGTGTCTTTTCTTTGCAGAAGCACACCGCTTGCGTACGAAGAATCCGATCTGCGGGCAGTTTTCCCTGCGGCAGTTCCAGATTATCTTCCAAGGTGAATGGCTGCCTAAAGCAGCCGGAGCCAGTAGTATACTGCAGATTTTGGGGCAGCTCCTCTACACTCTCTTCATTCACAGAGGAAACAGCTTCTACATTGCAAGCTCCATAAACACGAGCGCAAATAGAAAAAGCTCCATGGATGTCCAATCGACGTGGACTTGTAGCCCGACAGTTAACGTATTCCATCTTGAGATACGCATAAATTCTTGGGTTTTCCACGGTACACTTTAAAGAAATGGTTGATAAAAAAGAATCCTCCATCTCATAGCTGCGGACGACCATTCCACCCGAATCCAGATAAAAGACACGTACAGTGTAAGTCCCTTCCACTTCCAGATGATCCCCGGAGGCACTGCAGGAAGAAATAGCCGGGCATACCTGACATTTCAAAATCTTCTGAATATCCGGACAATAATCGGGAAGACTAACGTCTACATCCACTGGCTGTTCCTGACAGCCGTTATAAACCGCTTCACTTGCGGTGAGTACCTCACGGTTCAGCATGTTCGATCTCTCCTTTTTGTAATTCTGTGTCATTCATATTCAAATAACTTGTAAAATATGAATCCTCTGTCCACAAAATCTATTACCAAATAAAAAAAGGCTCCTTTTTTAAGGAGCCTTTTTTGTTTGATACAACATTTTTTCTTTAAAATTCAGGAATGTACGGATTCTTTGTCGATATGAAACAGATGCCTAAGGAGAAATGCTAAAAACTTTGAACTGTGGACAACGACTATTTTCAAAATAATCCCTCCCGTAATTTTTAGCGATGAATCAACGCAGCGCCGAGACAAACAATAATGATTGACATAACAAACAAGGTGAATCCAGACGGAAAACAGCAGGCAAGTGTCATACCTAATCCGAATGCAACTGCATAGCAGGCACATTTTCCGTCTTGAAAGCAACGTGGTCTGCGCATTGTCTCACCGCCTTTACTGGTTTGTTACTCCAGTATATACGGCAAAGGAAAAAAAGGTGAATCTTTTCAAACGTGATCTAGAACAAATATAATTGCGTGGCCGCTGTGAAGAGTGATAGAAGCATCATCATTGATCAATACATTGCTGGTACCCCGCGGATCGTTAGAAATCAGCACTCCCTCTTCTAACCGATATTTCATTCCCCGATAAGTAACGGAACACATTCCGGTTCCAAACGGAAAAACAGAAACGGTAGCACCTTTCATTTGGCGAAACAGCATACGCCCACGAGTCATAATAAAGATGTGCGTATGATCCATTACAATTTCGCCCTGACGTCCCTGAGAAGAAATATATTCCAAGGCACAGTAATTTGCATAGGTGTGATCTTCTCTGCCGCCAGCAGCCCCAAAAAGGACAAGTGACTGAAATCCTCTGCGGATTCCTTCTTTTACAGCACTCATCATATCGGTATCGTCTTTTTCTTTTTGCAGACGAATTACTTCTACATTTGCTGGAGGTTCACATTTTGCCGAATCAAAATCTCCAATGACAAGATTGGGTGAAAGTTTTGCTGCTTTCGCAGTATCCAAACCCCCATCTGCACAAATAATAAAGCTATTTTTAGGATCATACTTTGAAAAAACCGATAAATCTTTCATCGGCGCAGAACCGATAATCAAACATTGTTTCATTTCCGTTTCCAGTCCTTTATTTCCTTAATCTGTTCATACATCTCACAATAACTCTGATGACGTGATTCTGAAATTTTCCCATCATTCATTGCCTTCAAAACCGCACAGCCCTTTTCACAAACATGCGAGCATCCTTGAAATTGGCATTGATCGATATAGGGAATAAATTCTCTAAAGCAGTATTGAAGCTCTTCTTTTTTTACCGGAACATACCGTTCCAGCTGAATGGAAGAAAATCCGGGAGTGTCCGCAACATACCCGCCGCCCGGAACAGGGAGCAGTTCAACTTGTCTGGTTGTATGACGGCCTCGTCCTAATTTTCGGCTGATTTCTCCTGTCTCTAGATTTTCTCCAGGCAGAAGTTGATTCAGCAACGAGCTTTTCCCAACTCCCGTATTTCCAGTCAATGCTGTCAATTTCCCTTTCAAAAGGCATTTTATAGGTTCAACCCCAATTTTTTCAGAAGAAGAAACCTCAAAATAAGGAATTCCGACGTTAGAATAAACATCAGTCAAACTTTTCGTACTTTGAAGGTCTGATTTCGTAAAGATTAAAATCGGCTGAATCTTTTGTGCCTCTGCGGCTGCAATTAATTTGTCAATTACCAACATATTAGGATTTGGATTACAAACAGAAACGACAATCATTAACTGATCCAAATTTGCAATTGGCGGACGAATTAACTTGTTTTTGCGTGGCAGAATTTCATGGATCGTGTAGCTCTGTTCTTCCCCTTCCAGTAAAACCACGCTGTCCCCCGCGAGTGGACTAATTCCTTCTTTTCGAAAAAGGCCGCGTGCTTTACATTCGACGAGATCATTGTTTTGCGTTTTCACATAATAAAATCCGCCGATTCCTTTTTCTATAATTCCTTTTATTTCTCTCATCATTTTTAAATTTTAGCGCGAAGAAACCGAGGAACTACTAGAAGGATTCTCGGAAGAGTGACTGGAACTTTTGGAAGAACTGTTTGAAGAACTGCTGGATGGTTCTTTACTGCTGGTTGGCTTTGAAGTTTGAGGTTCCGTATAGGGGTATTCTGCAAGGGTACTAAAGTTCCCACTATCGAAGTCAAGGCTGATCTTACGATAAATATTTCCACCCAAAGAAACCGTCAGAATTTTTGTTCCGGTTTCTCCTGAAAAAGACTGTGTCCAAGTGGAATTATATGCAGGATTAACGGTTACCTGTCCCTGCAAGACTCCATCCAAATAATAGGACAGATTAAGGTTACTGCTAACGCTGGGCAAAGAGACGGTTACAGAAATTTTTGTTTCCTTTTTCCCGGTACTATAGACCAGATTTACTTTACTGCCTTTATCGACGGAAGTTCCTGCTGCAGGACTTGTTTCCAAAATCGTATTAGCCGTTTCTTTGCCGTCTTTTGCAGTAACGGTACCAACTTGAAGTCCTGCTGAAATCAATGCCTGTTTTGCATCAGCCACTGTTTTCCCTGTTACATCTGGAACCTGTACCGTATCTGCCGCTACAATCACAGTTAAATGCACATCTGAGCCTTTTTTGACGGTCATATCGGCATTCGGGCTTTGATTTACAATCGTACCTGTTTCTTTCGTAGAATCCGTTTTGGTCTCTTCTACAAAGTTAAATTGTCCATTATATGCTTTGACTACGTCGTCATATTTTTGACCAACAAAGTTGGGAAGCTTTACTTCCGAAGAAGTTCCACAGCTCTTAAAAACACCGGCAACCATTAGAATTACTGCAAGAATAACAACGCCTAAAGCAATCCCGCCAATAATAAACGGCGTTTTTTTCCGCTTCTTAGCTTTGGCATTATTTTGTTCCGGATGCTCCACATAATTATATCCATCGTCATAAGAAGTAACAGAAGCAGTATCCTTCAAAGAATTAGGCTTTGCGTAATCATCATTTCTTTGAATATATTTATATTCAAAGACCGCATCCGGATTTTGACGCAGTTCTTTAAGATCCAGCAGCATCTCTGTTGCAGTCTGGTAACGCTGAGCAGGATCTTTCTGCATCGCGTGCAGGGTGATCTGCTGCAGTCCCAGGGGAATATCGGGATTAATCTCCATTGGGGGCTGTGGCTCCGCCTGAAGCTGCATAATCGCAACCGAAACTGCATTTTCCGCCTCAAAAGGCAACTGTCCGGTAATCATTTCATAGAGCATGACGCCAACGGAATAGATATCCGCTTTTTCGTCAGTAAGATCCCCTCTTGCCTGTTCCGGCGCAATATAGTGAACGGAACCAATTGCCTTGTCCGTCATGGTCCTTGTCTCACTGCGGGCAAAACGAGCAATTCCAAAATCAGTCACTTTAATCGTGTCATCAGGCAAAACCATAATGTTCTGCGGTTTAATATCCCGGTGCACAATACCCTTTTGATGAGCATGCTGCAGCGCACGCAAAATCTGCGTGGTAAAATACAACACTTTATTTAAGTCTATAACAGTTTGACGGTCCAAATATTCCCGAAGGGTAATTCCATCAATGTATTCTTCGACAATATACTGAATCTGATCTCCAAAGCTCACATCATAGACTTTAATAATATTGGGATGAGAAAGCAGCGCAATTGCTTTGCTTTCGTTTTTAAAGCGGCGAATAAATTCCGCATTGTCTAAAAACTCATCTTTCAGAATTTTGATTGCAACTGTGCGTTGATCCAAAGTATCGTAAGCACGATACACTAGTGCCATTCCACCAGCGCCAACCAATTCCTGAATTTCATAGCGGCCGTCCAATCGTTTACCGGCATATTTATCCATGCTAAAAAATCCTCCTTCCTTTGAACCTTAGTTTTCGATAATAGAAACGGTAATATTATCCCCGCCGCCGTTTTTGTTCGCTTCTTCAATTAATTGGTCTGCTAAATCCTGCCCCTGAAACTTTTTCGCGAAATCTATAAGGACTTCTGGCTCCACACAATTTGAAAATCCGTCCGTACAGAGTATTAAAAGATACCAATCTTGAGGCAATGTTATTTCACAGTAATCCGTTTGTATCTGATCCTCAACCCCAAGTGCTCGTGTGATGATATTCTTCTGTGGATGGTTTTTAGCTTGCTGTAAAGTCAGATCTCCGCTATCCACCATTTCCTGAACCATCGAGTGGTCTGTTGTAATCTGCTGGATTCCGTCTGAATCCAAGAGGTATGCACGGCTGTCCCCTGCATGAGCAATATGTGCCACTCCATCATAAACGATTGCAGTTACCAACGTTGTTCCCATTCCTGAAAGCTGCGTGTCTTCTGCTGCACGTTCATAAATTGCTGTATTGGCGTTATACGCTGCAGAAGTCATTAGATCCCGCAATCCGTTATCTGTAAACTTCTGAGTTTCTTCAAAATAGTGAAGATATTGCTCAGAAATAGACTCAACAGCCATATTACTTGCAACATTTCCACCATTTGCGCCGCCCATGCCATCACAGACAACAGACCACGCCAGATTTCCGTTCGAAGTAAGTCCAAAGCGGCAATCATCCTGATTACTGCTCCTTACTTTTCCGATATCTGTTTTTCCGCACACTCTTATCATAATTCAACCTCACTTTGGTACCTGCGGCGCAACTGTCCACAGGAGGCATTGATATCAGCGCCCAAAGTCCGCCGGACTGTAGCTGTGATTCCTGCTTTGGCAAGGATCTTTATAAAAACCTGCTGCCTATCGATCATACTTTTACGATAGCTTGTCCCGGAAACAGTATTGACCGGAATCAAATTGACATGGCACAAAGTGCCCCGCAGCCGTTCTCCTAATTCTCGCGCACAATCATCACTGTCGTTTAGGCCGCTGATCATGGCATATTCATAGGAAATTCTGCGGCCAGTTTTTCCGCTGTAATAGCGACAGGCTTTGAGTAAATCTTCAATGTGCCAGCGCTGATTGATTGGCATTGTCTGAGAACGAATGGCATCATTTGGCGCATGAAGAGAAATAGAAAGTGTTAATTGATATTTCTTCTCTGCAAGATCATAAATCTTATCGACGATCCCACAAGTAGAGAGAGAAATATGCCTCATTCCAATATTAATCCCATCCGGGTTGGAAATCAACTCCAGAAAACGAAGAACATTTTCATAATTATCAAGAGGTTCCCCCATTCCCATCAAAACAACATTTGAAATGCGTTTTTGTCCATCCCGCTCTGCGGTCTGTATTTGTGAAAGCATTTCACTGGGGGTCAAGTTCCTAGAAAATCCGCTTTGACCGGTAGCACAAAATGTACATCCCATTCTGCAGCCAACCTGTGTTGAAATGCAGATTGTTCTTCCATAATGATAATCCATCAATACTGATTCGATCAGTTCTCCGTCATGCAGGCGAAATAGATATTTTTTTGTACTGTCAAGTTTGGAACAATAGCATTTCTGGATTACAGCATCTGCTATGTAGCAGTTTTTCTGCAGAGTTTCCCTTAGTGATTTGCTAAGATTCGTCATCTCTGAAAAAGAAGTGACTCCATTTTGCAGCCATAAAAATATCTGTTTCGCACGAAATTTTGGCTCTTTAATTTGAGCCAAATACGTTTCGAGTTCCGATATTGTCATAGATTTTATATCAATCAGTTCCAATTCCTTTTACTCCCGCTGACGGATAAAGGCTGAAATAAAAAATCCGTCCGAATTATGCATTTGAGGAAAAATCGTCCATTCGTTTTCCGGTTCATCAATCAAATGAGAAAAGCCTTGCGGCAAATTGAGCGCTATCGGTGAAAATTTCGGGTGAGACTTTAAAAAGCGTTCCACTACTGCATGATTTTCCTGTGGATTTAAAGTGCAGGTAGAATAAATCAACTTTCCTTTATACTGAACAGAACCTGCATTATTACATAATATACGGTACTGCAAGCTTGGCAAACTGTCAAGAGTTTTGGCGTTTTTATAGCGAATCTCAGGCTTTCTGCGCAAAATTCCGAGTCCAGAACAAGGAGCATCACATAATACGCGGTCTGCTAAAGGTAAAACCCCTTCAGAGTTTTCTGCATCTCTTACAGACGCTGATATACAGGAAAGATGAAGTCGAGAGGCGCCGGAAGAAATCAAACGTACTCTCCCTTTATATAAATCATACGCTTCCAAAGCCCCTCGATTTCCCATTTTTTCTGCCATCGTAAAGCTTTTTCCGCCGGGCGCCGCACAGACATCCAAAATCCGTTCTCCTGCTTTTGGATCAACCATTTCACAGCAAAGCTGACTAGAAAGATCCTGAATATGAAACAGCCCTTTTTGAAAAGACGGACTAGCTTCGAGCGAACCGGTATTTTTCAGCAAAATTGTTCCTTCTAAAAAAGGAAAGATTTCCGCCTCAATACCTTCTTCCTCGAGGTTTTCACACAATTCGTCCCTACTAATCAACGTCGTATTAACCCGAGCAAAAATAGGAGGCCGGGTTTCCAACGTTTTCAAAAGATTTTCCGTCATTTTTTGGCCATAGGATTTTTCCCACATACGAATCAGCCACTGCGGGCAGGAATACCGAATGCTGAGCGAAAAAATACGGTCCCCTTTGGGCTGCGTATTGAGAAGTGCTTCTTTTTTTCTCAAAAAATTTCGCAAAACACCATTAATAAAACCAGAAGCTCTTCCTTCCCCCATCGTTTTTGCAAGAATGACCGCTTCGTTTACTGCCGCGGATTCTGGAATTTTATCTAAAAACAAGACTTGGTAAATTGCCATTTCCAAAATTAACAAAACCGGAATCTCCATTTTTGCAATTTCAATTTTAGAAATCTGCGAAATAATATAGTCTAAAGTCAGCTTCCGTTCCAATACCCCATAAAAAAGCGCAGAAGCCAACGCGTTTTCACGTGGCTCCATGGTTGCTTTTTTTAAAGCTTTATTCAATACGAGATTAGAATATCCTTCATTTACTTCTACCTGTAAAAGTGCCTCAAGTGCTGTATATCTTGCCGTCATCTGTTATTCCCTCGTCTGCTTCCCGAAATTGCCAAAAGGCGTAAAAGCTGCATCAATGCAGTAAAACTGGCTGCTAAATAAGTTAGCGCTGCAGCCCACAGCACTTTTTGTGCACCGATCAGTTCAGGGCCATCTAAAATTCCGCCTTCATCCAACACTTTTAGTGCCCGACGGCTCGCATTTAATTCTACCGGCAACGTAACAAACTGAAACAGGACAACTAACCCAAAAAGTAGGATTCCAATATCAACGATAAAGCTATATTGAACCGGTAAAATCAATCCAATAATGATCATTGGAATTGACGCTCTGGAACCGACCTGAGTAACCGGAACAAGTGCTGACCTAATTTTATTGGGCAGATATCCCTGCGCATTCTGAATGCTGTGTCCTGCTTCATGTGCTGCAACGCCAACTGCTGCAATAGAAGTATTGCCATAAACGCTTTGTGATAAACTAATTGTGTTATTTCGTGGATCGAAATTATCCGTTAAATTTCCACCAATCTGGCGAACCACAATATTGGCTCCTCCAAGTCGAGCAACTTCTGCTGCTGCCTGAGCCCCTGTCAGTCCTTTAGAAGTTGGAATCTGCGAGTATTTACGAAAAGTGGAATTTAATTTGATTTGTGCATACAAAGTCAGCAAAATTGCCGGAAGAAGATAAAGCATGGTCTGATAATTATAATAATAAAATCCCATAAGTGCCTCCTAAAAAGGTAAAACAGTACCAGTAGGAATTGAATGTCCCCGCAGAAAATCAGAAGCATTCATCCGCTTTTTTCCTGCAGCCTGTACTTCTAACAGCTGAATTGCAGTTCCGTTTCCGCAGCAGACTACAAAATCTTTCAATATCTGACCTGGTTTCCCGCTTTGTTTTTCGATCACTTTGCTTTTCCAAACTTTTAAAGGAATTCCTTCGAAAACAGTAGAGGCTGTCGGCCATGGATTCAATCCACATATTTGGTGATGGATCTCGAGTGCGTCTTTATTCCAATCAATCGGACTCATGGTCTTGTCCAGCATAGAAGCATAAGCTGTTGTCATTTTCCCCTGCGGCTGAGGGATAATATTTGGCAACTCTTCAATCGTTTGGAGCAAGAGGTCTGCTCCCAGTTCTGCCAATCGATTTTCCAATTCTCCAGAAGTTTCGTTCTGGCCAATGGATGTTTCTGCTTTGAGGAGCATGTCACCTGTATCAAGCCCTTCTGCCATAAACATTGTGGTAACACCAGTAATTTTATCTCCATTTAGGACAGACCATTGAATTGGCGCTGCCCCGCGATATTTCGGCAGTAAAGATGCATGAACATTGATACAGCCCTGTGGTGGAATCTCCAAGATCTTTTTTGGAAGAAGTTTTCCATAAGCCACTACAACTGCAATATCCGGGCAAAAACTGCGAAACTGTTCGGCAGCTTCTTCTGTTTTCAGGGTTGTCGGCTGTAAAACTGGAATTCCCGCCTCCTGCGCTAAAACTTTAACCAGAGGCGGTGTTAATTTCTGTTTTCTCCCGACCGGCTTATCCGGTTGCGTATAAACCGCACAAATTTCATGCTTTGAATTTAGCAGCTTTTGCAGGCAAGTCTTTGCAAAATCAGGCGTTCCCATAAATAAAATCCGCATTGTACCACATCCATTATCCTTAGTTTATGTGTATCAGAACAAAATTATCTCATTTTTGCTAATTCTTCTGAAGTCAGCATGCGAATCGCGTGACTTTGAAAGAGAATTCCATCAAGATGATCAATCTCATGGCAACAAGCAGTGGCCAAAAAATCCGATGCTTCCAAATCAAAAGGTTTTCCAGTACGATCTTGTGCATGCACTTTTACATGCTTTGGGCGTTTTGTAAGCGCATATTGTCCCGGAAAAGAAAGACAGCCTTCTATTGTTTCCTGTTCCCCTTCTTGAAGCGTAAAAACCGGGTTAATCATTTCAATTTTTCCGTCCCCAACATCAATTACTACAACACGACGGCGTATTCCAACCTGAGGTGCTGCCAAACCGACACCATCTGCTTTGATCATTGTCTCATACATATCGTCTAATAAAATACGAAGACGTTCATTAAATTGCTCAACCGTACGACAATGTGCCGTTAATGTGGGTTCTCCCTCTTTTAAAATGTTCCTCATTGCCATGATAAAGACCTCCTAAAATTTATTATAACACATAACATGGATTGATCTGTGCAAAAACGGTGATTCCGCGAAACTCATGATTTTTTCCAAATGAAATTAAAAGCCTTGAAATCATTTCGCGGAAACGTTTACTATTACGACATTTTATCATTAGTTTATACCGGTATTTATCGCTTACCCGTGGGATAGAAGCTGGTGAAGGGCTCAAGACACGCAGGGGAAGTTCCGAATATTCACTCAAAGCGATCTCCTGTAATCTTTCTAAAAAAGAAGCGCTGCATTTTTTAACTGCCTGCTCATTTTTTCCAATAAATCCAATCACACAAATATCCGCAAAAGGCGGGTAAAGCATCGCTTTTCGAATTGCAATTTCGGATTGATAAAAAGCAGGATAATCTTGTCTTTTGGCAAGATCTAGAATGGGATTCTCTGGGGTATAAGTTTGTATAAAAGCTTTGCCCCGCAGATTTCCACGGCCAGCTCTTCCAACTACCTGCGTCAATAAATCAAAAGTATGTTCATAACTGCGAAAATCATCACAATAGAGTGCTTGATCAGCAGAAAGGACGCCCACGACAGTCACATTTTCAAAATCAAGTCCTTTTGCTACCATTTGAGTTCCCACAATCAAATCATATTCATGCCTTCGAAATTGATTCAATTTTATTTCATAAGCGTTTTTGCTCATGGTCGCATCGGTATCTAAGCGCAAAATTTTTGCTTCAGGCAATAGATTTTGCAGTTGCTCCTCTGCTTTTTGTGTCCCAGATCCTCCAAAGTGAACCTTTTCTTCATGGCAAGATGGACACTCTTTTGTAAACGGAATGGAATATCCGCAGTAGTGACACATTAATCGGCCATTTGCACGATGATAGGTTAATGAAATGCTGCAGTGCGGGCAAGTCATAACATGCCCACAAGCTCTGCAAGAAGCAAATGTATTATATCCCCGGCGATTTAAAAGCAAAATTGCTTGCTGCCCTTTCAAAAAAGCTTGTTTTAACGCCTCTAAAAGGGAACTACTAAGAATCGTGGTATTTCCAGCTTCAATTTCCCGATTCATGTCACAGATTTCTACCTGCGGCAGAATCGCAGTTCCAAAACGCTTCGAAAGCACATCAAATCCAATTTGCTTCTTCTGCGCAGCATAATAGGTTTCGATCCTAGGGGTAGCAGAAGCCAGTAATAATAATGCATGATGGTAAGCACAGCGAAAATGAGCGATATCGCGCGCATGATATCGTGGAGACTGTTCTGACTGATAAGTATCTTCCTGCTCTTCATCTAAAATGATCAGCCCGATTTTCGGAAGCGGCGCAAATACTGCAGAACGAGTTCCAATCACGATAGAAGCTTTTCCGTCCCGCACTCTTTTCCATTCATCCATGCGTTCTCCCATCGAGAGTCCGCTATGAAATACCGCAACCTGAGCGCCATACCGGCGATGAAAAATTTCAATCATTTGTGAGGTTAAAGAAATTTCAGGAACCATCAAAATAATGCCTTTTTCATCCTGCTGTACATGGTCGATCAGTTTTAGAAAAATACTAGTCTTTCCGCTTCCTGTAATTCCATATAAAAGTGAGCTTTCGGTTTTGGAAGAATCATACAAGGACTTTAAATGTTGGTATGCGGTTTCCTGTTCCGCTGATAAAATAAGCTCGTGGTCTTCCATCTCTTTGTCAGCAGATTCATAAGGGTTTCGATAAACAGGGTTTTCAAAGAACTCACAAATCCCCTTTTTTACGAGATTATCAGGAACCGCAGGTGTAACACCGGTATAATAACAAATTCCTTTTACAGAGGCTGCTCCTGCATCCTGTAACACTTGGATGACTTCTTTTTGACGAGCAGTCAAGCGAAAAGGAATTTTTTCATTCTCCGGATCTTTTAATCGAATCATTCGCTGCGTTGCATCGCTAATTTTTTGCACTGAATCCGTTTTATATTCTAAAACTCCTTTTGAAAAAAGCTTTTTCAAAATAGATTCTGCATTTTTGGTTTCTTTTAGCACTGCAAAAAGTTCTTTTTCCTCAGCCGGTTTTCCAATCTGCTGCAAAAACTGAATGACCTCCTGCTCTTGCTGCGAATAGGAAGAAAGTGATTCTTTGGGAACCCCTTTGGTAAGAGAAAAAAAGCGTTTGATATGATATTGAAATCCAATTGGGAACAGAAGTCTTGCAGCTTCATATAAAGTACAAAAATATTGTTCTTTTATCCAGGAAATCAGGAGCAACCCTTCATTTGAAAGAAGCGGTGCCGAATCCAGCACCGCTTCCAATGGCTTTATCTTTATGGAAGGTTCCTCTTTGCTTTCTTCAGTCGCAAGAATCATTCCCTGCCGCTTTGCACTGGCTGTTCCAAATGGAACCAATACGCGGCATCCCGGTTTTGCTGTTGGTAAAAGAAAATCCGGAATCAAATAATCAAAAGGCTGATCAAAATGATAGACTGTTTTTTCAACAGCAACCTTTGCAAGATACATTTGTTGCTCCTGTTTCACAAAATCATTTTTGTTCTGAATCGTTTTCTGACTCGATTTTCGGTTCCGCTTCTTCTTTTGCGGAAGTATTGTTCTCTTTACCAGGGACAATTTCATATTTATGCTCTTCCAATTCGCGTACAGCCACTTCTACTGGCTTTTCAACTAAAATTTCCTCTGGATTGTTTTCAGCTTCTGCAACGATCTCTCTCGCACGTTTTGCAACTCCTACGCAAAGGGAATAACGGCTTTGTCCTTTTTTTGTCAATTTATCAGCAATTGGTTTAATCATGGTTTTCCAGCATCCTTTCAATTAAATCCTGATTTCGGCTTGATCTCATTTTTTCAGCATTGATAATCTGGGCGAGCTCTTCTACAGCCCGTTCAATATCATCATTGATCAAGAGATAGTCATAATGAACAGCCTGTGAAATTTCTTGTTTTGCTGCTGTAAGACGTTTTTCTACAACTTCTTCTGTCTCTGTTCCGCGTCCGCGAAGTCTGGATTCCAGGACTTTTAAGGAAGGCGGCAGATTAAAGATTCCAACACTTTGGGGAACTTTTTTCTGAATTTGTGCTCCCCCCTGCACCTCAATTTCCAAGAATACGTCTTTGCCTTCATCGAGCCAATTTTCGATGGGCTTTTTAGGAGTTCCATAGCAATGATCACAATATTTTGCACTTTCCAAAAGCTCATCATTTTTCTGCATCGATTGAAATTTTTCCTGACTAACAAAATAATAGGAAACTCCGTCTTTTTCTCCGGGACGTGGATCTCTGGTCGTTGCGGAAATAGACAACTGAGCATTTTGATATTTTTCAAAATAGCGCTTTAAGACTGTCCCTTTTCCGCTACCAGAAGGGCCGGAAAAAATAATCAGCAAACCTCTATGATTCACTATGACTCAACTCCTCTTCTTCAGCTGTTTCCTCTTGGCGGTTTTCCCCGCGCTTTGCAACCTTTTCGGGAACAAGCGCACAGAGAATCACATGTTCGCTGTCTGTGATAATAACCGCTTTTGTACGTCTGCCATATGTCGCATCAATTAAAGTGTGTCTCTCTTTGGCATCGGCAATAATTCGTTTGATCGGTGCAGATTCTGGGCTGACAACCGCTACAATGCGATCTTCCGCAACAAGATTTCCGTATCCAATATTAATTAATTTCATCTTGCTTCTTTTTCACCTTTTCTATTCGATGTTCTGAATCTGTTCCCGAATTTTTTCGATTTCTGCTTTAATATCCACCACAAGATAAGCAATTTGTGTATCACATGCTTTGGAACCAATCGTATTTGCTTCTCGGTTCATTTCCTGCACCAAAAAATCCAACTTTCGGCCAATTGGTCCTTCTGAATCTAAAAGCTTTTTAAACTGATCAAAATGGCTGCGCAGCCGGACTGTCTCTTCCGCCACAGCCACTTTATCTGCAAAAATAGCAGCTTCCGTCAAAAGGCGTTCCTCATCAACAGTCGTATCCCCCAATATTTCATGCAATCTGGCAATCAACTTCTCATTATATTCTGCCACTGTTTGAGGAGAACGCTCTTCAACTTTCTGAACCATCTGTAAAATACACTCTGCGCGAGAAAGAACATCTTTTTTAAGATTAACACCTTCTGCTTCTCGCATAGCAAGCAAAGCCCCCAGGGCACCTTCTGCCACTTCTTTAACATCGTTCCAGAGTGCTTCTTCATCTTCCGGTTCATGCTCAACTGTTAAAATATCCGGATAACGCGAGACTGCCATCACAGAAATATCGTCCCGCAGATCATAGCGGTCACGTAGCTCTCTTAGAGACTTTAGGTAGCTTTCTGCAAGCGGATAATTAACATGTACTTGTGCTGCGGTATCCTGCAGCGTCTCAATAGAAACAAAAGCCTCTACCTTTCCTCGAAAAAGTTTTTTCTGAAGATACGTTTTTAGTTTACTTTCCAAGAAATCATATCCACGGCTGATACGAGAGGAAAACTCAAAATAGCGGTGATTAACCGATTTGATCTCTACTGAAATTTCTCTTCCGTTTTTTACGGCTTCCATTCTACCGAAGCCTGTCATACTTTTTAGCAAAATGACCATCCCTATGCTGTTTTTTAAGAGAAATGATTTTCATATTATTTTACCAGAAATCAGGCAGTATTGTCAACTAAATAAAAAATCCAGCTCCAATAGCTGGAACTGGATTTAAAAAGCTCATATTAGACTGGGTGAATTTGCTGTGCCGGATTTGCATGTGCAGCATCAATCCCATATTTCTTTTCTGCACGTTTCTGGAAGAATTCTTTTGCAACCTGTGGGAACTGTGCATAGGAAAGAACATCTTCTTCCTGCTCCATCCACGGTGCACATTCTTGTCTGAGTTTTTCGAGTTCTGGCTTCAAAAGATCTGCCGGACGACAGGTAATTCTTTCCCGATCACCAATAATAGATTTTGCGAAAGCATCATCAATCGGAACTGGTGTAGCACCATATTTTCCTGCAATCAAATCTTTAAATTCTCTTGTGCACATTCTATAACGCTGTCCGGTAATCACATTAAAGACAGCTTGTGCTCCTACAATCTGAGAAGTCGGTGTAACGAGCGGCGGATATCCGGCATCTTTTCTAACACGCGGAACTTCCTGCAGCACTTCGTCCATGCGATCCGCTTTGCCTGCCTGCTTCAGCTGAGAAAGTAGGTTAGAAAGCATTCCGCCCGGTACTTGATAAACAAGCGCTTTTGTGTTCGTAGCAAGCATTGATTGATCAAGAAGACCACTTTCAAAATATTTCTTGCGCAGACCCATGAAGTACTCACGAATCTCATTGAGTAATTTTAGGTCAAGACCGGTATCATAAGGAGTCCCCTGCAAAGCTGCAACCATGGACTCTGTCGGTGCATGTGAAGTACCCAATGCCAACGGAGACATTGCAGTATCGATCAAGTCGGCTCCTGCTTCGATTCCTTTAAGTAAACACATAGAAGCTAAGCCAGAAGTATAATGCGTATGAAGTTGAATCGGAAGATCAACTGCTTTTTTCAAGGCGGTCACTAGTTCTGAAGTTGCATAAGGAGTCAGCAAGGCTGCCATATCTTTAATACAGATAGAATCTGCACCGGCATCCGCAATTCTCTTTGCATATTCGACATAATAATCCGTTGTGAACACAGGGCCGGTGGTATAACAAATTGCTACCTGAGCATGTGCGCCCTCTTTTTTTGCTGCCTTAATAGCAACTTTCAAGTTCTTAATATCATTGAGTGCATCAAAAATACGAATGATATCAATACCGTTTGCAACAGAGCGCTGGACAAAATACTCCAAGACATCATCGGCGTAATGACGATAGCCCAGCATATTCTGGCCACGGAACAGCATCTGAAGCTTTGTATTCGGACACATCTTGCGAATTGTGCGCAAACGATCCCACGGATCTTCATCCAAAAAGCGAAGGCAGGCATCAAACGTTGCACCACCCCAACACTCTAGGGAATGGAATCCGACCTGATCCAGTTTTCCCAGGATCGGCGTCATATCCTCGATAGGCATACGAGTGGCAATTAAAGATTGATGTGCATCGCGCAGGACTGTTTCTGTAATACCAATTTTTTTTGTCATTATGGTTACCCCCTCAGCAAATAATTACAAGGGGAGCACCTGCGTCAACAGTATCCCCTTTGTTTACACACAAACTTTTAACTGTTGCATCATGAGGCGCAACAATTTCATTTTCCATTTTCATGGCTTCAAGCATCAAAAGGACCTGACCTGCTTTAACAGAATCCCCTGGTTTAACATTGATACTCATCACATTTCCAGGCAATGGGCTTTCAACTGTTTCTGCATTTCCAGAAAGCTTAGCAGCTGGTGCTGCCGAGGTTTTTACCGGAGCAGGAGCAACAGGAGCGGAAGCAACGGGTACAGGAGCAGCTACCGGACGAGGCATCGGCACGGGCTTATACTGAGGAGCCGGTGCAGGGACTGGAGCTGCAGCAAACGTGCCATTAACCTCTTCCACCTGAACGTTATAAGCAATTCCATTTACCGTGATTTTTAGATTTTTCATGCAAATAAGTCCTCCTAAACTTTCAAAAGATTTCGATACACTGCATATATCTTATAACTTGTTGAGATTCCATTTAGAGCTGGATATTATTGTGCTTTTTCGGGAACGTATGTACACGTTTTCCAGAAAGCATCGTCAAGTCCTTTTGAATTTGGCTGCGAGTGTCTTCCGGCTCAATCACATTTTCAATTAAGCCCTGCGCTGCTGCCTGCAATGGGGAAGCTTCTGTTGTTCGATATTTTTCAATCATCTTTTTGCGGTCCGAAATAGAATCTTTCGAATCTTTCAGTTTGTCATTCCAAAGAAAAACAGCGGCTGTCTCGGGAGCAAGTGCAGAAATAACAGCTTGCGGCCATGCAACGACACTGTCTGCATTTGCACCTTTTCCAGCAACTGCAATATATACAGGGCCATAAGCATCTCCAACCGCAATAGTTACTTTAGATGCAGTCGCTTCCGCATAGGCACTGCTCAGCATAGAGGCTGCACGCAAAGATAAAAATCCTTTGGCATTTACAAAAGAAACGACTGGAATACTAAATGCGTCGCAAAAGCGAATAAACCGTGCTGCTTTTACACAATCATCTTCGGTTAGCTCTCCATCATAAGAAACCAATCCTACAGTTGTTCCAATTCCGACTCCAGAAAAAGCCGTAAAAACATCGTTTCCAAAATCCGGAGAAAGCTCCATAATGGAATCTTTACTGGCAACTGCTTTTGCAGCTTCTTTTGCCGTATTTCCTGCAGACGGTACAGAAACAGCTTCAGATTCTTCCATAAAAGCAGCCGGTTCCAAATTATTGGACGGCAGTTTTACAATCAATTGACGAACAGCCTTTATAGCTTCTTCTTCGGAGTCTTTGACAAGAGCCGCGATGCCATTTTCAGCAGCTTCCTCGGAAAATCCGCCCTCTCCGCTTGGTGCAATAGTAAGCTGTCCTTTTTTACTCATCACTATAAAATCCGCGCC
The DNA here is from genome assembly GCA_902809935.1 of Ruminococcaceae bacterium BL-4. Lineage (NCBI taxonomy): Bacteria > Bacillati > Bacillota > Clostridia > Eubacteriales > Oscillospiraceae > Ruminococcaceae bacterium BL-4. The sequence goes on along the minus strand of LR778134.1, from coordinate 1,904,473 downwards.
TGCTGCAATCATTGCTGAAGTCCCAATACAAGGCCCCAAAATCAGCGAAATCTGCGGAACAACGCCGGAAAGATTATTCGCATCGCGCAAAATCTCCCCATAAGCAGAAAGCAAGTCCCCTTTTTCTGCCAATTTGCCTCCAATAGAATCAAAAATGCCTACAATTGGAGCTCCTGTTTTTACCGCCAGCGCATAAATTTTGCGGACTTTTTCTGCCTGCGCCTTACTCATAGCTCCACCATTTACATCGCTGTCTTGAGCAAAAGCATAAAGGGGGCAACCTTCAACCGTTCCAAATCCAATGCAAGCTTCCGTATAAGTTTCTCCTGACTTAGAAAAACGGCCAATTTCATGAAAAGTACTTTTGTCAAACAGAGATTCTAAAAGTTGATGGCCTCTGGTTTTACCTGCAGCATCACAGGCTTGCTCTAAATCGGCATTGCCGGCAACACTCATTCTGATTCCTCCCGTCATGTGCCTTCAAAATTGATTAGACACAATTTCAATTTCTAAGCATCATTACTATAACAAAATGATTATAGACGATTCTGTTTCACTTGGCAAGTATTTCAAATAAAACAAATTTTTAACGATTTGGGTTGTGCTTAAAATTTTTCTCATAAGAAGAGGAAGACTTTCCCTGATTTTTCAAAGCTCCCCCATGCTTTGCTTCGTTTCGAAGCCCATTTAGTTCTTCTGCAGTAAGATAACGCCATTCTCCGGGTTTTAGCATTCCTAAACGAACAGGCCCCATCGCAATTCTTTTTAAACGCGCTACTTCAAGCCCCATCGCTTCGCACATTTTGCGAATTTGACGGTTCCTTCCTTCGTGCAGAACAATCTCCAAAACGACTCGTCCCGGTTCTGTTTTCAGCACCCGGACTTGAGCCGGAGCCGTTTTATACCCATCAATTTCCATTCCAAGCTCAAACTGAAGAAGCTGTTCTTCAGTAATGGTCGGGTGCACGGTTACTCGATAAACCTTAGGGACATGCTTAGAAGGATGCGTCATTGCATTTGCAAAATCGCCGTCATTCGTCATCAGGAGTAAGCCTTCGCTCTCTCTATCAAGACGTCCTACAGGATAAACACGCGTCGGTACATCCTGCACTAACTGTGCAACGCATTTTCTTCCCATTTCATCCTGCATAGTAGTAATGAATCCTCTTGGTTTATGCAGCATCAAATAAACTTCATTCACACGGGTATTGAGGAGTCTTCCTTCTACAGAAATCTGGTCATGCTTTGGATCCGCCTTATCCCCTATCACAGCAGTTTTTCCATTTACTTGAACTTTTCCTGCTTCTATCATAGATTCTGCTTTTCGGCGTGAAGCGACCCCGCTGTCTGCAAGAATTTTTTGCAATCTGATTTTTTCTGCCATTTTGATTTCTCCTCATTTTTCATTCTTTCTGATTTTACGGAAAGCAAGACATCCAAAATTGTTTTATTCGATCAAAGATTGATTGTTTGCTTCTTTGTTCAGGAACATCCGAATCTGCAAGAATCGGAGTCTGTGAAATGATCTGTCCATTTAAACGATAGACGATTCTCCCAACGCACTGCCCTTTTTCAATCGGAGCATACAAAAACTTTGGCAATTCAACTGTGCGTTCCGGATAACTATCTTTGGAGAGAACAACTGTATCCCCTAGTTGGCCCCGTACTCCTATCGTCCCCCCACCTGTCGCAGAAGGAATCTCGGCCGCAAAAGACCGATCGTCAAAAGTGATAGCCTGAAGCTTCTGAAATCCTTCATCCAACAATTTCTGGTGATCATTCCAATCATCCGGTGCATTTAAAGTAACTGCCACTACGCGCACCCCGTCACGTTCTGCCGCAGATACCAAACAGCGTCCCGCTTTTTTAGTGAACCCAGTTTTTACTCCAATACATCCCTGATAAAAACTTAAAAGCCGATTATGGTTTGCATACATCCGTTTAATTTGCGGATTTATGAACTCTACCTGAATTGATTTCTGTGAAACAATCTTCTGAAACGCAGAATTTTTCATTGCTGCACAGGTGAGTTTTGCCATATCAGCCGCAGTCGAATAATGCGCATCATCATCTAACCCGGAGGGCGTAACGAAATGCGTATGATCCATATCAAGTTCTCTGGCTCTTTGATTCATTCGTTCCGAAAATTTTTCTGCACTTCCGTCAATGGCGATCGCAGCTGAATTAGCAGCATCATTCCCAGAAACACTGAGCATTCCTGCCGCAAGGCTGCTTAAACGCAGCTGCTCCCCCGGCTGAAGCCCCATGGAAGAGCCTTCCACTGCCGTCATCTGTTTTGTAATGGTAACCACTTTATCATCTTCAGCAGCCTGTTCCAAAGTGATCAAGGCTGTCATGATTTTTGTAGTGCTTGCCATTGCGCATTCCTGATTTTCATTCTTTGCCCATAAAACTTCTCCGTTATCTGCATTTACTAAAATTGCACTTTCTGCCGAAACAGAAAGTTCTTCTGCATTAGCGGGAATCAAAAAAGCAACTAAAATAATCAGAACAATTCCAATTCTCAAAAATCCTTTTTGATACAAAACAACCACCTGCCACTGAATCATATGCAGGCGGCTGCTTAAAAATGTTGTTTAAAAATCAGACTTGAGGATCTTCAATTGGATTTTCTTCTGATGCTTTTTCTTTTTTAGCTTCCTTTTTTTCTTTGCTTTCTTTTACAAAGCTACTGATTTTGTCGACGACATCTGGTACTATTCCAACAATTCTGTCAGCGGAAGAATTATATGGATCGATCTGCAGCATTTTAACATTTCCATTGCTGATCGTAATAAAAGCGATCGGAGAAATTGTTACGCCCGCACCGGCACCGCCTCCAAAAAAGCTCTTATCCGTTTGCACTTTGGAAGCAAAATCTGAGCCGCCCGAAGCAAATCCATAACTAATCTTTGAAACAGGAATGATAATAGTTCCGTCCGGAGAAGTAATGGGATCTCCAATGATGGTATTGATATCCACCATTTGTTTAATTTTCTCCAGCGTTGTCCCCATAAGTCCTTCAATTGGATGTTCGCTCATTTGATACACCGCTTTCTTCTAAAATAAATAATTTTATATTTTCTCCATTTTTCGAAATTTTATAAAATGAAACAGAGTTTGGACTGCTGTAATCAAAAGCCAAATTGTCAACACATGAAATTCCAATTCGAAGTTAACCGAAGATTTTTTCTTGTCAAAATCAGGCGCTACCGACACGGTAAACTGATAAAACTTTGCAGCTTCTGTCAGCATTGCCACAGCGGGATAAATCACTGCACAAGCTTGTCCATAAAGAATTGCGGTTTCTGCTGCGTCCTCTGTTGAAACACCTACTTCGCAGACTAATTTCTTAATATGAAAATGCGCAAGTAGTTTTTTAATTGGCGCTGTAACCTGCTCCATAAACTTCTTCATAAGATCAAGTATTCCGCCAAGTCCGCGTTCTTTAAAAAGATTCTTCCATTTGGATTGATCTTTTTGAGAATCTGTATCCTCTTTTTTCTTTGGTTTCTCTGGCTTTTTTTCTTCCTGACTGGTCTTTTCTTTCGATTTTTCCGGTGGAAAAGTATAGGTCAAAAATAAAAATCTGATTTTTGCACAAAAACTTTCTTGATAAATCATCGTGACACAAAGAGGAGAGAAAAGCAAAATCAACAAAATCCCTAATATGATCCAAAGGACTATCATATCGTTTCTCCACTTTTCATTTCTAATTTATCTAGTTGAGATTTCTCCACTGGTTCTGTGACATCATCTTCCGTTTTCTTCTGCACAGAAGGCAATTCTTCCAAAGAGGAAATCCCAAAGCAACGTAAAAAAGTAGAAGTCGTTCCATAAAGAAGAGGTCTTCCAGGAAGCTCCAGTCTGCCGCGTTCTTCGATTAATCCTTTCTGCATCAAACTTCCAAGGACTCCCGAGCAATCCACTCCGCGGATTTGCTCTACAAAAGCCTTTGTTACCGGTTGATTATAGGAAATAATCGCAAGGACTTCCATTGCTGCCTGAGAAAGTGGTGTATTGCGCCGAATTTCCAAGAGTGATCGAATCTGAGGAGCAAATTCCGGCCTGCTGCACATCTGAAAAGAATCTTCTAATCGAAGAATTTGGATACCTCCCTGACGGGTATTAAAGCTCGTCATTGTGTCTTCTGCAGCTTTTTGAGCCTGCTTTTGTGTGAGATTTAAGACTTCAGCAATGCGGGAAACAGAAAGAGGATCGCCGCTTGCGAAAAGAAGTGCTTCTATTGCGGAATTCAGATTTTGTTTTTCCATGGCACTCTTTTTCTCTCCTTTACGATCGTTACTTTCGCAGAATCATGATCTCCGTCCACACGAATTCGCTTTCCCCGAACAAGTTCCAATACCGCCAAAAAAGTCGCAACCAATTCCGAACGATCATTTTTGTGAACAAAAAGTTCTCGATAAGAAATTTGGGGCTTTTTCCAAAGACTGCGCAAAACAAAAACGATCTGTGAAGCGACAGAAACGATTCTATGAGAAACAATTCCAGAAAAGCTTTCTTGAGAAGGTTTCTGAGAGATTTGCTTTTTCCCAAGTGTATTTACATATGCATTGTAAAGTTCTTCTGGGAGATGATGTCGGCGATAGGTATAATCCGGCTCAATTTCTTCCGGCACCCGCACAAAGTGATCCATTTGGAACTTTTCTTTTAAAAGAGCGGCAATGCGCTTACATTCTTCATATTCTAACAGTTGTCCGCTCAATTCCGCTTTCATCTGGTCTGCTTCTTCGTGCTTTGGCAAGAGGTAAACAGTTTTAATATAGACAAGGCGTGTTGCCATCTCTAAAAACTCACTGGCCACATCCATATTTTCAGCTTTTGCTGCATTAATTTGAGCCATATACTGATCCAAAACTTCAGCAATTGGAATATCACAAATATTCAGTTTATTCTTACGGATCAGATAGAGTAATAAATCCAAAGGCCCTTCAAAAGCCTCTAGCTGATAGGTTAGCTTTTCCATCTTTTCCTCGTTTTATTAATCATTATACAAATCCAAACAGCCGAAAAGGAAGATCTGCAATAATATTAATTCCATTATAAAATAAATTGTTCAAAAAAGTAAGCGGAAGATCCAAAAAGCCCATAAAAAGGACCATAATCAAAACAAGGGAAATCACATTTTGATATTTGTAATAATTATATAAAGCCTGAGAAGAAAGAAATCCTCCAACGATCTTAGAGCCATCCAGCGGCGGAATCGGAAGCAGATTAAAAACGGCCAAAGAAATATTAATTCCAATATAAAAGCTAAAAAACTGCCATACCGGCGTTGCCAAATTCATGTGAAAAGGCAGGACTAAAATCCGCAGCACCAAAGCACCAACAAGAGCCGCAATTAAATTAGAGAGAGGACCTGCTAAAGCAGTCAGTGCCATATCACGTTTTGGATTCTTAAAATTCCGAGGATCTACCGGAACAGGCTTTGCCCACCCATATCCAAACAGTAAAAGGCAAAGTGTCCCCATTGGATCCATACTTGCAATTGGATCCAATGTTAGGCGTCCTTGATATTTTGCTGTGTTGTCACCCAGTTTCAAGGCGACCCATCCATGTGCACATTCATGGAGCGGAAGAATTAAAAAGATAATGAGCAACATGGCAAAAATGCCGGAAATCAGCGTGCTCATATTCACTCCGTTGCCGCTCATGATATTTTGAATCATGTTGAAAAGCATATTGGGCTACACTCCTTCATTATTTTGTTATTATAATACATAAGAAACTAAAAAACAAGGACTTGCAAAAGCGATGCAAAAGGAATCGAAAAAAACACTTGCATTTTAAGCTGGGGTCTTGTATAATAACATTGTTGTGTAAAAATTCATTTATCCATATATAAAAGGAGGTGCAGACTCATGGCAAAGTGTGAAATCTGCGGCAAGGATTTAGTGTTTGGTATTAGGGTTTCCCATTCCCACAGACGTTCCAACCGGACTTGGAAACCAAACGTCAAACGTGTGAAAGCAGTGGTAAATGGTTCCCCTAAACGTATTTATGCCTGCACCCGTTGCCTGCGTTCCGGTAAGGTTACCCGCGCTGTTTGATGCATCATTTTTAAAATTGAATTTGTTAAAAAGGGACTTCTTAAAAAGAAGTCCCTTTTTCTTTTCATTTATATTATTACGAATTATGCTTTTTTATAGACAACTTCTTCTCAGTTCCATTTAAAATCCTACTGATATTCCCATGATGGCGAATAACAATCACTGCCGCCATGCAGAGAGTTGCTACTGATGTAACGAGAACAAAGCGGAAAGGCATATTTCCGGTTTTATACTCAAAGAAATAATTAATCAAAAACGTCCCAACAGGATACATAATCGCTGCTAATATTGATGACAAAGAAACAATCTTAGAAATTACAAAGGTAGCTAAGAACACTACGATTACAACCAAAAATACGCGCCAGTCAATCAAGGCGATAATTGCTGCTGTTGTCAAAATACCCTTTCCCCCACGGAAACCAAAATAAATTGGAAACATATGCCCAAAAACGCAGGAAAAGCCTGCGATGTAGGTACCATACTGAACCATTTCGGAAAGTAAAACGCCGGACGGCAGCATCATGGAAAAAATCAGCTTTCCAATTAAGACCGAAGCTACCCCTTTCAAAAAATCAAAAATAAACGTACAAATAGCTGCTTTAGGCCCCACAGAGCGCAAAACATTTGTCGCCCCTGCATTTCCACTGCCCATTGTTCGAATATCTTTTTTTTCAAAAAATTTTGTAAAAATAATTGAGAAGCTAAGACTTCCAAGCAAATAAGAAATAACTGCTACAATTAGACTTGGAGCAATCAAATCTGAACCATTCATTCTTTTTCTCTCCCCCCTTTAAGAATCTCCGCGTTCACGGATAATAAAGCGAACCGGAGTTCCTTCCAGTCCAAAAGTCTCTCGAATCCGATTCTCCAGATAACGCTGATAGGAAAAATGGAATAATTCAGCCGAATTGACAAAGCACACAAATGTTGGCGGATTTGTACTTGCCTGTGTCATATAATAAATTTTCAAGCGCCGACCTTTATCGGTAGGCGGCTGTACACGTGCCGTCGCCTGCGCCAAAACGTCATTAAGCATGCCTGTTGCAATACGCATTGAATTTGATTTTGCAACTTGTTTAATCATACTAAAGAGCTGATCAATTCGCTGTCCAGTTTTCGCCGAAATAAAAATGATCGGTGCATAGTCCATAAAAGAAAAATCGTTTTGCAGACTTTTGCGGAAGGACTCCATTGTCCGCCCATCTTTTTCAACGGCATCCCATTTATTAACTGCAATAATACATCCTTTTCCGCTTTCATGAGCAAGTCCGGCAACTTTACTGTCCTGCTCTGTAAATCCTTCGGTCGCGTCAATCATAATAACGCACACATCAGACCTCTCAATTGCCATTTGTGCCCGCAGGACACTATAGTGTTCGATCGTATCTGTAACCCTGCTCTTTCGACGCAAGCCTGCAGTATCAATCAAGACAAAATTGCCATAAGAATTTTCTACCTCTGTATCAATAGCGTCTCTTGTTGTTCCGGCAACATCAGAAACGATACAGCGATTCTCTCCAACAATTTTATTGATAAGGGAAGACTTTCCGGCATTTGGCTTTCCGATAACAGCTACATGAATGGTATCAACGGCGTCTTCTTCCTCTGTTTCCTCAGGGAGCAATTCTATGACCCGGTCGAGAAGATCTCCAGTACCATGTCCGTGTACGGAAGAAACTGCAATCGGATCTCCTAATCCCAAGTTGTAGAACTCATAAAATTCCATCGGAGGTTCTCCAACAGAATCCACTTTATTAACGCACAAAATAATCGGGCGACCGCTTTTCATCAACATTGCGGCAATATCTCGATCCGCTGCCAAAATGCCGCTGTGGATGTCGGTTACAAAGACAATCACATTTGCCGTATCGATTGCGAGCTGTGCCTGTTCCCGCATTTGTGACAGTAAAAGATCACTTGTTTTGACTTCAATTCCTCCTGTATCAATCAGGCAAATTTTTCGGCCATCCCATTCGCACTCTCCATAGATACGATCTCTTGTTACGCCTGGGGTATCTTCTACAATAGAGAGGCGAGCTCCGATCAATTTATTGAATAAAGTAGACTTGCCTACATTTGGCCGTCCTACAATTGCTACTACCGGTTTAGACATCATCTTTCCTCCCTAATACTGCATTCAAAAGTTCCCATCCATCATTTGGTACTAAACGAATCGGAACTTTTAATGCTTTTTCAACTTCGTCAATTGAAACATTGTCCAAAAATAAATCCTGCTCATGCCGAAGCATCACAGTTGGCAGCAAAAGTTCGTCTCCCAAATCTTTTCCTTGAAGCTGGGCAATCAAGTCCTGTCCTGTGATAAGCCCCGCCACGGTAATGGTAGTCCCAAAAAAGTCATTGCGAATTGGAGTCACCTGACAAATTAGATTATTACATTTTCTTTGAAATCCGTCAAGCAGTTCCTTTAAAAATGGAGCTGCTGCTGTTCCGGTCGCAAGTGTTACTTTTCTCATCTGAGAGGGCTCTTTAAAATCTTCTGCCGCCATTTCAAATTCTTGCTTCTGAGAGGCTAAAAGGCCAACACCATTTTCCAACTGATCAAAATCGCCGTAAAATTCAGCATCTGGAATGGGAAGGTTTGCTTTTAAATAAAATTCATCTGCTGCATAACAAATACGATTCCCATATTTTTTAAAAAATCTCTCTCCCCATGCTTCCGCTTGATCGATCACCTTTTTTGCCTGCTGCGGTGTATAAGGAACGAGTGGATAAAGCCCATCACGATACTTCGTCACCCCAAGAGGGACTAACGCAATACTTTGAATCGCCGGGACACAGGAAGAAAGATCACTCAAAGTACGCTCTAATTCTTCCCCGTCATTAATGCCTGGGCACAGCACCAGCTGGCAGTTAATTTTTGTATTGGCTTTTGCCAAGCGATACAAATACTTTAAAGACTCTCCTGCAAGACGATTTCCCATCATTTTGCAGCGCAGCTCTGGATTTGTAGTATGGACAGAAATGTTAATCGGACTGATATGCATTTGGATAATGCGATCCACTTCACGGTCACTTAAATTTGTCATGGTAATGTAATTGCCAAACAAAAAAGAAAGACGTGAGTCATCATCTTTAAAATATAATGTTTCCCGCATTCCTTTTGGAAGCTGATCAATAAAACAAAAAATACAGCGATTGGCGCAGGAATGCTGCTGATCTATTAAATAAGTTTCAAACTCAAGTCCGATCGGTTCATATTGTCCCTTATGAATTGAAACTGTACGAACAGAATTTTCTCTTTTTAAAACCAATTTCAAATTCCGATTGGTCTCATAAAAGCGATAATCTAAAACATCAATGATAGGATGTCCATTAATAGAAATCAATTTATCCTGCCCTGTAATGCCTGCCAATGCTGCTGGAGTATCAGCCTGCACCTCTTTAATAAAAACTGCCACTTCTGTAATTCCCCCCATAAAAAGAATTGCTCGGCCAAAAAAATAGAGAAGGATTCCTCCTTCTCTATCATTTCCGGAAATCACAGAAGCTTAAGCCTCTTTTTTGATTACTTCTCTGCCATTGTAATAACCGCAGTTATTGCATACCCGATGAGCGAGCTTATATTCTCCACATTTTGGGCACTTCATCAGAGCCGGAGCGCTAATCTTCCAAACGTTGGAACGCCGTTTATTTTGTCTTGCACTAGACAATTTCGCCTTTGGTACCGCCATCTCAGCACCTCCTTATTTTACTCTGGTCAATTTATCAATTTTTTTAGAACCTCAAGACGAGGATCTATTTGATGAGATTTACAACCGCATGCCCCTTGATTTAAGTTTTTCCCACAAGTCTGACATAAACCGCGGCAATCTTCCTTACAGAGAAATTTAGTCGGCAAAGAAAGCAAAAGATCTTCCTCTGCAAGCGCTGCTAAATCCAAGGTATCATTCTCTGTAACAATGTACTCATCGCTGTCTTCTTCATTTGATACACTTCTCACAAGCATGTGAGAAAAAGGTATTTCCATATCCTTTTCGATGGGTTCTTGGCAGCGGTCACACAAAACAGAAAGATGATAAAAAATCTTTCCGATCAACTGCAAATAACCGCTTTTTCCAACAACTGTACCCTTTACCGTAACTGGAGAGGAAAACGGATGACACCGATTGTACTCGACTTTTGATAAATCAATCATTTCTGAAAAAGGAAGGCTTCCCTTCTCTTCCGCAAACAATTTTTCTAAATTCAAAAGCATTTAAACACCTCAGCACATTGCGCTACATTTGTTTATTATATAAGTATTGATAGTGTTTGTCAAGATAAAATCCACAAGATTTGCGCGTTTTTGCAGAAGAAGCGTCGCTTAAACGAGAAAATTAGACTTCTTGAATAAATTTCTGTGCAGCTTCTGGAATTTCGGAATGATCTGCAGAAATCAAAAATGTAAATTTCACATCTGCTAAAGAAGATAGAGCATTTACTTTTTCTGCAAAAGGAACCAAAGCTTCCAGATCGGGTCCCATGATTTTTAGAGTAGAATCAACAAACACGTCTGTCACATCATAATTTCCAGCACAAATACCACTGATAAAGCCCAAAAGCGCATCTGCACCTTTAATCCCATATGCTTCGATATCAATCAGACGTGCTGCATGATCAACATCATAGGTAAGCTTCAGCCCTTTTTCAATGACAATAACATTACCCTTTGAATTTTTAACAGCCTCATTTGCGCGATCAATGAGTTTTTTGGTCTTTCCGGAGCCTTTTTTGCCAGTAATGAATGTAATCATGGTAGAATCCTCCTACTTTTTCTTTCTATATTTTATCTTATTTATCGTGATGAAGCCTTACTTCCAGAGCTTCCTTTTGTGCCTCATAACCAGGCTTGCCCAAAAGAGCAAACATATTCTTCTTATAGCTTTCGACGCCGGGCTGATTAAAAGGATTTACTCCCATCAGATAACCGGAAATCGCACACGCTTTTTCAAAGAAATAAATCAGTTGCCCAAGAGAATCCTCAGAGAAATCCGGAACGTGAATAACTCCGTTTGGAACCCCTCCATCTGTATGCGCAAGGACGGTTCCTTCAAAAGCTTTTTGATTGATATAAGACATACTCTTGCCTGCAAGAAAATTAAGCCCGTCTGTATTCTCTGAATCATTTCCCAGATAAATTTCCTTCTTAGCATGGTCAAACAGTACAACCGTTTCAAAAATAGAGCGGCGTCCCTGTTGGATATACTGTCCCATGGAATGAAGATCTGTTGAAAAAACGACAGAAGCCGGGAACAATCCTTTTTGGTCTTTTCCTTCACTCTCTCCGAACAGTTGCTTCCACCATTCGTTCATCATTGTAAAACATGGTTCATAGCTTACAAGGATTTCAATTTCTTTCCCCTTGCGATAAAGCAGATTTCTGGACGCTGCATATTGATAACATGGATTTTCTGAAAGCTCCGGATTATCATACACTTCTCGTGCTTTAGCAGCTCCTGACATCAAAGCATCAATATTGCATCCTGCAACCGCGATCGGCAAAAGTCCTACTGCAGTCAAAACACTGTAGCGTCCGCCGACATCGTCCGGTACTACAAAAGTTTCATAGCCCTCTTTTGTTGCCAGCTGCTTTAAAGTTCCGCGTGCCTTATCAGTCGTACAGAAGATACGCTCTTTTGCGCCTTCTGCACCATATTTCTTCTCAAGAAGAGCACGCAAGACTCGAAAAGCAATTGCCGGTTCCGTTGTAGTTCCAGATTTAGAAATCATATTAATGGAAACATCTTTTCCTTCACAGATTTCCATGACTTCCGCTAGAGCAGTTGAACTGATACTATTCCCAATAAAATAGATATCCGGCGAATTCTTTTTCAGTGCATTGTAATTGTTCGATTTTAAAAACTCGATTGCTGCACGAGCTCCCAGATAGGAACCCCCAATACCGATTACTAGGAAAACATCAGTATTCTTACGAATTCGTTCTGCCGCTGCCTTAATGCGGGAAAATTCTTCTTTGTCATAGTTTACAGGAAGATCCACCCAGCCGAGAAAATCATTGCCAAGGCCTGTTCCGTTGTGCAGGATCTGATGTGCAAGCTTTACTTGAGGGGCAAGTGCTTCATACTCCTGCGAAGATAAAAAAGAATCGAAGTAACATGTGTCATAGCGAAGAGACAATTTTAATTCCTCCTTGCGCTTTTTGATTGTTTATATTTTACAATATTTTGATGAAATTTGCAAGGCACGATAGCATAATTCGTGTTTGTTTCCTGTTATTTATCAGAGAAAGAAAATAAATTTTGGAGAAGCAGGTGAAAAACAGGCATTAATTCTGCTTTTTCAATATCTTTTGCTGCTAAAATCGGCACTGATCCGACGGTTTCGCCTCCAATCGAATAAGTAATCTCCCCTACCTGCTGTCCCTTTTGGATAGGGACCTCTAAAAATTCGTCATAAGAGACTGCTGACTGTACCTCTTCCCCTTTTCCTTTCGAAACTAATGCACTTCCCGGATTTGCAATTGTAACAGGAACTTCATTCTCCATTCCATTCTGGATTTTTAAAGGCTGATAAGCTTCTTCTGGAACTTCCAACGCACTCAAAGACCAGTTTGCAAATCCATAGTTTAGCAAAGTAGCCGCACTATTAAAGCGATCTTTCGTATTGGAAGCACCCAAAACGACCGCAATCAAGTGCATACCGTCACGCATTGCGGTTGCCGAAATGCAGCTGCCGGCTTTGCTGGTAGTTCCGGTTTTAAGTCCAGTGATTCCTTTATAGCTTTTCAAAAGTTTATTCGTATTAACGAGTTGCGTTTTTCCATCCCTTAATGAGTCCATCCATGTGCCGGTATAATCAAATATCTTCTGATGTTTCATCAGTTCCCGCGACATCACTGCAACATCATAAGCACTGGTCACATGACCGTCTTCATCAAGGCCGTTACAGTTTTTAAAGGTCGTATCGTTCATACCGAGCGCCTTCGCTTTTTCATTCATCTGGGCAAGAAATGCGTCTTCGCTTCCAGCGACAAATTCTGCCAAGGCAACTGCTGCATCGTTCGCGCTTGCGATTACTGTCGCTTTCAGCATATCGTCAACGCTCATTGTTTCTCCCTCTTTTAGCCAGATATCTGATCCTCCCATAGAGGCAGCATGTTCACTGGCTGTGACCTGGTCGTCCAAATGGATCTTGCCGTCATCAAGAGCTTCCATTACCAAAAGAAGCGTCATCACTTTTGTAACAGATGCGCAGGGACGCTGATCGTGCGAAGCTTTCTCATACAGCACTTTTCCGGTCTCAGCTTCCATTAGGCAGGCACTCGGGGCTGGCAGTTCTTCATCTGAAAGTGCATAGGCATGCAGCGAAAACGCCTGTAATACAAAAACAACTGAAAGAACAGCAGCTAAAATTCTTCTTTTCTTCATTTTTTAGGACACCTCCTCGCTTTTATTTCTATGCAGGAGATTTCCATTTTAATAATAGAAAAAGCCAAGTTCTTAAACAGAACTTGACTTTTCTATTATTATATCTTCCGAACAGAGATTCCTCGTCCAGAAAGATATTCTTTTAATTGTGGAATACTGATTTCTCCAAAGTGAAATAAGCTCGCAGCCAAAACAGCGTCCGCTTTCCCCTTTGTAAAAGCGTCATAAAAATGCTCTAATGCTCCGGCCCCACCGGAAGCAATTACAGGAACCGAGACAGATTCAGAAATTGCCGCTGTTAAAGCAAGATCATATCCTTTTTTCTGCCCATCTTCATCCATGCTGGTCACTAAAAGTTCTCCTGCTCCCAGCTCAGTTGCTTTTTTTGCCCACTCCAACGCATCTATTCCCGTATCAATACGACCGCCGTTGATATAAACAGTCCAGCCGCCTTCTGCTCTCCTTTTTGCGTCAATTGCACAAACAACACACTGACTTCCAAATTTTCTGGCAGCTTCCTCAATCAGTTTTGGGTTTCGAATTGCAGCAGAATTCACCGAAACTTTATCAGCGCCCGCTCTTAACAAAGCTGTAAAGTCTTCTACTGTGCGGATACCGCCACCAACCGTAAATGGAATAAAAATGTGATCTGCCACAGAACTAACATACTGCAGCTGCGTTCCTCTCGATTGAGCAGAAGCCGTAATATCCAGCAAAACCAGTTCATCTGCTCCTTGGTGATCATATTCAATTGCACATTCGACTGGGTCTCCGGCATCCCTCAGGTGAATAAAAGAGGTTCCTTTGACCACTCGTCCATTTTTCACATCCAAACAAGGGATAATTCGTTTTGCATACATTAAGCATTGCCCTCCCCGATCATTGAAACAAAGTTTTCCAAAATTTTCAGACCGACCTGACCGCTTTTTTCAGGATGAAACTGAGTTGCAAATAAATTGCCGCGCTGAACAGCAGCATCAATCTCAACTCCATAAGAGGTAGTCGCAATGACTTGGTGGCGTTTCTCTGCTTTTAAGTAATAAGAATGTACAAAATAAACATAAGAATTTTCTGGAAGATTTTCAAACAAGCCTGTACGGCACTTAAGGTTCAAGCTATTCCATCCAATATGTGGGATCTTAAGACCTGGGCCGTCTGGAATTCGAAGAATTTTTCCCGGAAGGATTCCAAGTCCCTTAACCCCCTCACTTTCTTCGCTGCTTTCAAACAGCATTTGAAGTCCCAAGCAAATTCCTAAAAAGGGTTTATTCTGTTCGATAAAGTGATAAATTTCCGGAACCATTCCTGACTTTTGAAGACTATTCATCGCATCTCCAAAAGCGCCTACTCCAGGTAAAACGGCTGCATCTGCACGTTGTAGCTCCTTAGGATCAGCTGTTACCTTAACTTCACAGCCAATATAGTGAAAAGCTTTTATCACGCTTTGCAGGTTTCCGGCTCCATAATCGATCAAAGCTATCATTTTCACGCCCCCTATATTGCGTTTATTTTAACATGATTTTTCAAAAATCGCAATTTCTTTTCTAATATTCTAAAACGATTGACAAACTATTTAAAAAGTTTTAATATTAAAAACATTGTTCTTAAATTGTCTGGAGGGAAAACTGTGGACTACTTTGCTCTGTTTGGAATTGCCGTTGGCCTTTCAATGGATGCTTTTGCAGTCAGCATCACAAACGGTGCCGTCACAAAAAAGCTGCGCTTTTCTTTTGCTCTGAAATTAGCCTGCAGTTTTGGATTATTTCAGGGGATCATGCCTATCATTGGGTGGCTGGTCGGAATTACCGGCGCTTCTTTAATAGAAAGCGTTGATCATTGGATTGCCCTGATTCTTTTAAGTATCATTGGAATTCAAATGTTAAAAGAATCCCGCCATAAAGAAACAGCTGTTTGCTACCAAAATGATTTATCATGGAAACAAATTTTAGTGCTTGCGATTGCCACCAGCATCGATGCTCTTGCAACAGGCGTGATTCTTCCGAATGCAGTTGGTGCCTCAACCCCTCTGTTAATGCTTTTAGCTGTCAGTATTATTGCAGCCGTAACATTCTTTTTTTGTCTCATTGGTGTTTATATTGGAAAAAAGTTTGGCCCTCTTTTGAGCAACCGTGCAGAACTTTTCGGCGGAATCGTTTTAATTGCAATTGGAATTGAAATTTTTGTTGAGCATATGTGGTTTTCCTAACATTATTTCCCGGAAAATAAAATGGTCGGTTTTCAGTAAAAGTTCTTTTGCTGAAAGCCGATCTTTTTTTAAGCATCGTCATTTTGAGAATTTGGGCCACATTGATAGCGTTTATATAATTCACGGATTCTATCTTGCATCTCATGACGCACAATTGTTGGGGACAAGACTGTCATTACTCCACTGTACTGTAAAAGCCATTCATAAAGTCCATCACTAATACTAACATCTGTGCGGGCTGTAAATGCATCCCTACTGTGATCGCACTCCAAGAATTCCAAAGAATCTCCAAAACGATCCAACATGATTTCTAATGCGGAATTTTTGCAGCGAATCAAAAGTGTTTGTCGTTCCCCATTGTACATATAAAAAGAATGCCGCAAATAATCATCTGCATCAAAAGTTCCACGGTAAGAACAAACTTCTTCAAATGGACGTGCCGGCTCCTCCAAAATCTCCACCTTATGCATACGGTCTAAACGATAATTTGAAACCACATCATATTTTTTATAATTACATGCTAAATAATATTTGTCGTGACTCCATAATAAAGCATAGGGACTCAAAATAAATTCTCGTCCAAAGTCAAGCGTTACTCGATTGTGCCAAAGGATCTGATGCTGATACACCATACGAATTTTCTTTTTAGCACGAATTGCTTTTTCCAGCGTATCAATTGTATAAAAAATTTCTCCATTTTTACATTTATAAGTTCTGTCGAAACTGATTTGACGGCACATATCTTCCGCCTGATGTACACTCATCAAGCTCTTTAGGTGATCAATAAGCTGTTTTGTCCACTCTTCTGTTATAAACGGAGCACTTAAAACGGCATCCATCAGCACACGTACCTCCGCAGTTTCGAATGAAGACGACTCTGCAAGGTAAAAGCCTCTTTGGCTTGAGCCATTTGATTTTATAAAATCATACCCAGCATCTTTTAAAGCTTTTAAGTCTCTGCCAAGTGTCTTCCGGCTACAGGAAAGGCCTTCTTGTTCCAAAAGCTTGCCAACTTCTAAAAGGGTAATCGGGTGATCCTGATCTGAATTCTTTCTAAAAATTTGAAGCATTTTTAATAAACACAATTTTTCTTTATTAACATTTGAATCCAATTTATTTCGCTCCTACTTTTATTTGCTTAATTTTACCATATTTTTAAAAATACAACAATGCCCGACAGGATAAGTGATTTCTTGTCTTTTAGCAGCAAATCTGATATAATATAAAACAAATAATTAAAGTAACCAAACGTGGTAGGAGGTTCTTTTGGAATGGATTTTTATGAGGAATATCAAAGCAAACTGACAACTGCTGAAAATGCAGTCAAGATTGTCAAATCCGGTGACTGGGTGGATTATGGATGGTGTCTTGGGACTCCTGTTGTCCTCGATAAGGCTCTAGCTGCACGTTACAATGAACTGACGGATGTAAAACTTCGCGGCGGCGTTGTCATGCACCCCTTGGAGATTTCCAAAGTACCGGATGCACCAACCCATTTTACGTGGAATAGCTGGCATATGAGTGGAATTGAACGTAAAATGATTTCTCTCGGAATGGCATATTACAGCCCCATGCGTTATTCAGAGCTGCCTCGCTTTTATCGCGAAAATCTGGATCCGGTTGACGTTGTGATGATTCAGGTTGCTCCTATGGATGAACATGGCTATTTTAACTTTGGCCCCAGTGCTTCGCATATTACTGCAATGTGTGAAAAAGCAAAAACGATTATTGTTGAAGTCAATCAAAACATGCCTCGCTGTCTAGGTGGTTTTAACGAAGGAATTCATATCAATAAAGTAGATATGGTTGTAGAAGGTCCAAATAACCCAATTGACGCAACTGGTGCAGAAGCTCCTGCTACTGAGATTGACAAAGCTGTTGCAAAACTGATTGTAGAAGAAATTCCAAATGGTGCCTGCCTGCAGCTCGGAATTGGCGGCATGCCCAATGCAGTCGGCTCCATGATCGTTGATTCTGACCTAAAAGATCTTGGTGTTCATACCGAAATGTATGTTGACGCTTTTGTAAAAATTGCAAAAGCCGGAAAGATTAATGGATCGAAGAAAAATATTGATTATGGGCGTCAAACTTATGCTTTTGGTTCCGGTTCCAAAGAAATGTATGAATACATGAATAACAACCCTGCACTGATGAGTGCACCTGTCGATTATACCAATGATGTTCGCACAGTTGCAGCTCTTGACAATTTTATCTCCATTAACAATGTAATTGATGTTGACCTTTATGGACAAGTGAATGCAGAATCTGCTGGGATTAAGCAAATCAGCGGTGCAGGCGGACAGCTTGATTTTGTTATGGGCGCCTATTTGAGTCATGGTGGAAAGAGCTTTATTTGTTGCTCTTCTACTTTTACCAACAAAAAAGGAGAAACTGTTTCCCGTATTTTACCGACTTTGAAAAATGGCTCTATCGTAACAGATACCCGTTGTAATATTCAATGGCTTGTTACCGAATACGGAAAAGTAAACCTAAAGGGACTTTCCACTTGGCAGCGTGCTGAAGCAATTATTAGTGTTGCACATCCAAAATTCCGTGATCAATTAATTAAAGCTGCTGAATCACAGAATATTTGGCGCCAGTCTAACAAAATTTAATTTCATTTTTCTATAAAAAAGGGCCTTGGTTTTCATCCTTTAAATAGCGATGAAAATCAAGGCCCTTTTTAAACTTTATAGCAACTAATTATTCTTTTTATTCTTTGTGTATTTTCCTGTAAATTAAGAATATATTTAGAAAAGCCACCCTTCTCCCCAGTGGGAAAAGGGTGGCTTTTTATTCTCTTGCTAAGAGAATTAGGAAGAAGGATCCTTATTTGGTTGCTTCCAAAGCTTTAATTGACTCAGTCAGCATCGGCACGACTTTAAACAAATCGCCAACGATACCATAAGAAGAAATATCAAAGATAGGAGCATCTGCATTCTTATTAATTGCAATAATGCATTCGGAATCCTGCATACCAGCCTGATGCTGAATTGCACCGGAAATACCAAGTGCAACATAAATGCGAGGATGAACAGTCTTGCCTGTCTGGCCGACCTGATGATCGGAAGAAATCCAACCAGCATCAACAACTGCACGAGAAGCGCCTACGACGCCGCCCAATACATCAGCCAGGTCCTGTGCAATCTTAATGCCCTTTTCAACATCTTTGCTGATACCACGTCCAACAGAAACAACGACATCAGCACCGATCAAATCGACCATCTTCTTGGCTGCTTTCTCAACATCGAGGACCTCTACATGAATATCGTCCTTTTTAAGGGCAATTTTCAGATTCTCAACAACAACC
This sequence comes from Ruminococcaceae bacterium BL-4, assembly GCA_902809935.1. Taxonomy (NCBI): domain Bacteria; kingdom Bacillati; phylum Bacillota; class Clostridia; order Eubacteriales; family Oscillospiraceae; species Ruminococcaceae bacterium BL-4. The sequence continues at coordinate 1,885,498 of LR778134.1, read as the reverse complement.
TTCTGTGCACCAGCCTCATCATAAGGCTGAGTCTTCATAACGCCCGGACGAACAGTAGACATCTGCGGACGAAAACGCGGGCAAATAATGGTAGCCATCAAGTGGCCGCCAAATGCCGGACGAGTCATCTTCAAATTGGTATTGTTCTCAAAGGGAGTATGATCGACATCAATGGTAGAAGTCGTCTTTAAAAATGCCTTATATTTTTCGGTATCTACATCCAGATGGGTGCAGTCAGCAGTCAAACCGGTATGCAGACGAGCTGCACAGCGAGGTCCAAGGTCACGGCCAATGTTGGTAGCACCAATCAAAAGAACCTCTGGTTTCTTCTCTTTGACAGCATCACAGATTACTTTTGCATAACCGTCTGTTGTATAGGTCTCTAAGAGCTCACTATCACAAACATATACACGATCAGCGCCGTATCCGCCAAGACCCTTGACGTACTCTTCTTTAATATTATGACCAAGCAAAAGACCGCAAAGCTCTACGCCTAGGTCATTGGCCAGTTTACGGCCTTCGCTGAGCAGCTGATAAGTGGTACTCATAATTACGCCTTCGCGCTGCTCACAAAATACCCACACGCCCTTAAAGGCGGCGGTGTCTTTACTATTAAATTCAGCCATTTATTACATCTCCTTTCAAATTAGATAAGGTGTTTCCCGTCCAGAATACCAACAAGCTTATCGCAAGTTGCTTTATCTGCGCCTTCCAGCATTACGCCGGCACCTTTAAGCGGAGGCGAGAAAGACTTATACACATTGGTCGGAGATCCTTTAAGGCCGATTGTATCCAAATCAACCAGCGGATCATCTTTCAATGCCTCATAGTTGAAAACATCCAAAGGCTTGGAATAGCATTCAAAAATGCCTCCAACACTCATATAACGGGGCTCATTCAGCTCTTTAATGCAGGTTAAGAGACACGGAGTCTGAACTTTCAGCATCATAAATCCGTCTTCCAGCATACGCTTTACGACAAGATCTTTGCCCTCAACTTTAATATCTGCTACATAAGTAACCTGAGGCATACCAAGCTTTTCAGCGATCTGCGGGCCAACCTGTGCAGTATCACCATCAATAGCCTGACGGCCACAGAATACGATATCATCCGGGCCTAAACCAATCTTCTTAATTGCAGCAGCCAGAATCTGACTAGTTGCATAGGTATCACTGCCACCGAATTCACGTGCAGAAACCAAAACCGCACGATCTGCACCGCGGGCAAGGATTTCACGCAGCATTCCCTCTGCCGGAGGGGGTCCCATAGAAACAACAATTACTTCGCAACCTGTTTTTTCTTTCAGTTGAAGAGCCGCTTCAACTGCATTCATATCATCAGGATTGGTGATTGTTGCCATGGAAGAACGATCCATAGTGCCATCTGCTTTAACAGCAACGACACCAGAGGTATCCGGGACTTGTTTTACACAAACAATAACTTTCATGTCGAATATTTCCCTCCAGTTCCTTATTTCAAGCCAAGATAGCCAGAAATGACAATACGCTGAACCTCGGAAGTACCCTCGTAGATCTCAGTGATCTTTGCATCACGCATCATGCGCTCAACAGGATACTCACGGGTGTAGCCATATCCACCGAACAGCTGTACGCAACGGCGGGTAACATCACTAGCAGTCTCAGCAGCTACCAATTTTGCCATAGCGGCATCAACAATATAAGGCTCATGATTCTGCTTCTTCATTGCGGCGGAATAAACCAGCCACTTTGCAGCTTCGGTCTTTGCATACATATCCGCCAGCTGGAACTGGGTGTTCTGAAACTGAGAAATACGTCTACCGAACTGAACACGCTCTTTGGTGTATTTAATTGTCTCTTCAATTGCGCCTTCTGCAAGGCCGAGAGCCTGGGAAGCGATGCCGATACGGCCGCCATCCAAAGTCTCCATAGCAATCTTAAAGCCCTGACCCTCTTTGCCAAGGAGATTCTCCTTAGGCACAATGCAGTCTTCCATAACGAGCTCTGAAGTAGAAGAACCACGAATGCCCATCTTCTTTTCAGGCTTACTTACAGAGAAGCCCTGGAAATCACGCTCTACGATAAAGGCTGAAATATCTTTAATTTTGCGGCCTTTTGCATTAAGGTGATGACCGGTTACAGCAATAATAACAAATACGTTTGCTACACCAGCATTCGTGATGAAAATTTTGGAACCATTTAATACATAATGGTCTCCTTCAAGAACAGCAGTTGTCTGCTGACCCTGAGCATCAGTACCAGCGCCAGGTTCGGTTAAACCAAAGGCGCCAATCCATTCGCCAGAGCACAGTTTTGGCAGATACTTTTTCTTCTGCTCCTCAGTACCGTGCTCATAAATTGGAGCACAGCAAAGAGAAGTATGAGCAGAGACAATAACACCAGTAGTGCCGCAAACTTTGCTCAGTTCCTCAACGGCCATTGCATAGCTGAGAACATCTCCGCCAGCACCGCCGTATTCTTTCGGGAAATAAATGCCCATCATGCCCAGCTTGGACATCTTTTCCACAGTCTCCATAGGAAAGCGCTCGTCTTCGTCAACTTCCTGCGCCAGGGGTTTTACTTCGTTTTCCGCGAAGTCGTGATACATCTTACGAAGCATCTCTTGTTCTTTGGACAGGTGCAAATCCATGCATATACCTTCTTCCTACTATAGTTGTGTTACAAAACGGAATCATAAATACCAGAGACAGCACTGTCTGCTGGGATACTGACAGTATTTACGCTGATTATCGATTCCTAATAAGCATCGGGATACGAATTATTTGTGATAATCGTAAAAACCGACACCGGTCTTGCGTCCGAGTTTTCCGGCGCGGACCATCTTTTTAAGCAGCGGATGAGGACGATATTTTGGATCGCCGGTCTCGCTCTGCAGGACCTCCATAATGGCAAGACAAATATCCAGGCCAATCAAATCACCAAGAGCCAGAGGCCCCATCGGATGATTTGCGCCCAGTTTCATTGCCGTATCAATTCCTTCAACGGAAGCTACGCCATCTGCATAGATACCGATTGCCTCATTAATCATCGGAATTAAAATACGGTTTACAACAAATCCGGCAGCTTCTTTTACCTGTACCGGAGTTTTGCCGATCTTTTCAGCAATTTCAATAATCTTCTGAACCTGCTCGTCAGTAGTCGTCTCTCCTGCAATTACTTCAACCAACTTCATAACAGGAGCCGGATTAAAGAAGTGCATTCCTACGACAGGACGGTCAAGTCCATTAGAAATTTCAGTAATTGAAAGAGAAGATGTGTTACTTGCAAAGATTGTATCTTTTCTGCAAATTGTTTGCAACTGTTTGAAAATATTTTTCTTAATCTCCATATTTTCAAGAGCAACTTCAATCACCAAATCGCAATCTGCAACGATTTCATTTGTGCCGGTGCTGATTTTCGCAAGAATTGCATCTGCAGCGGCCTGTTCCATTTTTCCCTTTGCAACACGGCTGGAAAGATTCTTCTGAATTTTTCCTTTACCGCCCTCTGCCCATTCTGCTTTGATATCACAAAGAGCAACTTCAAATCCTTCTGTCTGGGCAAAAGCCTGAGCAATACCGGAGCCCATAGTGCCGGCACCAATTACGCCAACTTTCATGATTGTCTTCTTACCTCCAAAAATTATTTATAAGAAATCAACCTATTTATGATGTAATAATCAAAAGAAAAGCATTTAAAAAGCTTTCTAAAGATAACGGATAAAATTACTTATTCTCAAAAGGCTCATGCTTTCTCTTTTCAACGAAGGCATTCATACCTTCTTTTTGATCACAGCTCTCAAAGCAACTGCTAAAGAACTGCTCTTCAAGAACAACAGCTTCATCCATATTCATCTGGAGTCCCTTATTTAAAGCCTGCTTGCTTGCACGCACTGCAATTGGAGCATTTCCCGCTATTTTATTCGCCAATTTCATAGCAGCAGACATCAGTTCCTCCTGCGGATAAACTGCATTCACCAATCCCAGCTGATAAGCACGGTCTGCCTTAATCTTTGTTCCGGCATAAATCATTTCTTTTGCCATTCCTTTTGCGATTAAGCGAGCCAAACGCTGCGTACCACCGAATCCGGGAGTAATCCCCAAACCGGTCTCAGGCTGGCCAAAAACAGCATTCTCTGAAGCAAGACGAATATCGCAGGAGAGGCTTAGCTCACAGCCGCCGCCAAGAGCAAATCCATTAACTGCAGCAATAACAGGCAGCGGAAATTTAGCAATTTTTCGAAAAAGTTCATTTCCCTTTTGTCCGAATTTCACTGCTTCACAGCGTGTCATTTTGCTCATAGCCGCAATATCTGCTCCGGCAACAAAAGCTTTGGTACCGGCTCCAGTAATTACTACACAACGAAAATAGTCCTGATCAATCTGATTAAAAGCAGCATTAAGGTCGTCCAAAACTTGGTCATTCAAAGCATTTAAAGCCTTTTCGCGGTCAATCGTAAGGACAGCGACCATTCCCTGCTGTTCGAACTTCACATAGCTCATTTTGTTTGTTCCTCTTTATTTATTGTAAGCCTTTACAATCGTTGCACAGCCCATGCCGCCACCAATGCACAATGTAGCAAGACCATATTTAGAATTGCGTTTCTGCATTTCGTGTAAGAGGGTAACAAAGATACGGCAGCCGGAAGCTCCAACAGGATGTCCCAGTGCAATTGCACCGCCATTTACGTTTACCTTACTCATATCAAACTTCAACTCGCGGGCAACCGCAACAGACTGTGCTGCAAAAGCTTCGTTTGCTTCAATCAAATCCATATCGGAAACTTTCATTCCGGTTTTTGCCATTGCTTTCTTTGTAGCAGCAACTGGTCCAATACCCATAATAGCAGGATCAACACCAGCAAGTGCTCCGCCAACCCATTCGACCATTGGAACAACGCCAAGTTCTTTGGCTTTCTCTTCGCTCATAACGACAACTGCTGCTGCACCGTCGTTGATTCCAGAAGAGTTTGCTGCAGTAACAACACCATCAGGTCTTTTAAAGGCCGGAGGCAATTTGGAAATGCTGTCAGCAGTTACGCCTGCACGCGGACCTTCATCAGTATCAACAATGACAGTTTCCTTCTTCTTCTTTACTTCAACCGGAACAATTTCATTCTTAAATTTGCCTTCTGCCTGAGCTTTTTCGCATTTCTGCTGGCTCCATGCAGCGAACTCATCCAATTCGCGGCGAGTCAAGTGCCAACGCTCTGCAATATTCTCGGCAGTAATGCCCATATGATAGTTATTAAAAGCATCCCACAGTCCATCATTAACCATGGTATCAATGATCGTTGCGTTGTTCATGCGATAGCCAAAACGAGCTTTGGTCATTGCATAAGGAGCCATAGACATGTTCTCCATGCCTCCGGCGATTACAACATCTGCATCTCCAGCAAGGATCATATCAGCAGCCATATTAACGCTGTTCAGGCCAGACCCACAAACAACATTCAAAGTAACTGCAGGAGTCTCAATCGGCAGTCCTGCATTTAACGTTGCCTGACGGGCAACATTCTGGCCCTGAGCTGCCTGAATAACGCAGCCCATCAATACCTCATCAACATCTTTTGGCTGGATACCGGCACGCTTAACTGCCTCACGAATTACGATCTCACCTAATTTCGCTGCAGGCACTGTAGAAAGGACGCCGCCCATTTTACCAACAGCGGTACGGCAAGCACCTGCAATGACAATCTTCTTCGACATAGTTTTTTCCTCCATTTCAATTTTGCAAAGAATGGTTTTTCGGATATCGAAAACACGTCTATCATTTTTTGCAAACAAAAGTTGTATTTTTCTCCATGAACACAGCTTGTCTGCACAAAAATATTTAAGACTTGCACGGCAGAAATAATTTCTTTGGGACTCGTTAAAATCCCAAAGAAAATTATTGTTGTTCCCGATCTTCGAAAGCCCTCACGGAATTATTATACCATAAAACAAACATGCTGGTAAAGTTTTTTGATAGAAAAGTTACATTTTCAGAATGGTTTCTCTAAAAATCGGGTAAAATAAATTCATTTTTTGCGAAAACCTTTTTTAAAGAAGAGCAACAAATCTATTTTTATCTAAATTTGTTCAATTTTTCTTTTTAAAGCTGTCCTTTAAAGACACCGAACGGTTAAAAATCAGATGATCTTGAGTGGAATCCTGGTCCAAACAAAAGTATCCCTGCCTCATAAACTGAAAAAACGCTGGAGCTTTCGCTTGCATCATCGAAGGCTCTACCTTGCACTCTGTGAGAATTTGCAAAGAATTCGGATTGAGCAATTCCAAAAAGTTTTCCTGCTCCGGTTCAGGTACCGTAAAAAGATTATCATAAAGACGCACTTCAGCAGGAATCGCCGTATCAGCGTCAAGCCAATGAATCGTTCCTTTTACTTTGCGCCCGTCTGGAGTATTTCCACCACGGGTAGCAGGATCATACTGGGCCAGAACCTCTATCACATTCCCATTAGAATCCGTTTTGCAGCCTGTACAGCGCACCACATAAGCAGTCTTTAAACGCACTTCATTACCAGGGAACATCCGAAAATATTTCTTGATCGGCTCTTGCATGAAATCTTCCCGTTCGATCCAGAGATTTCTGGAAAAAGTCACAGTTCTGGTGCCCTCTTCCGGACGTTCCGGATTATTCTCGACTTCAAATGTTTCACTTTTTCCTTCTGGATAATTGGTAATCGTCAGTTTTATAGGATGAAGCACCGCCATCGTACGGCGTGCATTTTGATTCAAATCTTCTCTAAGACAATGCTCCAAGAAACTGAACTCCACTATGGAATTCACCTTAGCAACCCCAATTCGTTCACAAAAATTACGAATAGAAGCCGGTGTAAAGCCGCGGCGGCGCAATCCACAAAGCGTTGGCATTCTAGGATCATCCCAACCACTGACATAATGCTTTTCTACCAACTGACGCAATTTACGCTTACTCATTACCGTATTGTTGATTCCAAGACGTGCAAACTCAATCTGGCGTGGTTTTGCAGGTAAATCTACGTGTTCAATCACCCAATCGTAAAGCGGTCTGTGATCCTCAAATTCCAAACTGCAGAGGGAATGTGTAATTCCTTCGATTGCATCTTCAATTGGATGTGCAAAATCGTACATCGGATAAATACACCAGTTGTTTCCTGTACGATGATGCTTCATATGATTAATTCGATAAATAACCGGATCTCTCATATTAAAGTTGCCTGAATTTAAATCGATCTTTGCACGCAGCGTCATTCTGCCGTCTTCGAATTCTCCTGCTTTCATTCTCCCAAAAAGGTCAAGGCTCTCTTCTATTGGGCGATCCCGATAGGGACTCACCGCCGGGTGGCTTAAATCTCCGCGATTATCGTGCATCTGCTCCGGAGTTAACTCGCAGACATAAGCAAGCCCCTCCCGAATCAGTTTAACTGCCAATTCATACATCTTCGGAAAATAATCGGACGCATAGTAAAAGCGGTCGTCCCAGTCAAATCCCAACCACTTAATATCTCGTTTGATGGAATCGACATATTCTACATCCTCTTTGGTCGGATTGGTATCGTCCATACGCAGATTACACATACCGCCGTATTTTTCTGCTGTACCAAAATCGATACAGATTGCCTTGGCATGTCCGATATGAAGATAACCATTCGGCTCAGGAGGAAAACGTGTATGGACTTTTTTGCCATAATCACGTCCGCCTTCTGCCAAGTCCTCCTCGATCAGCGTATGAATAAAGTTTCCGGAATTTTCTTCTGCTGGCTCCACTATTTTATTATCACTCATGTGATTAACGCTCCTTACGCTTTCAGTTTTTCAAGACCCAGTGTTAGCCTTCTCAGGGATTCCTTTTTGCCTAGAATAGATAAAATCTCCATTGCGCCTCCAGGAGTCACCGTTTGTCCTGCCGCAGCAATTCGTACCGGCCACAGTAAAGTTCCATTTTTCACTTCTAAATCTTTCGCAAGCTGAAGCAGTTTATCGTGCAGAGAGGGTACGCTCCAATCTTCCAAGGACGATAGTAAATCAATTGATTTTTGGAGCATTACTGGGGCATTCTCTAAAGTTGCCTTACTCTTTTTATTGATAAAAAAGTCTGTCGGATAATCCTGCAGTTCTTTAAAGAACTGCAGCATTTGAGGAACTTCGATGAATTTCAGGACACGAGGCTGAAGAATATCTGCAAGAATTTCAGTGTCCGGCAGATTCTCCCCAAAGACTTCTTTAAAATAAGGAGTTGCCTCTCGAATAAATTCTTCTTTCGGCATCTTGTGAATATATTCCCCATTCATCCAAGTGAGTTTTTCATAATCAAACACTGCCGGACTCTTGCTGATTCCATCGAGCGAAAAAGCATTGCATAATTCCTGCAGAGAATAAATTTCACAATTATCTTTAGGAGCCCACCCTAAAAGTGCAATATAGTTAACAATGGTTTCCGGCAAATATCCTTCTTTGATCAGATCAGCAAATCCGGTAGAACCATGACGCTTTGAAAGCTTACTGGTTGTCCCATCGGCATTGCGGCCCATGATCAGCGGCAAATGCACATAAACAGGTACTTCCCAGCCAAACGCCTCATATAGCAAATTGTATTTTGGTGTGCTGGTCAGATATTCGCATCCACGCACAACATGTGTAATGTGCATCAGGTGATCATCGATCACGTTAGCAAAATTATAAGTTGGATACCCATCCGATTTAATTAAGACCTGATCTTCCAACATTTTATTCTCAATCGTGATCTCTCCAAATACCGAATCGACAAAGGTAGTGCTGCCTTCCAGCGGCATTTTCTGTCGGATAACCCACGGTGTCCCCATATCTAAAAGCCGCTGCACTTCTTCTTTAGGAAGATTGCGGCAATGACGATCATAGCCGCCGAATGTGTTCTCTTGATGCAGAGATTCCAAACGTTCCTTTGTACAGAAGCAATAATAAGCTTTTCCTTCCTCTACCAGCTTCTCAGCATAAGGAAGATAGATATTTTTCCGTTCACTTTGAATATATGGGCCGTATTCTCCTCCGAGATCCGGACCTTCGTCGTGCTGTAAACCAACTTGTTGTAATGTATGATAAATGACGTCTACAGCGCCCGGCACCAAACGTTCCTGATCAGTATCTTCAATTCTCAGGATGAATTTTCCTCCCTTGGATTTTGCTACTAAATAAGCATATAGTGCTGTGCGCAAATTTCCCACATGCATAAAGCCGGTAGGACTTGGCGCAAAACGGGTACGGACAATCGTTTTTTCCATCTAAAACGCCTCTTTCTTTGATACGGTCTGTTTATATTATAACGAACGCTTCAATTTTTCGCAATAATTTTTATCATTTTCCTTTTATTGTTCCTCATTTTAACAGGCATTATCATGTAAGGTCATTTTTAATATCTCAATTATCCAAAAATAATTTTAAAAGCATTAAAAATTTTCATCTGATTTTGAGGACAGGTACAAGGATACTGTGATAAACAAAGAAGGCTGATACGAAATGCTTTATCGTACCAGTCCCCATTTAATTTTCTTCTTTTTTCGACAAGTCATAGGAATCTGAAAGATACTGCAATGCTTTTTCAATTCCTTCTGCAGTCAATGAAAATTCTTTTTGAATTTTATCTTCTGCTAATTCACAGCAAACAGGAGAACGCCAGATAGAAATATTAAGGGTGCCATCTTCCGGCTCTGCAGCATAATTAAATCCATTTTCAATTCCAGCTCCAACGCTTCCCGTGTATCGATTTCCAGAAGCAAAATATAAAATACCGGGAAGATCAAACTGCTTTTTTTCATCAAAGCTCATAAAGCCCCTCCTTTTCGTTTTTTATTATCACAACATCCTATAAAAGGCAAAAACATATTGTTTCATTATAGCCCAAAATTTTCTATGAAACAACGCAAAGAAGCATAATTCTAATAATTAATTACGCTTATCATATTGCATTAATAAAAACGTATCCGTTCCAATAGGCGTTTTTTTAGTATATGTGTGTAACTTCAAAAACCCAGCTGACAGATAACATCGTATTGCTCTTTTATTAAAAGTCCTCACTTCTAATTCAAGGATCTTATCAGTAAACCTTTTTTTGAATTCTTGAGTGATCAGATCCATTAATTGTTTTCCATAGCCCTTTCCGCAAAATTGAGGATTTAGCCCCAATCCCGCCATAACAATTTGATCATTAACTGAAAACCGAAAATAGCCGCATAACCGGGTCTCATTAATTACCGCCATAAATTCATTTTTACGTTTTTCAGCGATAGTAATTGCCCATTTTTGTACTGACATTATATTCCAATCCGGATAATTATAAACGCTGTATTCATTGTCATATTTCCAAGTACTTATCTCTTTTGCATATTTTTCGGTAAGTTCTGTCTGATGAAGCATTTTATCCTTCCCTACAATAAAATCTCCAAAACAGCTGATCAGCTGTTTCCCCTACAACAACTTTCCGGCAATTTTAAAGATCAAAAATATTGTCTTCCGAAGTATCACTATATTAAGATTAAGCAAATAAAAGGATTCGAACCACAAGAGCTCGAATCCTTTTATTTGCTTTTATAACTGGTCCGAGTGGCGAGACTTGAACTCACGGCCTCTTGACCCCCAGTCAAGCGCGCTACCAACTGCGCCACACCCGGAAATTGACAACGTTGATTATTTTATCATAAGTGTTCTTAAAAAGCAAGCCATTTTCCAGAAAACTTATGCACTACAATGAAACGTTGCCATTATTTTATATACCAGTCAGGTTAAATCATCCAGATTGTTTCCATTAAAGAACTTATCATGTACCGCAAGGACTGCACGATCTGCATCTTTGTTGGACAGCAATACGGAAATTTTAATTTCACTTGTCGAGATCATCTGAATATTAATATTCGCTTCAAAAAGTGCTTCAAACATCTGTGCAGCAATTCCAGGATGAGATTCCATTCCGGCACCTACTACGCTCACTTTTGAAACATGATCATCATAAGTGAGGCTAGAAGCCCCGATCAAATCAAGGTAAGGAGAAAGAATATCTAAAGTTTCTTTTAAATTTCCTGCATTTACTGTAAAACTGATATCCTTCGTTCCGTTACGTCCCACAGACTGAAGGATAATATCCACATTGATTCCATTAGCAGAAAGCTTTGAAAAAATCTTAAAAGCAAGGCCGGGACGATCCGGCACCCCGATAATTGAAATTCTTGCAACATCTTCATCTTTTGCTACACCGCTAATCAGCATCTTCTCCATTTTGGTTGCCTCCTTGACGATTGTACCTTTTTTCCGAGTTAAGCTGGAGAGAACCTCCAGTTCAATATTATACTTTTTCGCCATTTCTACAGAACGATTATTTAGAACCTGTGCACCCAAAGATGCCAATTCCAACATCTCATCATAAGAAATACAATCTAATTTTCTAGCTCCAGGAACCTTGCGTGGATCTGCCGTAAAAACACCTTCCACATCGGTAAAGATCTGACAAAGATCTGCATGCATTACCGCTGCAATCGCAACAGCGCTCGTATCACTGCCGCCACGTCCCAGTGTTGTTACATCCCCATATTTATTAATTCCTTGAAATCCTGTCACTACCACAATATTTTTCTTATCAAGTGCCTGGCGAATTCTACTTGGGGCCACCCGCTTAATTCGGGCACTCCCATATGCGCTGCTGGTCTCAAATCCGGCTTGCCAGCCCAAAAGTGAAACGACTGGAAAACCAAGCTTTTCAATTGCCATCGCCAGCAAAGATGCACTCATCTGCTCCCCTGCTGTTAAAAGCATATCCATTTCTCTTTTGCTTGGATTTGAATTGATTTCTGCAGCTTTTTTAATTAAATCATCTGTTGTATCCCCTTGGGCAGAGACAACAACAACCACGTCATTTCCCTTCTGATATGTTTTCGTTACAATATCAGCTACGTTAAATACACGTTCCGCGTTTGCGACGGAACTTCCCCCAAATTTCTGAACAATTAAGCTCATGGATGTTCTCCCCTCATAAAAAGTTGGTCTTAATTGTAAAACTCACTCAACAAAGATCTGCGCCCCATTTGGTTCTGCATTCAGCAGTTTTACCTGCCAATCTCCAATTTGCTTTTCTTTCAAACGTTCTTTGGCAAGCTTTGTAAAATGATCTGCAACCGTACTTTCAACCATTGCCAAGATTGATGGGCCTGCGCCGCTGACACAGGTTCCCAGACAACCAAGCTCATAACTGAGACGAAAAACTTGATCATAGTTTGGAATTAAAGACGAACGGTACGGTTGATGAATTTTATCCTCCACCGCAACCCGGAGATTTTCGAGATTTCCTGAAAACAAAGACGCTGTCATTAACGCGGATCTTGACAAATTATAAATGGCATCCTGTCTGCTATAGGTATCCGGCAAAACAGATCGCGCTTTTTCAGTTTTCAACTCAAACGGAGGAATAAAAAGCACAAAGCGAATTTTATCAGACACTGGAACACTGACGCTGTAGACTTTTCCGGCTTCAATCGCAGAAGCCACTAAGCCACCTTCTATCGCCGGTGCAACGTTATCTGGATGCCCTTCAATTTTTGTTGCCAGACTAACAAGTTCCATCTGGCTCATTGGAGATCCCAAAAGCCTGTTTGCTCCTGCTAATCCTGCCACGATACAAGCTGAACTGCTACCAAGTCCGCGCGCCATTGGAATATTATTTAGTTGAACAATTTTTAATCCCGGCAGTTTATGCCCACACTCTTCATAAAGCTGTTTTGCTGCCCAAAAAATCAGATTAGTTTCATCTTTCGGTACATCGACATCGTCTTTACAGGAAATATCGACAGAATCCGATTCTTCCATCCATACCTGATTATATAAATTCAGAGCGATTCCCAAGGCATCAAACCCAGAGCCGAGATTGGCACTGGTAGCCGGTATCTGGATTCTGATCATTTTACCGCACATCCTATCTCTTATACTATGCATTCATCACATATCGCCCACTCGAATCGTATTTTGAATTTCTATTCCTGCTTTTTTAAGCACAATACATTTTTTGCGGAATTCACACTCCTGCATAGTATCCGTAACAAATGCAAATTCCCCTAGTGGTGCATTCTTTCTTTTCAAATGTTCCAATGTTGAAAATTCTTTTCTTGCCATGGCAAGTCCCTTTTCCGCATCTTCCTTATATTTTGCACAAACATAAAATGCGCGGGTATCCTTTGTATAGTCATCGATATAATCTGGAGAACCAGCATCCCAAAACAAATATTTTCTGGCTTTTAAATGCTTTACACAATCAATAACATCTGCTACCACTGCACTCGCGGTTGGTAACTTTCCGGCACCTTTTCCATAGAATAAAACATCTCCAGTTGCATCGCCCCGCACCATAATTGCATTAAAAACATTATCAACCGTAGCAATCTGGCTATCAGAAGGAATAAACATTGGACATACAATGATTTGCAGACGTCCATTCTCTTCTTTTTTGACTTCACCAATCAGTTTGATAACTCCATGCCAAGAATCCGCATATTCCACGTCAATCTTACGAATCTCAGTGATTCCTTCTGTGTGAACCTGTTCCGGATAAACATGATGTCCATAAGTCAAAGAAGCAAGAATACAAATTTTACGGCAGGCATCCATTCCTTCAATATCCGCAGAAGGATCACGTTCCGCATAGCCGAGCTTTTGTGCCAGCTTCAACGCATCTTCAAAAGACATATTATCATGAAACATCTTCGTCAAAATAAAATTGGTCGTTCCATTTAAAATGCCGCAGATTCCAACCACATCATTTGCAGCTAGGCATTGACTGATAGGCCTTAGAATTGGAATCCCGCCTCCGACACTTGCTTCAAAGAGAAAATTCAAGTTCTTTTCTTGAGCAATCTTGAGCAGTTCAGCTCCTTTTGAAGCAACCAATTCTTTATTGGAAGTAACAACGCTTTTCCCTGCTTCTAAAGAACGGCGCACATACTCATACGCTGGGTTTAACCCACCCATCGCTTCTACAACAATTTTAATGTCCGGATCGTCAACAATTTCATCAAAAGATTTCGTAAATTCTCCCTGAAGAGAACTTTCCGCATGATCTCTTCTAACTAGGATATATTTAACATTAATTTTTTCTTTTGCGCGATGCGCAATGCTATCAGCGTGTGTTGTTAAAACTTCCACAACACCGGAACCAACAACCCCATACCCAAGAACTGCTATTTCTATCATTCGCAAAGCCCCCCTCAACATGCATGATCATTAAAGGCTAAAAATTAGACTTAACTTTTATAGTTTATCATGTTTTTCTACAACTTTCAACTAATTCAATTGATTTAAGACGAAGAAAAAGAACAGGCAGATACTATAAGAAGTACCTGTCTGTTCAATCATAAAAACATAAGTTTATTCTCGATTAAGCCCCTAAAAGTTAACCCGACGAAGAAGGAGTTGGGGTTTTCGATGAAGAGGGTACTTCCGAAGAATGAGGTGATGTAGACGAAGACGACTGCTTATGACTGCTTGAGCTCGAACTTTGCGAGACAGGACTTTGAGGGCTGCTCGTTTGAGTTTTTGAAGACGTTCCAGACGAACTGGAAGAAGAGGAAGCAGAAGAAGGACTTGCCGCAGAAGACGTTTCGCTATTCCTCTTGTGATCACTTCCGCCGTTACAAACTGCGGGAAGATTGTTTTTATCATAGTAACCGATTGCAGTATCCGTACAGGAATCTCCTGCTAAAAGGCCGCTGCTCTTACAATACGTCCGTTCTACAATGTTGGGATCCAAGTCAAAAGGAACTGCCGTCTGACCGGAAAGATACTGTGAAATTAAGGCACGCCAAATCTGCTTGCAGTATTCAGTCTTCCAACTGATATCTTTCATCTGTTCATAACCACTCCAGATACCTGCAACGACTTTTGGTGTTCCTCCAATAAACCAGCTATCCGGTGTTGCGCTGCCCATGTTACTGGTACCGGTTTTACCAAAGACCTGCCAGCCACTGATTGCAGCAGCTGTACCAGTACCGCCGCTTACAACAGACTGCAAAATATGATTCATGATTCCAGCCGTTGTGCCTTTGATTACTTGTTCACTGGACTCATTACGATTATCCTCGATAATATTTCCGTCATGATCTTCTACATAATAAAAAGTATAAGGTTTAAAATATTTCCCGTTGTTCCCAAAAATTTGGAAACCAGCTGTCATTTCCTTAACTGTTACACCGCGGGTTTGTCCACCAACTGCCATAGCAGCAATATTATTATCTGATTGCTCCAAGGTGGTAAAATGGAGCTGATTCACAAGAAAATTATAGCTTGTAGTTGGTCCCATAGTATTACATACCTGAGCAGAACTAGCGTTATAGGACCATTGCAAAGCTTTCTGTACCGGTGTCCAACTATGAAACGTATTATCCGCATTGTTTGGTCCGGATTGTCCTGGTCCAAAATAATTATCCAAAGGCTTATCATTAATTAAAGTAGAATAGGTAATTGGTACATTGTCATATTTTACGCCCTGATCCATTGCCGGTCCATAAACTGACAACGGCTTAATGGAAGAACCGGATTGCCTCTGCGTATCCGTTGCAAAGGACTGCACCATATTGCCTTCCTTTTTATTTCGGTTGCCCAAAGTTGCAAGGACACGGCCTTGATAATCCATTGCATAAAAGCCCAACTGCATTTGCTGATCGCCGCCAAAAAGGTCATCACGAAGGACATATTCTTCGGCTGATTTTTGGAAATCACAATTTTCGGCCGAATAAATCTTGTACCCACCATGATAGAGCTTGTCCACAGCCGTATCATAATTAATATTATACTTATCCATCAGCATATTGATCACATCGCCGACCAAAGCTTCTGTATACCAATCCCAGGTCTGATTATTATTGCCCTCTGCTGAATAACCAACAAAATGCATATTTTCAGATTCCTGCATTGCTTGTGTATATTCATCATCCGTGATCAATTTTTGATCATGCATTGCTCCCAATACGGTCTGTTGACGTTCCTTATTATTTTCGGGATTAATCAGTGGAGAATATTTGGAAGGGTTTTGCGTGATTCCTGCAATACTGGCGCATTCTGCAATATCACAGTCTTTAATACTCTTGCCAAAATAAAGTTTTGCTGCCGCTTCTACGCCCTGTGTTCCCGAACCAAAGCTAACATAGTTAAGGTAAGCTTCTAGTATCTGTTCCTTGCTATACTGCTTTTCGAGATTCAAAGCACGAAAAATTTCTTTTACCTTTCGTGTCAGACTGACTTCATCGTAATTTGTAATGTTTTTAACCAGCTGCTGCGTAATCGTAGAGCCACCATAACTATCATTTTGGAGCAGATGAACTGCTGCACCCGCTGTGCGCACCCAGTCTACACCGCTATGTTCCCAAAAACGCTTGTCCTCAATTGCTACCATTGCATTTTTCATGTTGTCAGGAATATCGCCATAATCAACCCAAACCCGGTTTTCATCTTTATAAAGAGTTGTCAACTCAACCGGATTGTTGGGATTATCCCCTTCCCCATTCACATAAATAAAGCTCGTGTAATTCAATTTTAAATTCGTCAAATCAAAATCGACTTTTTCATTTCTCATGCTCATGATAAACGAAAAAAGGGCGATTCCTAAAATGACACCGGTAATCAAGCAAATTGTCAGAATCGTAAGCAACGCTTTTAAAACAATTCTTCCGAACGATTTCGCCGTCGCGGCTGGAGTATGATCCACGTTCCCCGCAGACACATACTGATCCGTATCCGGTCTCTTCATAGGGACACCTCCTGAAATTGCAAACAAAATCTAATCCATTCCATTAAATATAGAATAATTTTCCAAATCAGGTACAAACTACTCAGGAGGTGATTTCTATCATGAAGAAGCGGGATATTCTCCTGATCGTTTTTTGCTGTGTAACCGCCGTCTGCGGTGCCGCGATTATTTCGGTCTTCAAGCAGCCTGATTCTCAACCTTCTACCAACTTATTTGTATATTCTAGCGCAAATACATCGTCAAGTCAAGAAAGCCTCTCTCCAATTTATGAAAGCAGCAGTACCGAATCCGATCTGACGGTCATGTATCGGCTGCAGTCTTATCAAGGCCATATTGGTGTCTTTCGTGGAAAGGAAGAAATTCCATTTTATGAAGTGAATGTTTCAATCGCTTCTCTTCCACAATCCGATCAAAAATTATTGGAAAAAGGAATTACGGTAGAAAGTGATGAAAAATTAAGATCCCTTCTAGAGGATTACGAAAGCTAAAATATAAAAAAGGCACCATGCTTTTGCATAGTGCCTCCGATCAAAAAGGGAAACAATTATTTCATGCTTTCCTCATACTTTTTGATCATTTGTTTGACCATCTGACCACCAATAGAGCCAGCTTCGCGGCTGGTAAGGTCTCCGTTATAACCATTCTTTAAGTTGACGCCAACCTCAGAAGCTGCTTCCATCTTGAACTTATCCAGTGCGGCACGAGCCTCAGGGACAACATTTTTACTAGATGTCATTTCAATACACTCCTTACAAAATAAATTTTATATCTCTTGCGTTTGCTTTCCTAGTTTGTGAGGAATGTACTGTTTTATGAGTAACAATTTTTTACTTTTTATTCAAAAATTTCCCTAATAAATTCATCAATTCTTCTGCTGTTTTTTGATTGATCTGTAAACTGACCGGGCACGGAGTGAGCCCTTTTTCCTGCCCTGCTTCATGAATCCAAATGGAAAACCAATTCTCATCCTGTGCTACATCAATTGTTGTTTTTTTTGTAATCCTTATCGGACGTTTTACTAATCGAATTTCTGTAACCTGTGCCATATTAACATCCTTTCAAAAAGGATCAGCCTCCTGATGAAGTTCCCTGATCCGTTGGAATCTGTGTTCCATTATTATCAATTTTATAACTGCCGTTATAAATCAATTGGGAAATCGGGACAATCTCATAACCTTCTTTTTGCAAAGTTTCCAAAATGGAAGGCAATGCAGCAGGTGTGTTTTTTGCCCCATTATGTAATAAAACGATCGATCCCGGCTGAACTTTTCCAATCACACGTTCATAAATTTGCTGCGGTGTTGGGTCTTTCCAATCCAAACTGTCAACGTTCCACTGAATCTCATGCATGTTAAGGCTCTTGACAGTCTCAATTAAAGTATTATTATAATCTCCATAGGGTGCACGGAATAAAGTTGGCTCTTTTCCGGTGATTGCCTTGATTTTTTGGTTGCAATTTTGAATTTCCGATGCAATCTTTTCTCTCGAAAGCTGCGGCATGTGTGGATGAGAATCCGAATGATTGCACACCTCGTGTCCTGCATCTACCAAAGCTTTTACGGATTCCGGATATTTTTCCACCCATGACCCCACAACAAAAAATGTGGTTTTAACAGAATACTTTCCTAAAATATCAATCAAATTCTGTGTCTGTTCATTTCCCCACGCTGCATCGAAGCTGATCGAAATCTTTTTTTGATCTGTTTTTACATTATAAATTGGGATAAGCCTCGTTTTTGTAGCTGCCGCATTCGCAGCGGCTCCGTGAATCCCGAATACAATTCCGGCGGCAACACATACCGCGATCGACAATGCTAAGATTGCCTTTCTCTTTGTTAAAACAAAACATTTCATAAAAAAGAACCTCCTTGGCAAAATATATGTCAAAGGAGTTTCTCAAATTCCGCTTTTGCAGATATGATACTTAAAATAAGGAGCTGATTCCATGAATACAAAGATCTGGTATCTTTATAACAGCGGATTTGTAGTAGAAACTGAAGACCATCTTTTAATTTTCGATGACTGCACTCATCCAACTGCCGGCGGAACATTCGACCAGGGATTTGTAGATGAATCTGTCTTACCTAAAAAAGATACCATTGTATTTGTTTCTCACAGTCATCTTGACCATTTTGATCCTCATATTTTTAAATGGCGCGAATTTTGTCCAAGAATTCGCTATATTCTCTCCAATGACCTTCCCAAATTGCAAAAAGCGCTTTATGTGGCACCTGATACAGATTACGATATGGGAGATATTAAAATTCACACTTTAACCTCTACCGACCTAGGAGTTGCATTTTTAATTTGGATTGACAATCTCTGTATTTACCATGCAGGTGATTTAAACTGGTGGCACTGGGAAGGTGACACCGAGGAAAATAATGCTCATATGAAGGCAGCCTATCAAAAAGAAATTGATTCCATAAAAGGCAAAAAGATTGATATTGCTTTTGTTCCCATGGATCCGCGCCTGGAAAATCAATATCTCTGGGGGCTGGATTATTTTATGAGAACGGTGGGAGCAGATGTCTGTATTCCTATGCATTTTGGGGACAATTATTCCTGCTTCGAAAAAGTGAAAGAAGACCCGATGGCAGATCCTTATCGAAGTCATTTAGTGAATCTGACTCACTGCGGGCAGGAAATCGACTATATCAGTCCAGAATCTCCAGCCAATATCCATCCGGATCATTGATAAAATAGAGCCCCATTTCCTTGTTTTCATAGCAGATACAGCCCATTTTTTGATGCAATTCATGAGCTTCCTTTTTATTTTCTACCCGAAACGCAATATGATGTTCATTATCGCCTAGATTATAGGGATTCTTGCGATCCCGAAGCCATGTGAGTTCCAATTGAAAATCACTTTCTCCATCTTCCAGAAAAGCCAAAATAAACGATCCATCCTTTGCCTCTTTCCGGCGTACTTCATGGAGTCCGAGTGCCTGATGATAAAAAGTGATACTTTTTTCCAAATCGAGAACATTTAAATTAGCATGCAGAAAACGACTTTTCATTCTAAGTAATCTCCTTTTTGTAAAATTTAATCCAGCTTTAGTATACTATAAAATGGTCTTCCTTAAAAGAAGGATTTTATAGAAATGTTTTATTTTAATATCACGAAATTAAAGTAATCCGTACAGTTATCCAATCAATAAAACAATATAAAAAAATCGCTTCCCATTACGGAAAGCGATTTTTATTTTTATTATTTAAGGAATCTGACCTTGAAGGGCACTTGGATAAACATAGCCATGATTATTGTAGCGAACGAAATCATATTCGTTGTAATTATAAACATTGACTTCTCCAAGACGACGATACATTAAACCTTCATAGGCATTTCCTCCGGCTGTACACCAGAGCAAGAATTCATTGCCCATTGCCTTTGCATTTGTATAATTCAAATCTTTTTTAAGTCCGTAGCTATCATCAATATGAACATATCCTGCATTGACCCAGCCGCCTTCTCCATTAGAAGTCTGCACTTTATAATAAACATTCTTAGGATCGTCCGCCTGAATTCCTGTTACCGTTATACTGGTTCCATTGGAGAGCACTCCGCACTGGTTTCCTCCCACTGACGCGTACATTTTGACGGTATCGGTCGCAGTCGCTGAATAATTTGCATTTCCGCTTTTTACATCGACCGCATTCAGCATAATGGTACGGAAATCACACTGCAATCCCATATTGCTAAAATAACCAGAACCGCAATTATAAGAGAAACTAAGCAGTGCATCTGCCTGGCTCTGAGAAATATAAAGATTGTTTGCATGGACAAATTGATTAAGAACGGAAGTGTAACTTGCTTTATTGAGTGAGTTAACCATCTGACTATGTGCTTCTTCTGCACTCAAGTTATTATAAAAAGTATCCCCCGGATAAAGTACGATGCCATATCCAACCGTCGGAATCTTATCATAAGTCAACTGATCTGCATAAACCGCAGAAGCATAGCCTTCCCATTTTTCCATCTGTTCCAACATAGGTTCGCTCATGCGATGATCATCCTGCGTTGTAACGGAGGTATCAGATTGTGCAGAGACAAAAACATCTGATTGATAGCCGTTCGTATATTCTCCGCCTGTTGTACTTGCCGCAGTAAATGGATGTGTCCCTGCAGAAAGCCCTTGGACTTGTGCGGTCCAAACTTTTGTGACGATGCCATTCGTAGTATCTGTCTGCTTTAAAGAAGCTGTATATGTTTTTCCATCCATTGTAAACTGTACGCCCGTTCTCGAGCTATCTGTAATTGCAACTAAAGTTGCTGATTTCCCTGCCATAACCACATTAGGATTTGCATAAGCAGAACGAACCGCATCTGCTTCTTTCACTGTCACATTACACGATACCGAATGAGTACCCGATTTTGCAGTAATCGTAACATTTCCCGGTGCTTTCGCATAAATGTACCCATTTACAACAGAAGCAATCTCTTCGTTACTGCTTGTCCAGAGAATAACACTATCGCTCGGTGTCACGCTTGCTTTTATGTACAACGTCTTTCCTGCTTCCACTGAAGCTGAATTATTGGAAAGCGAAATATCAGAAGCAGCAGAATCCGAATCGGAAATTTCTTTCACATAATCAGAACACATATACCCAGTTTGGTTGTTGGAAGTCTGAACTTTTACCCAGCCTTCAGTAGAAGTATCCAAAATAACAAGCTGTGTATTCAGCCCTAAAGTTGTCAAAATGTCATAGTTTGTACCGGGGCCTTCTCTCAAACGAACATCGGATCCGGTGACAATTCCAAGTTTTTGCGTTGTATTCGAACCACTATCCGGAGGGGTTGACTCTCCACCATTGATGAGCGTTAAGAATTCCATACTGCAATATCCAGTATCCCCTGAATTCGTCTGAATTTTTGCCCAGCCGGAAGGAAGCTGTTCTAAAACAGTAACAACCGTCCCGTCTGAAACTGTAAAGTCAATCGAATAGTTTGTTCCATCTCCGGAGCGAACATTTAAAACATCAGCAGTAACTTTTGCAGTGGTTGTTGCCGTCCCTCCAGAATTTCCATTATCCGAAGAACCGCTGTCTGAAGAAGAGCCTCCGGAAATCGTTAAAAACTCTTTGCTGCAATATCCGGTTCTACCAGCGCTTGTTTTGATCTGCACCCAATCTCCGCTGTCATCAAGGACAGTTACTTCTGTTCCCTGTGCCAATGTAAACTGCACGCCATAATTAGCGCCTCCACCGGAACGAACATTTAATACATCAGCGTTAACAGTACCTGTCTTCTGAGGGCTTCCCGAATCAGAAGAACTACTATCTGAAGAGGAGCCACCAGAAATCGTTAGATATTCTTTGCTGCAATATCCGGTTTTTCCTTCGCTTGTTTTAATTTGCACCCAATCACCGCTGTCATCCAGGACAGTCACTTCTGTTCCCTGTGCCAACGTAAACTGCACGCCATAATTAGCGCCGCCGCCGGAACGTACATTTAACACATCGGCATTTACCGTACCGGTTTTATTGGAATCTGTATTGTTATTCTGAGGAGGTGTTTCTGGCGGAGTCTGCGCTGCTGTATCTTTAATATCTAAAAATTCTTTACTGCAATAACCTTTTTTTCCATCGCTTGTCTGAATCTGCACCCAATCTCCGCTGTCATCTAGGACAGTTACTTGTGTCCCCTGTGAAATTTTAAAAAGAACATCATAATTGGTACCTCCGCCAGAACGAACATTCAGCACATCCGCATTGACGGTCCCTGCCTTTTGAGAACTTTCTGAGTTGGAAGAAGAACCACTATCTGAAGAAGACGTTCCGGAAATTGTAAGGAATTCTTTACTGCAATAACCTTTTTTTCCATCGCTTGTCTGAATCTGCGCCCAATCTCCGCTGTCGTCTAGAACAGTTACTTGTGTTCCCTGTGCAAGCGTAAACTGCACGCCATAATTAGTGCCTCCGCCGGAACGAACATTCAGTACATCTGCATTGACAGTTCCTGCTTTTCCTGCCGAAACAGGCATGTTGGAAATCTCAAGAAATGTACAGCTGCAATATCCTTGAAGGCCACTCCCGTTATCAATTTTTGCCCAGCTTCCATCATTTTCAAGGACTTTTACCGAGTCTCCCTGCTTTAGTCCGCCAACCACATCGTTATCTGTCCCCGGCCCTTCACGGACATACAGATAATCGGCATTGACGGTCGCCGTACCGGAACTGTCTGCTTTTGCAAGACCTACACTGGCGCGATAAATCCGTGTCGGCTCCGACTGCGCAAAAGCTCCCATCGGCATGGAGGCAATCATGCAAATTGCAATTAAAATTGCTGATGTACGCCGTAAAATCCCATCTCTCTTTTTCATTCAAAAGCCTCCTTTAGTCCAAAAAGCAAGCTCATTTTCTATAAAACGAGCTTACTTCACATAATTCGCCCTAATTATAACAGTATTGTTACCAAAATGCAACATTGCTTTCATCTTTTCAAAATAATTTTATTGATTTATTGATTTCTCTATTGACAAACACAAGGCTAATGAATATATTGTATATATAGTGTATACACAATATAATTAAAGAGGATTATCCATGGACATTATTATCAGTAACTCTAACAATCTGCCAATCTATGAGCAGATTACTTCTCAGATCAAAGAAAAGATTTTGACTGGTGAACTAAAAAATGGAGAAGCTCTGCCTTCTATGCGGCTATTAGCAAAAGAACTTCGAATCAGCGTAATTACAACAAAACGTGCTTATGAAGAACTGGAACGCGAAGGATTTCTTCATACCATTGTCGGAAAAGGAAGCTTTATTGCCGGAAAAAGTCCAGAGCTACTCCATGAAAATCAGCTGCGCATTACACAAGAGCAACTTGCCAAAGCGGTTGAAACTGCAAAAAATTATGACATTTCCTATGAAGAACTTTTGGAAATGCTTACGATTCTTTATAAAGGAGAATAATGATGGAAAATGATTTAGAAATTAGATCCCTAAATAAATCTTTTCAAAGCGGCTTTGCCTTAAAAGATATTAACCTTACTCTGCCGCGCGGAAGCGTGATGGGATTTATCGGACAAAACGGAGCGGGAAAAACGACAACTATTAAATGTATTTTGAATCTGCTCCACCCGGATAGCGGAACGATTCGAATTTTTGGAAAAGAAATTGCACAAAATGAAATTGAAGTCAAAGAAAAAATTGGGGTCGTATTTGATGAGTGTCCGCTGCACGAAACTCTTTCTGCGGAAAAAGCAGAAAAAATTCTTTCGAAAATCCATCAAAACTGGGATCGCTCTCTTTATCAGTCTTATCTAAAGGAGTTTAAGCTTCCGCCGAAGCGTCCTATTAAAGAATACTCACGTGGAATGAAAATGAAACTCTCTATTGCCTGTGCACTTGCACATCATCCAAAGCTTCTAATTTTAGATGAAGCTACCAGCGGATTGGACCCTGTTGTACGAGACGAAATTTTGGAGATTTTTTATAATTTCATCCAAGATGAATCCCATTCCATTTTAATGTCTTCCCATATCACCAGCGATCTCGAAAAGATTGCGGATTACATTACCTTTATCCATCAGGGAAAAATCCTCTTTTCTTCTCCAAAAGATCAGATTCTAGACAGCTTTGGACTTTTGAAATGTGGAAAACAAAACTTTGAAATGCTTGATCCTTCCGAATATATTTCCTATCGTGAAAACAGTTTTGGGTATGAAATTTTGGTAAAGGACCGTCATTTATCAAAGAAAAATCATCCAGATATGGTCTTAGATCGAGTCAGCCTAGACGAAATTATGGTCTTTTTTGTGAAAGGAGAAAAATAATGATTGGTCTTATCTCAAAAGATTTTCTGGTACTGAAAAAACTGATGCGTTCACAAATTCCAATTTTGCTAATCATGACAATTCTATTCACATTTTCATTTAGAAGCAGTACTTATGCTCTTTCAATGGTTTGCGTTTTTTTAATGGCTTCTTCTGTTAATATTTTTTATTACGATGATGCCGCTAAATGGGATTCTTTCGCACAGACACTTCCAATTAAAAAGAAAACAATCGTAGAAGCTCGCTACTGCTCCTCTCTGCTAACGATTCTAGGCGGAATCCTTGTCGTTACCATATTAGAACTCATCAGCAAAATTTTTGTCCCTCGTTCAGAAAGTGACATTCCTTTCGTCCCCGTTCTCTGTATAACCGTTTTTCTGGTGTGCTTCATGTACTCTGTTTTATTTCCCATTATTTATCGCTTTGGACCGGAACACTCCCGCATGATTTCAATCGCAGTCATTATGATTCCAGTACTGATCTTTATTTTTCTTGGAAAAAGCGGTGCCCTTGACAATTTGTTTGCTTCTTTCGAATTCAGTGGAATCGAATCGATGATTCCAATCTATTGCTATCTTTCCATTCCCGCCGGAATTGTGCTGCTGTTTTTATCTTGTATGCTTTCTATTCACATCTATAATCAAAAAGAATTTTAAGAAAAGGTCTGCATTTCTGCAGACCTTTTTTAAATATAAAAGTACTTTCCTTGTAGGAAGAATAATTGTCTGATATAATTATAATATATTATTATCGTAAAATAGAAATCAGGTGTGAATCGAATGAATAAAAAAAGAGCCGGAAAATGTGCCGCTGTTATCGACATCGGCTCCAGCATGCTTAAAATGCGGATTGCACAGCTGCAAAAGGGAAAAATTGTAGATCTCGATCGTTTGGAATATCCGATTCACCTCGGACATGAAGTCTTTACTGAAGGAAAAATTTCTTTTGAAAGCTTAAGAGAACTTTCTTCTGCTTTAAATGGTTTTTCTTCTCTTTTAAAAGAATATGGTATTACACAATGTACTACAGTTGCTACCTCTGCCCTACGGGATTCAGAAAACCGGGCATATATCCTAGATCAACTAAAAATCCATAATAATCTCTCCGTAAAAGTACTGGAAGGCGATCAGGAAAAAAGTCGTATTTATTTTGAAATTCTCACTGTATTAAAAGATTCCCCTGATCTTTTACCCGGCAAATCTCTGATCTCCTATATTGGTTCCGGAACAATCGGACTAGCTCTCTATGATGGAGAAATCATGATTTCTTCTGAAAGTATTCCTATCGGCGCTCTAAAACTGCATGATATGCTGGGCAGCATTCAAAATCTTACGGAAGATTTCCATACCGTTTTGGAAGAATATTTAGACAGCACTCTTGATCATGCAATCCGCCCTCTTAGTGGTGAAGAAATTACCAACTTGATTTTAACTGGAAATGAAATTGAACAGATCGCGTCTCTTTGCAACGTTAAAGCCCATGACGGACGCTATCTGCTGCCGGTAAAAAGCTTTAAAAAGCTTTACAAATCCATTCGTTCCTTAACTTCAGATCAAATTTCAATGCAGTATCAGATTACCCAAGAAGAGGCCGAACCGCTCTATTCTGCCCTTGCAATTTATATGAAGCTGATTCGTTCCACAAAAGCTTTAAATATTATCTGTCCAAAAGTAGAACTATGGGATTCTCTTCTCCGTGATCAACTTTATCCCAAGATGAAAAATCTTTACGCGCAGCACATTCGTCAAAATGCAATCTCATGTGCCGAACGATTAGCTGCAAATTTCGATTATAATCCCAAGCATACTCAAGCTGTACGCTTATGCTCGGAAAAGATTTTTGATAAAACTAAAGCTTTTCATGGCCTAGATAACAATAAAAAGTTACTTTTAGACCTCGCTGCTATCCTGCACGACTGCGGACATTACGTAACAGCAAAGCACCCTTTACGGGCCACCTATCACCTTTTACAAGACTTGAGTATTTACGGAATTACTCGTCAAGATCGTCTGATTACCGCTTTTATTGCAGGCTTTAGCGAATTTGATACACCAGATTTTTCACAGCCTGAATTTTTGGGCCTTCCTGAAGAAACAAAACTCGTGATTTCCAAACTGACGGCTATCTTTCGTCTGGCAAATGCGCTGGATAAATCCCATATGCAAAAAGCAACGGATATCAAAGTAAAAACAAATGGTGAAAAGATGGCTATAACCGCTCTCTGTAATGACAACTTTTATCTGGAACGATGGGCATTCGAACAATGCGCACCATTTTTTCAGGATGTCTTTGGAATTGAACCGGTTCTTATCGTAAAAGAAACGCTTATTTGAATGGAGGCTGCAGTCGTTTTATGGAAAAGATGCCTTATTATAATCGTGAACTAAGCTGGGTCGATTTTAACTATCGGGTTTTGGAAGAAGCTTTTAAAAAAGAGAATCCGATTATGGAACGTATTCGTTTCCTTTCGATCACAGCCAGTAATCTCGATGAATTTTTTATGGTTCGTGTGGCAGGGGTTATGGAGCAAGTCCGCAGCAAATATCATGCAGAAGATTTAAGCGGACTAACCCCACAAAAACTTTTGGAAAAGCTTAATATCAAAATTCACCAATTTATGGAAAAACAATATTCCTGCCTGCATCGTTCCATCATTCCGGCTCTAAAAAAACTAAATATTTCATTTGTCACACCAGATGAAATGAATGAAGAACAACTTTCGTTTCTCTCTAACTATTTTGAAAAGGTTCTTTTCCCTGTATTAACTCCACTGGCCGTTGACCCCAGCCGTCCATTTCCACTTCTGGCCAACAAAAGTCTGAATGTGGCAATTCGCCTTGAAGGAAATGGAAAGCCCTATTTTGCAGTTGTACAGGTTCCCTCTATTCTTTCTCGCTACTTGGAACTGCCTTCCCGTAACGGGAGCCGAGAATTTATTCTCCTCGAAAATTTAATCATTTACAAATTGGAAGAATTGTTTGAAGCAAGTGATATTCGTGCTGCCTGCCCTTTTCGTATGACCAGAAATAGTGATCTTGAGATTGACGAAGGCGCCGAAGATCTGTTGGCAGAAATTCAAAAATCCATTAAGAAACGGAAACGTGGAAATCCAGTTCGTTTGGAGCTTTTACAAAAATGCGACCCGGAAACGAAATCGTTCCTGCTCGAAATGATTCATATCCGAAAAGATAATATCTACGAACTTCAAGGCCCATTGGATTTAACATTTCTCTCTAAATTTGCAGATCTGCCCGGATTCGAGAGGTATTGTTTCAAACCAATCATACCAGTTTATCCTCCTGCTGATTTTTGGAACTATAAAAGTATTTTTGATGCAATCAGAGAAAAAGATCGCATGGTCCACCACCCTTATGAGAGTTTTGAAACCGTCGTCGATTTTGTACGTCAAGCCGCAGAAGATGAAAATGTGCTTGCTATTAAACAAACCCTCTATCGAGTCAGTGGCCATTCTCCTATCATTGCAGCGCTGATTCGTGCTGCTGAAAACGGGAAACAAGTAACCGTTCTAGTAGAACTGAAAGCACGTTTCGATGAAGAAAATAATATTCTCTGGGCAAAAAAATTGGAGGAAGCGGGCTGTCACGTCATTTATGGATTAGCAGGGCTTAAAACGCACTGTAAAATTTTGTTGGTTGTCCGCAGAGACGAAGACTGCATCCGTCGCTACGTTCATATGGGAACTGGAAATTATAATGATTCCACCGCAAAAATTTATACCGATATCGGTGTTTTTACTTGTAAGGAACCCTTTGGAACAGACGCCAGCAGCCTTTTTAATGTATTGACTGGCTATTCGCGTCCTCCGGAATATAATAAAATGCTGGTTGCGCCAAACAAGCTGCGCGGATTTTTTGAATCTATGATTCAGCGTGAAACTCAAAATGCCAAAGACGGGCTTCCTTGTGGCATCACTGCAAAGGTAAATTCTCTCGTTGATCCCGAAATCATTTCTCTTCTTTATAAAGCTTCACAGGCGGGAGTTCCGATTCGCCTGATCGTACGCGGAATTTGCTGTTTGATTCCCGGTCTGCCCGGAGTCAGCGAGCATATTGAAGTTATCAGCATTATTGGGCAGCTTCTCGAGCACAGCCGGATCTTTCGTTTTGAAAACGGTGGAACTCCAAAAATTTATATGGGAAGCGCAGACTGGATGAGCAGAAATCTTGACCGCCGTATAGAATTAGTCTTCCCAATTGAAGATGAAGGTTTAAAACAACGTGCATTTGGAATTCTTGACCTAATGTTAAATGATAATATCAATGCCAGAATGATGGCCAGCACAACAGAATATCATCATATCGACCGGCGTGGGAAAGTCCCCTGCAATTGTCAACGTGAATTCAGTAGACTGGCACAGGAAGCTGTCGCAAAGTTGGAGATTCCTGATCGGAATCAGCCTTTGAAACCAATTTTAAGTCCTGATTTCGATCGTTGATATGATTTGATTTTTCAATTAAAAGGATGTGATTTATTTTGCTGCGTGTAGGTATTCTAACGAGTGGCGGCGACTGTCAAGGACTTAATTCTGCAATCCGCGGAGTTGCCAAAGCACTTTATGTCCGATTCGGCAGCCATGTAGAAATCTACGGAATCGCAGACGGATATCGTGGTCTAATCGAAGGAAATGCTCGGTTAATGAATCCAGAAAATTTTTCCGGGATTCTAACCCTAGGCGGTACAATTCTTGGGACCAGCCGTCAGCCTTTTAAAATGATGCGAGTCGTAGAAGATGACAGCGTCGATAAAGTAAAAAACATGAAAGAAAATTACAAGAAGCTCAAGCTGGACTGTCTTGTGATTTTAGGCGGAAATGGAACCCATAAAACTGCAAATCTCCTGAGTCAAGAAGGACTTAATATTGTAACCCTGCCCAAAACGATTGATAATGATATCTGGGGAACCGAAATAACTTTTGGATTTTACAGTGCCATGAATATTGCTACTAATGTTGTAGATTGCATCCATACCACCGCAACCTCTCATGGACGCGTATTTATCGTGGAAATTATGGGTCATAAAGTCGGCTGGCTTACTCTTTATACAGGAGTAGCCGGCGGTGCTGACGTGATTTTGATTCCGGAGATTCCCTACGATATCGACGAGATTGCTGACACGATCCAGCGGCGTAATAAAAATGGCAAGCGCTTTTCTATTCTTGCTGTAGCAGAAGGTGCTATTTCAAAAGAAGAGTCAGCTTTAAGCAAAAAGCAGCTCAAAGCTGCAAGAGCTCTTGAAACTCAATATCCCTCCATTAGCTATCGAATTGCTGAAAGACTTGGTCAAAAGACCGGCCAGGAAATTCGAGTAACGGTACCGGGTCATTTTCAGCGCGGCGGCAGTCCATGTCCTTATGACCGTGTCCTTTCCACCCGCTTTGGTACTGCAGCTGCAAATTTGATTGCAGAAAAGAAGTTTGGAAATATGGTGGCCCTGCAAAATGGAGCAATTATTCCTGTCCCCTTATCAGAAGTAGCCGGAAAATTAAAGCGTGTTCCATTAGACAGCGAAGTGATTCGCACTGCACGTGAAATTGGAATTTCTTTTGGAGATCATCCTGAAAAATAACCATTCAAATTTGAGGGATAAAATACAATTGCAAATAAAAAAGGAACCAGCGTAAAAAAAGCTTGGTTCCTTTTTTATAACTATAAATCAATCTGGTTACGAATCTGATCAAACAGCTGATCACCGATTCCCCTCACATTTTTCAAATCTTCTATCGAAGTGAATTTTCCATGTGTTTCCCGATATTCTACAATTCTCTTCGCTAAAGCAGGGCCTATCCCATCTAATTCCTGTAATGCAGATTCCGATGCTGTATTTATATGAATTTTCCCATTATAAGCACTTGAAACGTCCTGCACATCTGTCGCAACCTCTACAACAGACGGGCTGACATCGGGGACAAAGAATAAATTAAATCCGATACAGACTGCCGCCAAAATTGCTGCCAGCCCAACCAGCACTTCTATCTCCCAATTTTCATGCTCCATATAAATTCTCCAGCTTTTTTAAAAACTCCTTAAAATAAAGAGGCAATTCTGAAGTAAACTCCATATATTTTCCACTTCTCGGATGAATAAATCCAATCGTCCGCGCATGCAGACACTGCCCATTAAGCCCTGGGACCCGATGCTTTGGGCCATAAAGCGGATCTCCTGCTACCGGATGACCAAGATAAGCCATATGCACACGAATCTGATGAGTCCTTCCTGTTTCCAATTTCAAACGAACATGTGTAAACTGTGAATATCGTTTTAAAACAGTATAATGCGTAATCGCCGGTCTTGAGTTTTTTTGTGTAACTGCCATCTTTTTTCTCTCGATTGGATGACGTCCAATCGGCTGGTCAATCGTGCCAGAATCTTCTTTCAGATTTCCATGAACGACCGCCTCATATAAGCGTGTAAAGCTATGAACTTTAATTTGCTCTGCCAATTTTCGATGAGAATAATCATTCTTTGCAACAATTAATAATCCACTGGTATCTTTATCAATACGATGAACAATTCCGGGACGAATCACTCCATTGATTCCGGAAAGGCTATCTCCGCAATGCGCCAAAAGTGCATTCACCAAAGTTCCATCATAATTTCCGGGTGCCGGATGCACCACCATTCCCTTTGGTTTATTAACAACCAACAAATCATCATCTTCATAGACGATTTCTAAAGGAATATTTTCGGCCTTTACATCGAGCGGCTCCGGGTCTGGAATGAAAAGGCTTAGAGTTTGTCCTTCTTTGAGGAGCTCTTTTTTGGAAAGTGATTCTCCTTTACATGTCACATTTCCCGATAAAATTAACTTTTCCGCAGCTGATCTTGTGAGTCCTTCAACAGCTTTACCTAAATACTTATCAAGCCTCTGCCCTATTCCGGAATGATCAACAACCAATTCAATTTTCTTTCCCATCATACTTCTGCCTTCTCAAATTATTTATGGGCATATTCCCCTAAGAGCACATGAATTATGAAAAGAATTACCCCAGTAACGACACAAACATCCGCAAAATTAAACACCGGAGGGAAAAAGCTGAATTTTAAGTAATCCACCACATATCCTAATCGGATTCGGTCAATTAGATTTCCGATTCCTCCCCCCAAAACGAGGACGCAGGCAACCCATGACCATGCATTTTGCGACTTATAAAAAAGGATCATTCCAATAATTACGACACAAAGCAGTGAAGTAAATAGAATCAAAAACAACTGCTTGTTTTCAAGAATGCTGAAAGCAGCCCCTCGATTTTCAAGATAAAACAAGGAAAAGATGTGAGGAATCACATTGATGCTTTTAATCGGTTTTACATTCTCAACAATTATCCATTTAACCCACTGATCGATCCCTGCTACTAATCCTGCAAGCACAAAAGCAAATAAACAAAGCAGCGGTCTTTTATTTTTGGCTTTCGAAGCAGAACTCATATTGTCTCACCCGTCTCTCTATAGAATAAAAGCGGAGCAGCAATTATCTGCCCCGCTTTTTTAATCATTTGCTTTATCCAATCACATGGGCACAGCGCTCACAAAGATCAGGATGATCTGCGTTTTTGCCAACCTCATCACTATATACCCAGCAACGTGCACATTTTTGACCTTCGGCATGTTTGACCGTAATGCTCAATCCCGGAAGTGTTACCTCCGTAAACTCTCCGGAACCGCCTTTCACGGTTTCCAACTGAGAAACAATCAATGCTGTTAAAAGCTCTTTTTTCTGTTCATTTACAAAGTCATATAAATCCCCGTCACAGAATAACTGAACTTTCGCATCCAAAGAAGAACCGATCACTTTCTCTTTTCGAGCAAGTTCCAGAGCTTTTTTCACATCGTCACGAATTTCATGAATTCGATCCCATTTTGCAAGGAATGTTTCATCCACTTTAATTCCAGAAGGCTGCGGGAACTCATTGAGTACAACATTGTCGGCGTCTTCACTTGCAAGATGCGGCATGCTGTGCCAGATTTCATCAGAGGTAAATGCCAAAATAGGCGATACCAAACGTGTCATTCCGCTAAGAATCAGGAACATGACCGTCTGCGCCGCACGGCGCGTATGACTTTCCGCTTTTTCTGTATAAAGGCGATCCTTACATACGTCTAGATAGAAGTTACTCATATCTACAACACAAAAATTATGAATTGCATGGTAGGCATTATGGAACTCTAATGTTTCATAGCCTTCCACCGTCTTTTTAATCAGTTCATCAAATTTAATCAGTGCCCAGCGGTCAAGATCTTCCAGCTCATTCATCGGAACCATATCATGGTCCGGATCGAAATCGCTCAAATTACCAAGGATAAAGCGTGCCGTATTACGAATCTTACGGTAAGCATCGGAAAGCTGCTTGAGAATTTCCTTTGAAATACGAATATCCGCATGATAATCAGAAGATGCAACCCACAGGCGAAGAATATCAGCGCCGTATTGATCGACAATCTCCTGTGGATTGATGCCGTTTCCAAGAGATTTACTCATTTTACGGCCTTCACCATCTACCACCCAGCCATGTGTGCAAACAGCTTTATAAGGAGCTTTTCCTCTCCATGCAACACTGGTGAGAAGGCTAGACTGGAACCAGCCACGATACTGGTCGGCACCTTCCAGATAAAGGTCGGCAGGCCAATGAAGTTCCGGCCGCTGATCAGCTACTGCTGCATGCGTAACTCCGGAATCAAACCAGACATCCATGATGTCGCTTTCTTTTGTAAACTCTCCACAGCCGCATTTTGCGCACTTTGTACCTTCGGGCAAAATCTCCTCAGCGGAAAGTTCGTACCACGCGTCGCTGCCTTTTTCACGGAATAGGTCAGAAACACGCTTCATAGCTTCTGCGCTGATCAGCGGCTCCCCGCAATCTTTGCAATAAAAAATCGGAATTGGAACGCCCCAGCGGCGCTGACGAGAAATACACCAGTCATTTCTCTCTCGAACCATAGAGGTGATACGGTCGCGGCCCCATTCAGGAATCCATTTTACTTTATTAATTTCCTCGACAGCCTGATCTTTAATGGCATCAACGGAGCAGAACCACTGTTCTGTTGCACGGAACAAAACCGGCTTTTTGCAGCGCCAGCAATGCGGATACTGATGGATAATTTTCTGTGTTGCAAACATTGCCCCAATCTCCACCAAATAATCAGCAATCGCTTTATTTGCTTCTTTTGTAGAAAGCCCGGCAAAGCGCTCGCCTGCTTCACTCGTCAAATAGCCATTTGCATCTACTGGAACAATGATCGGCAGATCGGGATAATTCTGGCAGACATTATAGTCATCAATACCATGGCCAGGAGCTGTATGAACACATCCGGTACCACTTTCGAGCGTTACATGATTGCCCAGAATAATCGGAGAAACCCGGTCAAGGAACGGATGCTGTGTCTTAATAAGTTCCAAGTCACTGCCCTTAAAAGTAGCAACTACTTTATAATCTGTAAGTCCTGCCTGTGCCATCACATTTTCATACAAAGCAGAAGCCATTACATAATAGTCTTCTCCACACTGAATCAGAGAATATTCAAAATCCGGGCCAAGGCAGATTGCTTCATTTGCAGGAATAGTCCAAGTCGTCGTTGTCCAGATCACAAAATAAGTGTGAGAAATATCCGCGCCTTTTGCCGTGAAAAGACCTTTATCATCAATTACACGGAATTTTACGAAAATAGAATCGCAAGGATCTTCTGCATATTCAATCTCTGCTTCTGCCAAAGCAGTCTTACATTCCGGGCACCAATAGACAGGCTTTAATCCACGGTAAATTAATCCCTTTGTCGCCATATTGGAAAAGATTTCAATCTGTTTTGCTTCAAAATCATGAGTAAGGGTTACATAGGGGTGCTCCCAATCTCCGATTCCACCTAAACGCCGAAATTCTTTTCTTTGATCATTCAGATACCCAAGCGCAAATTCTCTGCAAAGTTTGCGCAGTTCCAAATTCGAAATTGTCGTGGAATTTCCGACCCCAGCTTTTTTACGCGCTTTCAACTCTGTCGGAAGACCATGCGTATCCCAGCCTGGAACATAAGGCGCCTGAAAGCCTGACATATTCTTATAACGCACAATAATGTCTTTTAAAACTTTATTGAGTGCCGTTCCCAAATGAATATCTCCATTTGCATACGGAGGACCGTCATGCAGAACAAAAACGGGTTTTCCCTCATTTTTCTTCATAACTTTCTCATAAATATGATCCTGATTCCACTCCTGCAGCATGGTAGGTTCTCTTTTGGGCAATCCAGCCTGCATAGGGAATTTGGTCTTAGGCAAATTCAAGGTACTCTTATAATCCATAGGTTTCTATCTCCTCAATTAAAATCTCGCCACTGCGTAGAAAAAGGTACCGCATGATTCGGAAAATTAGTTCTTCTTTCCGAAAATATCCTCTTCTGCATCGGTATCTACATCATATCCATCCCCAAATTTAATCTCATGGTGACGGTCTTTTGCTCTCTGAACATCCGGAACACTGCCATCAAAACGCGGCGCTTCATTTGGCTGCAAAATATATTCATTCGGCACCTGATTCATCGCATTTTTATTTTCATCAACGGGAGAAAAGCTCACCGGTTCCGGCTGGTTTTGCTCTTTCTCTTCCTTTGGTTCCGCTATTTCTTGTGCTGTCTGCTGAGCTTCAGAAACATTTTCATTGACAGTTTCCTCTGGTTCTTTCTCTTCAGACGCGGCAGCTTCTTCTTTTTTAACAGCATTTTTCTCCATTTTAGAAGCTGGTTTTTCCGAATGCGGAAGCGAATTAATCAATGTTAAATGCTGTTTATACATATCCAGAAGTTTGGAGCGAAAATCACTAACCTGACGTTTCATTTCGTCTAGGCCTTCCTGCTGATTCTTTACCTGATTCTCGGCATCAGCAATAATCTTCTCCGCCTTCATATTTGCATCATTTAAAATCACTTCGGATTTATGGCGTGCTTCCCGCAAAGAAGCGTCTCCCAACTTTTGGGCACTGAGGAGAGCTGACTTTATGCCATCCTCTTCCTGCCGATACTCTTGAATTTTATCCGCTAAAACCTGAAGTTTTTTATCAAACTGTGCTTTCTCTTTTTCGGCAGCTTCCAGCTGATCATGCTGCTCAATTGTCTTTTTCATCAGCGTATCATAAGATTCCCGAATCTGATCGATAAAATTATCGACATCTTCCGCATTGTAGCCGCGGCCGGCCTTGCGAAAACTTACATTCACAATATCATTTAAAGATAGCATGAGATCGTCCTCCATTATTTATACATACTTTTTCCCTGCGAAACTTAATCGTCCCTTTTTTGTAACAGGCCCTAGCCGGGTAATTTGATAACGTCCTTTTCCATGAATGGAAAGTAAATCACCTTCCTGCAATTCCTTTGATGAAGAAATCTGCACAAAATGATTTACTTCTACCCCTCCCTCAGCAATCATAGTCGCTGCTTTTTCACGGCTCATTCCAACCATAGCAGCAGTCAAACAATCAAGACGCGCAGAAGCAACTACGCCGTTAAGTTCTTGATAAGTATGTGCATGCGGCAGCGGCTTCTTGGCTCCTTCTGAAAGTTTGACCCCAACTCTGCCGACTTTTACAATTTGAGAAAGCAAAAAAGGTTTCAACTCTTCTCGGCAAAAAACAATCGCTCTTCCCTGTTCCACCAAAATATCTCCAATAGATTTCCGCTTTAAACCTGCCCCTAAAAATGCTCCCAAAAAATCACGATGCGACAAAGAATCACATTGACGAAAAGAAGCAGTGACAGCACTAATTGGAAAAGCTTCTGGAGATGGCTCTAGAAAATCTGGAAATGCACCAAAAACTACACGCTCTGCTTCGGCGAAGCCTCCCCACAGCATATAGTTTTTAAAATAAGTGGATTCCATATATTGTCTTGAAACAGCTGCTGCCCGTTCATCTAAAAAGCCAACAAAATGTGCATAACCTCTTTGTTGAGAAAGAGCAACCGCATCTTTTATTTTTGCAAGCAAGACTGCATCACCGGACATCTGCTGCTTTGGGGAAAATGACATTTTAGAAATATAAGCCGGTATTTTCCAGCTCGTCCATTACGTCTTCTCCCATCAAGTCCACATTGTACGGGGTGATGATAAAGGTATTCGTCGCAACGCGCTTAATTTTTCCACCATTGGCATATGCAACGCCGCTCAGAAAATCAATAATCCTTCTAGAAACATCTTTTTGTGTATTTTCCAGATTTAAAACAACAGTATGCATTTTTAAAAGCTCGTCTGCAACAGAACAAGTCTCTTCTCCAAAATGTTCCGGACGAAATACCACTACCTGCAGCTGCGCAGTTGCATGAATATTTACCACTTTGTTGCTATCGTCCCGTTTATCTATATTACGGGGCACCTTATCATATTCGGGTGTCTCTGAGCGATGCTCACGAGTACGGGGAGCAGCTGCTGCGTTGTTGTCTTGCTGTTCCTCCTGCTCATCATAATCATCATAATCATACTCGTCATCCGGCGGATTCCACATTTCTTTAAACTTTTGGATAAAACCAGCCATTGTGTAAAAACCTCCTACACGTTTTTCTTACTGTAATCTCGTGCACCGTAAAGCGCCGAGCCAATTCGCACCATATTAGCACCACATTCAATGGCATCTGCATAATCTGCAGACATTCCCATTGATAAATAGTCCATAGAGACATTATCTAATTTTTTTCTGCTCATGTCAACAAAATATTCGTACATTTGTGAAAAGTAGTGCAAAGTTTCTTCTTTTTTAACATTTGCGGGTGGAATTGCCATCAATCCGCAAATCGAAATATTTTGGAGTTCTGAAATCTCTTTCAGCAATGATTCCAAATTTTCCGGCAATACACCAGATTTATTCTCTTCACGGCCAATATTTACTTCGACCAAAATTTTCGTTTGTACCTCTCTCTTCTGAGAAAGGCGAGAAATTTCCTTTGCGAGTTTCATACTGTCGACGCTTTGAATCATTTGTACGCGCCCGACAAGGTATTTAATCTTATTTACCTGCAGATGCCCGATGAAATGAACTTGCGCTTTGTCTTTTTCATAAGCATCGTATTTATCCATCAATTCCTGGACTTTGTTTTCGCCGATGTAAGCAATTCCCTTTTCGATGCTGTGATTGATAACTTCGACCGGAACTGTTTTCGTTGCAGCAAGCACTGTGATATCTGCTCGTGTTTTTCCAACTTTTTGAGCTGCTGCCGTCACATTACGTTCAATCTCTTCCAGATTTTCTTCTACTGCGCGAAACCGTTCCTGTAAATTTTCAGTCGATAACTTTTCCATCATACAAATCGGTCCCTTCAATAATTACTTGATCATATTGTTTTACGGTATCATCCGTCATCAGCGCATCTGCACTTGGAGAAGGATCGCAGTAAACATATGTCCCATCACCATAAAGCTGAACGATTTGGCAGAAGCGCATTTCAGTTCCATACATTACATAAACACCCGGAACCTTTTGCGTTTGTTTTGTAACAGTTCCATCTGCCTGCTTAACATCCTTTGTCAAAGTTTCAAAGTGAATTGCTTTTTGACTGACCTGAATGCCGCTATATTGATTAACAGTAACCTCTGCGGTTTCTTTTCTCAAATTCACAAGGTTCGCATTCATTCTGTCACATTTTAAAATGATCGCTGCATCTGAATTTTCATCTTGCTGATTGATTGCTACTATCGTTGCCGGAATCTCATCAGCAGACGCAAAAGGAAAAGAAAGCGTTACTGTATTTTCCAATTTAAAACGATTTGCATCTTTTGCCGGAACCGTACAGGCAAAATACCAAAAGAAATCATTGACGACCTTCCCTACCGTATGATCCTGTACCGTTCCTTTTGGATATTCTTTTTCCAGATCATCGGCCGTCAATGTGGTAACAGAATTAATCGGAAATAAATTTTCATATCCATCAACATGGCTGGAAAAGAAACCCGCTTTATCGGTTGTAACCGTTCCAAGAGCCTGTCCATTGCTTGTCCCGCTAAGCTGCGTAATCTTTGTTTCAATTTCAGAAAGCCGGCTGGAGAAGTCCGGAGATTTCCCTGCAATAATTTGGCGTTTATTTAGCAGATACTGAAGCTGCTGTTTATCTGCCGTAATGCTGGTTCCGGATTCGGAATTATTTAAAAGAGAAATCATCTGCTTTGAAATCTGCTGGCCAACTGTTTCTAAGCTGTCCGCATAGGAATTACCGGGATTTTGCAGATCGGTTAAAAGTTGTTTCTCATTTTTAAGAGAATCCAGCTGATCTTTTGTTCCAGCTGTTGCTACACTACTGTACGCAGTTGCTACTGTACCATTGCTCGATACACGGCCACCGTCGGAAACCGCATACTGCAAAACACCGCCATAAGGATTCGTAATCACATTTTCACTGCGAATTGCATATCCGGTTGCCTGTATTTTTTCAGAAACAGTCTTATAGAGTGCCTCTTCAGTTACTTGTTTTGCAAAATTGACCCGATAAATTTGATAACCCAAAAAAGTAAAAATCAACAATGCAGCAACTGTTGCAGTAATCTTTCTAATCCTAGAATTTATCATCCTTTGTCAGCCCCCCAATTTGTCTCGAAAATATGCAGCGCAGCTTGACAAAGCGCCGTAAAATCAGGATAGTCTTCAATAAAAAGCCAATGTATCTTTTCTTCGCGGCGAAACCATGTCAACTGCCGTTTCGCATAATTTCTGGTATGCTGCTTTAAACAATCCACAGCTTCGGGCAAAGAACAGGTCCCTTCAAAATAAGGCTTTAATTCTTTATAGCCAATCGCCTGAATCGCAGTAGACCCTTTCGCCTCACGAAACACTTTTTCGGCTTCTTCCAAAAGTCCTTGCTTCATCATTTGGTCCACTCGCTCGTTAATCCTCTGATAAAGGATCTCGCGGCTACGAAAATTAAGCCCTATCATGCAGCAATCATATGGGCTCGGAATCATTCGAGACTCTTTTTCTCGCTCCTTAGCAGTTTTTCCCGTAGACTTCAAAAGTTCTAGTGCACGAATCACTCGAATCTCGTTATTCGGATGAATCTTCTCCGCGGCCTTTGCATCAAGTGTCTGCAGTTCTCGATACAGAAGATCTCCCTCTCCGTTTTTCCAGCGCTCTTCAAGTGCAGTACGAAAAGCGTGATCTCCCACAGCCTGCCCAAAATCAATATGATGTAAAAAGCTGCGGATATAAAGACCTGTTCCACCGCATAACATTGGAAATTTTCCTCTACTTCGCACCTCATTTACTGTTCGTTCCGCCAGCTTCACATAATCTGCCACACTAAAAGGCTGATCAAGCGGCAAAAATCCAATCAGATGGTGCTCAATATTTCCCATTTCTCGCTGAGAAGGTTGTGCCGTTCCAATCGGAATTCCACGATAAATTTGCATAGAATCCGCTGAAATCACTTCTCCGGAAAGGCTTTTACAAAGCGCAACCGCCAGCCGACTCTTTCCGGAAGCAGTTGGGCCTACAACTGCTCCAACTGGAATTCGCTCTGACAATCCCCTTTCCTCCTCTACAAGCCTAAAATTTATGTAAACTCATATTATTGTAAACGGAAATTTAATAAAATGCAATAAAAAATTTTACTGGATTCTGCCAAACTGACGTTCCAAATCTTTTCGCTTTAAAACAATAGAAATCGGACGTCCATGCGGGCAATAGCGAATGTCTGGATTCTTTTCCAGCCGCAGGGCCAAATCAGCAAGTTCCATCGGCGAACTCTCATCTCCCGCCTTGACCGCCGCTCGACAGGCAACATTGTGATAAAGCCAGTCCTGCTTTTCGGTTGAAATATCCGTTTTATTTTGCGCAAGATATCCCGCCATCTCCATAACTGCAGAGGCTGCATCTTCAATTAATAGAATCGGTGCGCTTCGAATTAAAACGGTTCCGGTACCAAAGTCCTCCAACCCAAATCCGGCTTTTTCAAACATATCCAGATGATCAAGGACCGCCGCATATTCGTTCTTTTCCAACACAACGGGAATTGGCTGTAAAAGCATTTGCTGCGGAATTTCTCCAGATTCTCGGCGAAGCTTTTCATAAATCATACGCTCATGAGCCGCGTGCTTATCAATTAATAAAAGCTCGTCTCCCCCTCGTTCGAGAATAATATAAGTTCCGAACGCTTCTCCCACAAGTTTTAAGGTTTGCTGGGGAGACTGCGGCTGCTCTTTTTCTTTTTGCACTAGTGGCGCAGGACTTTTTTCCACCAGATTCCCCGAATGCGTTCCATTTATTTTCTCTTCCTGCGGCTTTCCAAAAGATACAGATTCATTTGGGGGAAGAGAAGACTGCAAGGCGGACTCCTGTGAAGCTTTTTGCAGTGGAACTCGGTTGTCATCTAAAAAAGCTTGAGAAAAGAAATTTTGCTTCGAGTCCTGCAGGATAGTCGGGGCTGCTTTTTGAGAAATCTGCAGCTGCTCAACAGTTTTAGTCTGTTGATAAGGCGGTACAATTTGACTTGCTGCAGATTGTACCGGTGAAAATTTTAATGCATTTGGCTTATCACCTACATTCAGAGCCGATTTCACCGCATGATAAACCGCATCGAAAACCGGTTTTTCCTGATAAAAACGAACCTCCATTTTAGAAGGATGCACATTGACATCAACAGCAGAACAGTCCATTTCAATATGCAGCACACAAGTTGGAAACTTACCAACCATAATAGATCCTTTAAATGCCTGCTCCAAAGAAACCATGGCTGTTTTTGATCGTACGTAGCGGCCATTTAAAAAGAAATTCTGCATACTGCGATTTGGTCTGGAAGCCGTCGGTTTCCCGATAAATCCCCAAACACGAACCCGATCAAGCGTATATTCCACCGGAATCAATCCGGAAGTAAATTCTCTTCCATAAACGGCATAAATAGAATTTTTAAGTTTTCCATCCCCCGGTGTCTGAAGCGTTTCCTTTCCATCGCGCAAGAATCGGAAACTGATATCCGGACGCGATAAAGCTTCATGATCAATGATAGAAGCTACTGCGTTACCTTCCGTCACATCTTTTTTCAAGAATTTCATTCGGGCCGGTGTGTTATAAAAAAGATCCCGCACTAAAATCGTCGTTCCAGAAGCACATCCGGCATCTTCGCAGGCTTCTTTTTCCCCACCGGAAATCACATAGCGGGTCCCTGCCAATTCCTCTTTTGTTCTGGTCAGCAATTCTACATGGGAAACTGCACAAATCGAAGCAAGTGCTTCTCCTCGAAACCCTAATGTTCCGATATGTTCCAAATCCTTTTGTGAAAACACCTTACTGGTAGCGTGACGCAAAAAAGCATTTGAAACATCTTCCCGTGCGATTCCACAGCCGTTATCCGTAACCCGCATAAAGGTGACTCCGCCGTTTTTAATTTCCACAGTAACTGCAGAAGCTCCTGCATCTACTGCATTCTCCACCAACTCTTTAATGACAGAGCTGGGGCGTTCAACAACTTCTCCTGCAGCAATTAATTCTGCCACATGTTTATCTAAAACATTGATTTTTGCCAATCTTTTCACCGTCCCTTTTGGTTGGCTTTATATCTTTCATCTTTTATGTATCTTTTGCAAGTCTTGAAAGCTCAAAAAGTTCATTCATACACTCAATGGGTGTCAGCGTATTGACATCCAGCTTTTTGAGTTTCTCCATCACTTTTGATTCTTCAGAGGGCATCAGCGACAACTGCATGGAATCGTCCGCTTTTGTCTGCACCTTTTTCTTTTCAGAAGCCGGCAATGAGATCATTTGACCATCATTGATTTGCTTTAGGATTTCTTTTGCTCTGCGGACAATCTTATTGGGCACCCCCGCTAATTTCGCGACTTCAATTCCATAGCTGTCATCTGCACCGCCGCGGACAATTCTTCTCAAAAAAGTAATATCGTCTCCATGTTTTTTGCAGGCAATATTATAATTTTTAACGCCCGGCAAAAGTTCTTCCAATTCCGTTAATTCATGATAATGCGTTGCAAATAAGGCTTTTGCCCCGAGTGTTTTGGGATCTGCTACAAATTCCAAAACCGCCCTTGCAATGCTCATTCCATCAAATGTAGAAGTCCCTCTTCCGATTTCATCCAAAATCAAAAGGCTGTTGGAAGTCGCATGCTTTAGAATATCCGCAACTTCGGCCATCTCTACCATAAAGGTAGATTGACCGGCAGCGAGGTCATCCGAAGCACCGACTCTGGTATAAATTGCATCCGTAATGCCGATTTCTGCATAAGAAGCCGGCACAAAACAGCCGATCTGCGCCATCA
Source organism: Ruminococcaceae bacterium BL-4 (assembly GCA_902809935.1). Classification (NCBI taxonomy): domain Bacteria; kingdom Bacillati; phylum Bacillota; class Clostridia; order Eubacteriales; family Oscillospiraceae; species Ruminococcaceae bacterium BL-4. Next base: position 1,842,756 of record LR778134.1, on the reverse strand, counting down.
AAACGATCAGCGCCACCTGCCGCATATAAGTAGATTTTCCTGCCATATTGGGACCCGTTATAATGGCTACTCGATTCTCTTTTTTGTCAAAATTCGCATCATTGGGAACAAAAGGAACATCGGAAAGCTGCTCAACAACCGGATGACGACTTTCTTTCAGAATAATCTTGCCGTCAAGGTTTACGATCGGACGAACATAATGATGATCACAACTAACCTGTGCAAAGGAATTAAGTACATCCAATTTTGCGATGGCTTCCGCCGTTTTCTGAACCCGATCTATCTGCGCTGCAACCGTCGAACGAACCTCGTCAAACAGATGATACTCAAGCTGTACACTTTTATCATGAGCGCCAAGAATTCTTCCTTCTAATTCTTTTAGCTCCGGTGTAATAAAACGCTCACAGTTTGTCAGCGTCTGTTTCCGAATATAGTGATCAGGCGCCATATCCTTGTAGGCATTTGGAATCTCAATATAATAACCAAATACCCGATTATAGCCTACTTTTAATTTCGGAATCTTATTTTTCTCTTTCTCCTGTGCCTCAATCTGAGCCAAGACACCATGCCCATTTGTCATATCATTTTTAAGGCTGTCCAGCTCTTCATTAAATCCGGGTTTGATCATTCCGCCTTCCCGAATAGAAAAAGGAGGCTCTTCCACAATTGCGCGGTCGATCAGCGCCTGAATATCATCAAGCGGATCAATCTCGCGGTAAATATCGCAGAGCATGTCCGAATGAACATCCGAAAGCATCTTTTTGATTCTAGGAAGCTTTTCCGCAGCATTCGACAAAGAACGCAGTTCTCGGCCGTTTGCACTGCCGTAAACAATTCTGCTCATGAGCCGTTCCAAGTCATGAATACCTTCTAGCTCTTCAGAAAGGGTTCCCCTAAAAATGGAGTCTTTACAAAGCTCCTCAACCGCATTTAACCGGCGGCTGATTCTGGCAGGACTCAAAAGAGGCTGTTCGATCCAGCTGCGGATCAGACGTTTCCCCATTGCCGTCTTCGTCTTATCCAACACCCACAAAAGAGAACCGCGCTTTTCTTTATTCCGCATTGTTTCCAAAAGTTCCAGATTTCTTCTGGAATTGAGATCCAATTTCATATATTGGCTGCCGCTGTAGATCTCCGGCTGCGAGATACGCTCAATTCCCGTTCTTTGCGTCTCTTCCAAATAAGAAAGCAATGCACCTATGGCTGCTGTAATCTCCGGCTGATCCTGAAGTTTTAATTCGTCAAGATTTTCTTTATGAAACTGGCTAAGAACTTTGGATGTCACAATATCCGGAAGATAGCGATCATCTTCCAGCACTTCGACGCTGGAAGAAATTCTCTCTTTTAAAAAGGAAGATAACCCCTTCAATTTGGCAGCTTCAGAATTTAAAAGGACTTCTTTTGGACTATAACGGGAAATTTCCTCTCGAATAGACTCCTCCAAAGGCTTTTCAAGATGAGTTGCATAAAGCTCACCAGTAGAAACATCCGAAAAACAGATTCCTGCTTGATCTTTCGCAACAAACACAGAGGAAATAAAATTATTCTTTGTCTCATCCAACATACTGCTCTCTAATACAGTGCCAGGCGTTACGACACGAATAATGGAACGTTTAACCAATCCTTTTGCCAATGCCGGATCTTCCATCTGCTCACAGATTGCGACTTTATATCCTTTTGCCACCAATTTGGCAAGATAGGGTTCATAGCTGTGAAAAGGAACTCCGCACATCGGAGCGCGCTCTTCCTGCCCACAGTCCCGTCCAGTTAAAGTCAGATCCAGTTCTTTTGATGCCAAAACGGCATCATCATAGAACATCTCATAAAAATCTCCCAGACGAAAAAACAGGATTGCATCCGGATACTGTTCTTTAATCTGGTAATACTGCTGCATCATTGGCGACAAATCGGCCATTCCCTTAGTTCCTCCGTTTCTAATAATCAAACACAAAAAGCGGACACGTTTTTATCATGTGCCCGCTTTTAAAAAAATTCGATTAGTGACAACCACCGCAGGTGGAGCAGTTGTGAGTACAATTCTCTTCATAATCGGCAGTGTCCGGATTGGCACCAGCTGCACACTGATCCAGAATTGCTTTAATTCGTTTTAGAAGAAGATCGAGCTCTTGGTTCGCGTTATTGTACGCGGCCATATGCTCATTCTGCATCACTTTTTCATAAACAGAGGTGAGCTGCTCATTAAGTTCCTGCATCTTTTTCTGATCCTGATCCGGGTCATTCATCATATTGCTCAGGTTCATTCGTGTTAGATTGAAATCTCCAATCATCTTCTGAAGCTCCTCGTCCTTATCGCAGGCAGCGCTTGTTTCACGCAAAGTCTTGTAGCGCGGATCTTCCTGAATAGTACGGCCAAGTTCTCTTGTAAGTTCAATGATTTCCATGATGTTCTCCTTTTTAAAATGGATTTTAATTTTTTATGCGTATATTAAGAAATAAAAGGACCGATAAATTAAATAATTTCTCCTTCTAAAATCCAGTTGCGCGCCTTCGTTACACGCACATTCTGGAAAGTTCCACAAAGTTCCCGGCTTCCTGGAAAATCAACAATGATATTTCCTCCCGTTCTCCCCGAAAGCATTCCAGGCTTTTTTTCCTCTTCTTCTACCAAAACACGTTCCACAGCACCAACTTTTTTCGCACTGTGCACCGCAGCGATTTCTTCCTGCTTTTTACAAAGCTCCTGGAACCATTTGCTCTTTTCTTCTGCAGAAATTGGATCCGGAAGAGAAGCCGCCCGTGTACCGACTCTCGGTGAATAGATAAACGTGAAAAGACTGGTAAAACCGACTTCCTCAATTAAAGAAACCGTATCCAAAAATTCCGGATAAGTCTCCCCCGGAAACCCGACAATCACATCACTGGTCAGGGAAAGATCCGGCATCACTTTTTTTGCATAATGAATTAGCTCCAGATACTGTGCCCTATCATAATGACGATTCATTTCCTTTAAAACGCGATCATTTCCTGACTGAAACGGAAGATGAAGATGATGTGCAATGTGTGTTCCGTTCGCCATTACATCCAAAAGCTCATGGGTACAATCTTTCGGGTGACTCGTCATAAAGCGAATCCGATAATCTCCCGGTATCTCGTCCAACTTTTTTAAAAGGCCTGCAAAATTCAATCCGCAGTCTGGATTTTTTCCATAAGAGTTAACATTCTGACCCAAAAGCGTAATATCTTTATAACCGCTTTGGACTAATTCCTGAAACTCTTTTATCACCGCTTCCGGAGTTCGGCTGCGTTCTCTTCCACGAACATATGGGACTACGCAATAGGAACAGAAATTATCACAGCCATACATAATTGTCAGCCATGCTTTTACTTTTCCATCCCGCCTGATAGGAAGTCCTTCCATAATCTCTCGATCTTCACTGTCATCTCCACGAGAAAAGATACGGTGATGATCAGTCAGGCAATGAAACAATAATTCCGGAAAACGATGGATCACATGCGTTCCAAACACAAGATCCACATAAGGAAAACTTTCCCGAATTCTTTTCGCAACATGTTCTTGTTCCATCATACAACCACACAGTGCAATGATAAGCTGAGGATTGAGGCGCTTAATATTCTTTAAAGCTCCGACATTTCCAAAGACACGGTCTTCCGCATGTTCTCTGACAGCACAAGTATTAAAAAGGATCAGGTCAGCTTCCTTAGGGTCTTTCGTAAAACCAAAGCCCATCTCTTGCAGCATACCCTCTATTTTTTCGCTATCTGCAACATTTTGCTGACAGCCATAGGTATGCACCATGGCAAGCGGCATCTCTTTACGAGTCCGCGCTCTCATGATTTCTTTTAGTTGTTGAATCCATAAATTCTGATACTGCAAAGAAAATTGCTGTGCCATCTCCGTCAAGTTTTAAGTCTCCCCCATATGGTATTCTCTTGTTTGTCGATTATACCATAATCCACAAAATCCTGCAAGAAAAGAAACCGTAAACAATTTTTAATTCTGCTTTTGCGGACGATATAATTTTGGAAAGCGTTTCCATATAAAAATTTGTTTTTGAAGATTTTTGGGCGTATATTTTCCTGTCTTTAAATAGCGATAATACCCCCTCTTCTTCAAGAAGGTAAGAATTGCTCCATGACTAAGCTTCTCGCGCAGCAATATATCAACACAATTAATGACGGTCTGCGGAAGCTTTTTCTGACGAAACAGTGCAATCAGTTCTTTTTGATTGCCATGTTCGGTTTCCAAAATTTCTAAAATTCGTTCCATAGCAGAAATTCTCTGAAAAATCATTTCTCCAAAATTTTTCTGCTTCTCCCTGTGCAGTTCACACTCACGATCACGAGTTAAAAGTACCGGAGCTTCCCGAATCGTTCCAGCCGAAAGGAAACAACGTAATAAAAATTCTTCTGAATAACCAAAACTGCACTCATCATTTAAATAAATCTGCTGTTCCAAAAGAAATGCTTTTCTTAGAAAGATCGCTGAAATATCTATCGGAAGCTGATCTTCCAAGATTTTTCTTACACACTCTATCCCAAAAAGATTCTCCGGATGTTTTCTTTGATGGAGCCTATTCATTTCCACTTGTGACATCGTGCCAAAAACCAAGTCGACTGTTCCCTCTCCTGCGGCCTTAACATATGCAGGAAGATAGTTTTTATAAAGTCTGCGGGCAAATAAAAAAGTAATATAAGTTCCGCCGGCTCTCATAATTCCAGTATTCAGCGCAGAAGAAACCGTTGTTTTTCCATTTTGAACGACACTGCCGCGAAGATGAAGCTCCGATAAAAGCTGCAGTGCTTTCAGAATCGTTCGATCTGAGGATCCCATATCTACAATAATAAATTCTGTGTTCAGATTTTCTGTCTGCTCTTTTTCTCTGCACAGAATCCCTTCAATTTCCTTTTCCAGATTCAATACAGGAAAAACAATCGAAGTCATTGCATCAATCATTTTTCTTGCCTCCTTCTGCCTTTTCAGGCTGCTGCAAAATAACCTGTACTGCATGGCGTGAAGTTGTCTTTGTGACGGTAATACGATTTTCCCGATAAGTAAAACTATCCCCAATCGCGGGAACTTTGCCAAGATGCTCCATCACCCAGCCATTGACCGTTACATAATCAAAGTTTTCTGCAGAAAGCGGGAACTGGAAGAATTTAAAAAAGTCATCCAGATCGGCACTGCAGTCCACTGCATAACGCTTCTCTCCAATTTTTTTGAAATACTCAACGACAACATCATGTTCGTCCCAAATATCTCCGACCAATTCTTCCAAAATATCTTCCATCGTAATGATACCCTCTGTCCCACCAAATTCATCTACTACAACAGCCATGTGAGTCTTTGACTGCTGCAGCTGGCGCAAAAGGTCACTGATATGAATTCCGGAACCAATATAAATAACGCTTTTAACGATGCCTTCAATCGAGGTCATTCCGGTATGAAGCCCTCTAAAATAATCTTTTTCATGAATCATACCAATAATATTATCGATTGACTCCTCATAGACCGGAATTCTTGAAAAGCCATGATTCATAAATAAATCGGTGATTTCATCCAGAGGAGTTTCCTTTTCTACCGCGACCACATCAACACGCGGCGTCAAAATATCTCCTGCATCCAAATCGTTAAATTCAATCGCAGAACGAATTAATTCTCCATTATGTTCATCGATCCCACCATCATTCTGCGCTTCATCAACAATCGTCATCAATTCTTCCTGCGTCATCACATCGGATTCTTTATGCTTAAAAAGATGCGTTAAAATCCGCTTCCACTGCATAAACAAAAAGTTAATCGGGGTAAAAAGGACCATCAGAAACTTTAAAAAAGGCGCCGACTGCAAAACGATTTGCATAGAATTTTCTTTTGCAAGACTCTTCGGCGATATCTCACCAAAGACCAGCACCACAATCGTCATAACAACCGTTGAAATTGTTACTCCTTTATCTAAAAAAAAGCGAGTAAACAAAACTGCAGCAAGAGAAGCGGAAAGAATATTAACAATATTATTTCCGGCTAAAATAGTAGAAAGAAGTCGATCATAATCTTCTACAACCGAATAAGCCAACTTTGCTCTGCGATTGCCGTCTGCGGCCATTGTTTTTAACTTTGTACGGTTTACCATGCTAAAAGCCGTTTCGGTTCCGGAAAAAAATGCAGAAAATATAATACAAATAATAATTCCAACTAATTCTTCTATACTTGCGTTGTCCATGCTTTTACTCCTAATTGACAGGCATTTGGATTTTATGAATAACCATCTACTTTTATACTCTATCAGAATCTTTTTTCAAATGCAACTGAGAAAGTATGAAAATCATCTTACAGATAAAAAATCGGAACAGGAAGCTTTACGGCGCAGGAAGAAAGAACTTTGAGACAGACTGCATCAAAAAGCCATCTACGCCGTAAGAAAATTATTCCCGCAACTTATTTTACCAACCACAGAACTGTTCTAAAGTCAGCATCCTAAAAACTTATTGACAACAATGAGATGCAAGTGTATAGTGTGTATGTAATAGCATCACATTACATAAGGAAGTGAACTTGTGAAGATTATTATATCAAATACTACTGATAGTCCGCTCTATCAGCAAATTGAAGATCAGATAAAGGATGCAATTCTCAAGGGAGATTTGGTTGAAGGAGATCCGCTGCCTTCTATCAGAGGTTTTGCCAACGATTTAAAGGTCAGTGTTTTAACCATTAGGCGGGTCTATGAGGAATTGGAGCAGGAAGGTTTTGTCACAAGTCAGGTAGGCATCGGGACCTTCGTAACTGCAAGCAATATTGACTTGCTTCGTGATTCAAAGCGTCGTATTGTTGAGCAAAAAATGCAGGATATGATACAGACTGCAAAGTCGCTGAATATCACAAAAGAAGAGCTGAATGCCATGATGGACATTTTATACGAGGGTGACTGAAATGACTAATATATTAGAAGTAACGGGTTTAAACAAGTCTTACGGTGATTTTTCGCTATCGAATGTAACTTTTTCCTTACCGGAGGATTGCATTACCGGATTTATTGGTGTAAACGGGGCAGGAAAAACGACGACGCTTCGTTCTATTTTGAGACTGGCCACAAACGCGTCCGGAAACATAAAGATTTTTGGGCTAGATATGGAAAAGCATGAACGCGAACTGAAAAACCGCATTGGTGTTGTAATGGACGATGGCGGTTTCTATGATGAACTCACCATGTCGGAAATGAAAAATGTTATAGCCCCCGCCTACTCTTCATGGAGCGAACAGGATTATAAAGGCTACATGGATCGTTTTTCTCTTAATCAGAAGCAAAAAATCAACACACTTTCAAAAGGTATGCGAATGAAATACGCTCTTACGCTTGCTCTTTCCCATAAAGCAGAACTTCTGATCATGGATGAACCCACCAGCGGCCTTGACCCACTAATCCGCAGCCAACTGCTCACGATACTGACAGACTATATGAAGGAAGGCGGCAAAGGCGTTTTCTTTTCGACACATATCACATCCGACCTTGAGAAGGTCGCCGACATGCTCATTATGATCGACCACGGTAAGATTGTTTTTCAAGAAGAAAAGGATACTCTTTTAGAGAGCTATCGAGTGGTTAAAGGAGATACAAAAGAACTGGACCAAGAGAATCATAAGCTTTTTCAAAGTATCAAAACGACGAATTTTGGTTTTACAGGAGTTACCAATCAAATCAAAAAAGTACAGGAATGTCTGTCGGAAATTGTCATTGAAAGACCTACAATCGAAGATATTATGCTCGGCAATCTTGAGGGGGACAAGGAATAATGTTACTTCATCTGATAAAAAAGGACTTTGTAATCGCTAAAAAATATGTTTGGTTTATGTTCATAGTCGTTCTCTTGATCCCACCGTTTATTTTGTGGCGTATGCCGAAGCTGGCAGGCTCCATCAGTTTTGTGATCTCCGCTGTATTTGCCGTATTCATGCTTTTAATGTATGTTTCCATGAAGGAGTTCCAATACCCGAAAGCGTCGGTCATGTTATGTGCGACCCCTTATCCGCGCAGTTTGATTGTTATGTCAAAATACGGCTTCTACGTGGTGATCTTTGCCGCCTGCTGCGTAATTTATTGGATTGAAACGCTGCTTCTTCCGGAGCTTGGAAATTTTAATTTTGAAATGGTGATCGCCGCTTTTGCTGGCATATCTCTGCTCATCAGTATCTACCTTCCGATCCAATTTAAAGTTGGATATGAAAAAACAAAATTTTTCTTTATTGTTGTTTTTACGGCTTCTCCAATTCTGCTCCCACAGCTATTAAAAATAAACGGGAATCCCTATTTGGCTGTCATCCAATCAACTCCTGTTGCACTTTTTTGTGTGATAGTTGCATTGGTCAGTTTGGCTTTTCTTGCTGTATCCATATTAATCAGCATTAGGATATATAGTAAAAAAGACCTGATATAGTGTGATGCTTTAAAAGGAGAACTTGCTTTATGCCATATTTCCCGGACTGGATGGTAGCCATATTTGTAATCCTACCCATTATCAATCTTATTTATAAAGCTCGAAAAAAGAAAAAATAATTAAAGGCAGCGATAAATCATATGAAAAAAGATGTTATATTCTTATATATTATAGCTTTGGCGTGCATTGTTTTTGCTCTTGTTGAAGGCATAAGCCTAATTCTAATGAATGGGAAAACATCGACAGTAATTGGAACAATCGTTAATATTAAAACTGCCGTATCTGGAAGTAAAAATAATTCCAAATGGGCTATCATGAGATACAATGTTGACGGAAAAACATATACATCATGCAATAGAATACAAGTACCTATGTCATCTGTAGTCGGTAGCCAAATTCAAGTATGTTACTGCATAGACCAACCTACTAAACTGTATAGTGGTTCATTTACGAAATTAGCGATTGCATTTATTGTGGCAGTTATTTGCGTGGTAATCGGATATATTAAACAACGAGGAGCATAATAACATAACTCATTGTCGTTTTTTGATTGTTCGCCGTACATAAATGAATTTCCCCGGAAAAGTATTAGACATTTATGGTAACAAGGGTGTAGAACACTAATTCTTCCGTCCCACCAATTCAGAGGGAATGAAAAATCTTAGAGGTTTATAAAGGTCCACGGGCAAACCATATCGATAGAGGTATCCACCAAAGTCGGTAAATTTATACGCTAACATATTCAAAATATTAAGAATTTGTCAAATTATAAAATAAATTGGTGAATTACATTATGGGGTGTGGGTTATCTTCAAATGAACACAAAAGAAAAGTTTACACATAACAACAAAGTCCTCCGCAAGCCTTATCACCTTGCAGAGGACTTTGTTGTTTATCGCTGTTGTTGCGATCTCTTTACGACTAACGCAAACCAGTTCACCAAAAAGATGAAGTTTGGATAATCGTGCTTTGGTGGAGCATAGCGGGCTCGAACCGCTGACCTCCACACTGCCAGTGTGGCGCTCTCCCAGCTGAGCTAATGCCCCAGATTTAAACTGACGCAAATTAAGACTAATTACCGCGACAGCTTTAAAATAATATCATATATTTTTTAAAATTGCAAGTCTGATTACAAAAAAACAGTTTAATAAAAGGAAAAAATGTCTCCAAATTTTCTCTTTCATATCTTTTTATTTTCTGTAAAAAATAGAAACGGAAAGGGATGATCTCATGAAAAGGGATTTCAAAGAAGAAGAAAAACAGAATCCAAAATTTCCGTCGGATACGTGGGATAATGCCGATGACATTGCTACCTCAACTGACGTCATTGCCTCCACTGAATGCACCGGATTAATCCCAACTCCTCCACAATTTGCTTCAGAAGCCGAATCCTATACGGATCTTTTCTCTATTCCAAAACCTCAAGGTGCAAGAGAACGCCTTGCCAAATCCAATTCATCTAAAAGATAAAAGCCAGGAGCACCGATATTAAAAATCGGTGCTCCTGACGTTTTACTTTAAAATAACATTTTACTTTATTTCTTTAATGCTTCTTTTGTCACCTTCACAATGTTGGAAGCACACAAGCCAAATTCCTCTAAAAGATCAAGCGCTGGACCGGAATGTCCGAATGTATCCTGCACACCCATGCGAATCACCGGGACAGGACACTTTTCACAGACTGCCCCGCAGACTGCTTCGCCCAATCCACCAATCACATTATGCTCTTCTATTGTGATCAGCTTTCCGGTTTCTTTGGCAGCTTTCCAGATAAGTTCCTTATCCAGTGGTTTAATTGTATGGATATTCAGCACACGAGCACTGATTCCTTCTTTTTTTAGCTGATCAGCTGCTTTGATTGCCTCCGAAACCATCAGTCCGGTGGCAATGATCGTAATATCGTTACCCTCTCGTTCTGTGATGCCCTTCCCAATTTCGAAATGGTAATCATCATTATTATGGAATGATTCTACTGCCAAACGTCCCAGACGAATATAGCAAGGACCTACATACTCGGCGGCTGCTTTGACTGCAGCTTTCATTTCATAATGATCAGAAGGGTTTAAAACGACCATTCCCGGAATGGTACGCATTAAAGCAATATCTTCACAGCACTGATGCGTTGCGCCATCTTCGCCGACTGAAATACCGGCATGAGACCCAACTACTTTTACATTCAAATGCGGATATCCAACAGAGTTGCGAACCTGCTCAAATGCACGTCCTGCGGAAAACATTGCAAAACTTGCAGCAAATGGAATCTTTCCGGTCGTCGCAAGACCTGCAGCAATTCCAATCATATTGCATTCAGCAATTCCTACATCAACAAAACGATCAGCATAAGCTTTTTTGAAAATCTCAGTCTTTGTCGCAGCTGCAAGATCTGCATCTAATACGACAATATTCGGATTTTCGGCAGCTAATTCTGTGACTGCTAATCCAAAGCTTTCTCGCGTTGCTTTTTTTACCATCTCAGCCATTATTCTGCCTCCAATCCGGTCAAGGTCTCTTTTAATTCCTTCATCGCCGTTTGATACTGTTCTTCATTCGGCGCTTTTCCGTGCCAGCCTACCTGATTTTCCATAAAGGAAACGCCCTTTCCTTTTACTGTCTTCAGAATAATGCAGGACGGCTTTCCCTTAATCTCTTTTGCATGATTAAAAGCGCACTCCAAGGCATCAAAATCATGACCATTGATTACCTGAACATCGAATCCGAATGCTTCAAATTTTTTATCGATAGGAGCCGGACCGCCTACTTCACTGATCGATCCGTCTATCTGAAGACCGTTGTTATCAACAATCACACAAAGATTATCGAGTGCATGGTGACCAGCAAACATTGCGGCCTCCCAAACCTGGCCCTCTTCAATTTCGCCGTCTCCTAAAAGCGTATAGACACGGTAGTCTTTTTTGTCCATTTTCCCTGCAAGTGCCATCCCGACTGCAGCAGAAACACCTTGTCCTAAAGAACCGGAACTCATATCGATCCCGGGAGTATCCAGCATATTGGGATGTCCCTGTAACATAGCGCCAATATGACGCAGACTCTTAAGCTCTTCCCATGAGAAATATCCTTTAAGTGCCAAAGCTGCATAGAGTCCCGGGCAAGTATGTCCCTTGGAAAGTACAAACCGATCCCGATTGGGGTCTTTCTCATTTTTCGGGTCTACGCGCATCTCTTTAAAGTATAAATAGGTAAACACGTCGGCCGCCGAAAGCGATCCGCCCGGGTGACCGGACTTTGCATGAAAAGTTCCCTCAATTACACCCATCCGTACTTTGCACGCTGTAATCTGCAGTGCCTTTTTTTCCGACTGATTCATTCTGATCCTCCTGTTTGGTCTTTCAAAAATCAATGTTTGCTTATTATAACATGATTCAACTTTTTCTACAAGCAAAGACAACTTTTCCTTAGACAGTTTTGCCTAAATAAAAGTTTTTAAAAGTTCCAAATGTTTTTATTCGCACTCTTCGTCCTTATCATTTGTCAAATGCATACGATCAAAAATATAGAATAGAATTCCCATTGCCATCCCTACGATGCATGCAAGTACCATTCCTTTTAGCTGAACATTTCCAATATTCAGGGAAATTCCGGAAAGTCCGGTCACAAAAACGATTGCCGTTAATGCTTGATTTCTTGCTTTACCAAAATCAACTTTTTTGTCAACCAAAATCCGCAATCCGGAAGCACCGATCATTCCATAAAGCAGGAACGAAATTCCACCAATAACAGGACCCGGGATTGTCGAAATCAAAGCAGAAAATTTGCCGATAAATGAGCAAACAATGGAAAGTGCAGCCGCACCGCCAATTACCCAAACACTATACACCTTTGTAATCGCCATTACGCCAATATTTTCGCCATAAGTAGTCGTCGGAACAGAACCGATCAAACCGGATACAGCTGTGGAAAAATTATCGCCGAGAAGGGAACGATGTAAACCAGGATCTTTTAGAAGATTTCTTCCAACGATCTCGCTGGTAACAATCTGATGCCCAATATGCTCGCTCATAATCACAAGCAGTACTGGAATCATCGTAAGGATCGCATTGATGTCGAACTTAGCGAGCTGAAAATGCGGCAGTGAAAATATACTTGCCTGTTGCATTGCAGTAAAATCCACTAATCCAAAGCAACAAGCTGCCACATATCCGCAGACAATTGCAATTAAAATAGGAATAACACTTAAAAACTTACGGAACAAAACAGAACCAAATACAGCGACCCCAAGCGTAATCGCAAACACCGCAAAATTTTTCGGATCAACGGAAGCACCATTTGTTGGTAACATTCCTCCAGTAGAAGCCGCATTGCCTGCAAGTTCCAAACCAATCAGTGCAACGACCGGTCCCATTGCCGCAGGAGGTAAAATCACATCAATCCAGTCTGTACCAAACTTATAAACGATTGCTGCCAGCACACAGCCAAGAAGTCCAACTGCTACAAATCCGCCCTGTGCATAAGAAAATGCGTCCATATGCTGCGCGATCTGCTCTGCTGTTGGATTGGCAGGATAATTTGGAAAGAACGGATCCCCATGCTGTGTCATCACAATAATTGCCGGAGCAATAAATGCAAAACTGGAACCAAGATAAGCTGGGGATTTGGCCTTTGTCACGAAGATAAAGAACAAAGTTCCCAAACCATTCATCAAAAGCACAATTGCAGGGTTAATGTGAAACAAAGACGGGACCAGCACCGAAGCCCCAAACATCGCGAACATGTGCTGAATACTTAGTGGGATTGCCTGCCGAAGAGGCGGCTTCTCCCTCACTCCAATAATTTTCTTGCTCATTTTTCCACGCTCCTAAAAACTCAAGTATTTATTTCTACGGCCTGTCCAAAAAATGCAGGCCGTTTGAGATCTTTTCCATAAAAGTCAATTGTGACTGCAAAAAAAGAAGCCCGTCCCGGCACATTCTTTGTGCCGGGTGGCTTCTAAATTCATTTAATTCTATAAGTTTCGCACAAATGCGGATTTCGGAGAACCACAAATTGGGCATTCCCAATCATCTGGTAATTCTTCAAATGGAACAATCGGATCATCATAAACAAATTTACAAATTCGGCAAGTAAAACTCTGATCATTTTCTTCCTTATCGTCCGGTCTTGCTGGAAAATAAACCGGTGAATTTTTTGGAACCGTTCCTTTAATCGCACGACGATAATAATCATACGTCATTGGAACTCGCTCCGTCTTTTCGCTTCCTGCAAGAACTCTTGCAAAAAAGATGGTATGTGTATCAGTTTCCATCTGATTTTCTACCTGACAAAGAAACCAACAACAAATATTCTCTTTAATAACAGGAACGCCCTCTCGCAACATCTTATAACGAATGTTTGCAAGCTTATCTCCATTTTTTCCAGATGCAAAACCAAGAGCTCCAATTACCGCTCCAGAAGTATCTTCACTCAATACGCTGACTGTAAAAATACCTGTTTCTTTAATGCACTGGCAACTGTAATTATCATGGCTGACACTTACAAGAATACGATCAGGCTGATTCGTAACCTGGGTGACGGTATTGACAATACAGGCCGATGCACATTTTCCATTGGTTACGCCAAGTGCATAAATCCCGTACGATAAGCTCGAAAGGATCTCTCTTTTCATCTTTTTACCGCCTCCATTTCATGAATTCTTAAAATGCCCTAAACGTTTTAATAGTATCACTTTTCAAATGTTATTTCAAGTGCCTTTTAAAAATTCTTAATTTGTTTCCAATATGCTGCAAAGGACTGTTCTATCTTATTCTCTCCTGGAAGATAATATTCCTTATTTTTCAAAATATCAGGCAAATACTGCTGTTTTACCCAATGATTTGTAAAATCATGAGGATATTGATAAAACTGACCCTTTCGTTCTGCATCTTCTCCATCATAATGGCGATTTTGCAGCTGTCTCGGAATTGCCCCAATCTCTCCCTTTTTCACATCTTCCATTGCCCCGTTAATTCCAAGATACGCAGAATTGCTCTTTGGAGCCTGACAAACCAAAACCACCGCATCCGCCAGCGGAATCCGCGCCTCCGGCAATCCCACCTGCTGTGCAATAGAAACCGCCGCATTTACAATTGAGAGAATCTGAGGATAAGCCAACCCCACATCTTCCGCCGCACAAACCATTAACCGGCGGCAGGCACTCGGCAAGTCTCCAGCCTCTAAAAGCCGCGCGAGATAATGCAATGCGGCATTTGGGTCTGAACCGCGCATGGATTTTTGATAAGCCGATACAATATCATAATGCTCATCGCCTTCCCGGTCATAGCGAAGTGCACTGCGCTGCGTCAATTCATTCGCAAGCTCTTCGGTCACCACCAACGTGCCGTCTTTTTCTTCTGCAGATAACGCGCAAAGTTCCGCCGCATTCATTGCTTTTCGCACATCTCCGCCGCAGGCAGTCGCAATTAGCTGAATTGCTTTTTCCGAAGCAGAAATTTCCGCTCCGCGTTCTTCTGAAAGAAATCGGAATGCCCGCTTCACCGCAGGAATTACTTCTTCCGGCGTAACAATTTTAAATTCAAAAACTGTTGAACGGCTTAAAATTGCACTGTACACATAAAAGTAAGGGTTTTCCGTTGTAGAAGCGATCAGAGTGATGTCTCCGTTTTCAATAAATTCCAGAAGTGTCTGCTGCTGCTTCTTATTAAAATATTGAATCTCGTCTAAATAGAGCAAGATCCCATTAACAGCATCTAACGTTCCAATGGATTCCACAATCTTACGAATATCAGCAGTACTGGCCGTCGTTCCATTCAGCTTGCATAATTTTTTATTGGTCTGGCGCGCAATATAACGTGCCAAAGTGGTCTTTCCTACCCCACTAGGCCCATAAAAAACCATATTGGGAATTTCTCCGCTTTCAATGATTTTCCGAAGCGGTCTGCCCGGTGCCAAAAGATGGCGTTGTCCAACGATTTCATCTAAAGTTTTAGGGCGAAGTCTATCTGCTAACGGAGAAGCCAATCACAATCACTCCTTTTTCGAAAAGAGAGCAGAAGGCTTTTCCCCCTGCTCTCCAAAAACGCTCATTGTCAGAGATTCGGTTCAATTTTCATAAAGCGGATATTTCTCACAAATTGCGTTAACTTTGCTGAGAATCGTTTCCTTGCTGTTATCAAAATCGTTAATTGCAAGCGCAATGCACTCAGCAACTACATCCATATCCTCCGGCTTCAATCCACGCGTTGTAACTGCCGGCGTTCCCAAACGCAAGCCACTCGTTACAAAAGGACTGCGCTGCTCATTTGGAACCGTGTTTTTATTTGCTGTAATCCGAACTTCGTCAAGACGATGTTCCAGCTCTTTTCCGGTCAACTCCAAGCCTGTCAGATCGACCATCATCAGATGGTTATCCGTGCCGCCCGAAACCAAATGTACTCCACGATTTAAAAGTCCTTGTGCCAAAGCCTGGGCATTTGCTACAATCCGCTTGCCGTACTCTTTAAATTCAGGCTTTAGTGCTTCTCCGAGGCAAACCGCTTTTCCTGCGATGATGTGCATCAAAGGGCCGCCCTGTGTTCCCGGGAAAATCGCCTTATCAATGGCCTTTGCATACTTTTCTTTGCAAAGGATCATGCCGCCGCGCGGGCCGCGAAGTGTTTTGTGTGTTGTAGTCGTAACAATATCGGCCCACTCCACCGGATTTGGATGAAGTCCCGCTGCCACTAAGCCAGCAATATGCGCCATATCCACCATCAGCATAGCACCACAGCTGTCGGCAATCTCATGAAACTTTTCAAAATCAATGATACGAGGATATGCACTGGCCCCCGCAACAATCATTTTCGGCTTGCACTCCATCGCCTGTTCTTTGACTTTATCATAATCAATTCGTCCGGTCTCAGGACTAACTCCATACGGGACAAAGTGATAATAGCTGCCGGACATATTAACAGGAGAACCATGGGTCAAATGGCCGCCTTCTGAAAGGCTCATCCCCATCACGGTGTCTCCGGGCTTTAGAAATGCAAAATAAACCGCCAGATTCGCCTGTGCTCCGGAATGCGGCTGCACATTTGCGTGCTCTGCGCCAAAAAGTTTGCAGGCACGATCTCTTGCAATATTCTCCACGATATCTACATACTGACAGCCGCCGTAATACCGCTTGCCTGGGTAGCCTTCTGCATACTTATTCGTCAGCACGCTGCCCATCGCTGCCATAACAGCCGGTGAAACAATATTCTCCGATGCAATCAGTTCCAAATTTCTGCGCTGACGAGAAAGTTCCTGCTGCATCGCATCGCCGACTTCCGGATCTGCTTTTTTTACAAAATCAATGGTATCCATCATATCATTATACATATCCGCTGCATCCCTTCTGATTCAAGTTGTTTTGAATTATTATATCCCATCATCCTGCAAAAGACAAGTTTTCCCTCTCATCTCGTCAAAACAATTTCTTTAAAAATAGGAATTGTTCTTTTTCTAATTTTGCGATACAATCTTTATTAGAACTTTGGGAGGAAATATACATCATGACAAAAAAGCAACGTGCGCTCGCCGCCGTAGAAGCCTTAAAAAAAGAATATCCGGATGCTCAGTGTTCCCTAACTTATGAGGACCCGCTGCAGCTTTTAATTGCTACCCGCCTCTCTGCGCAATGTACAGATGCACGGGTCAATATGGTTACTCCTGCTCTTTTTAAACGATTTCCAACTCTTGATTCTTTTTGCGAAGGTTCCGAAGAAGAAATTGCAACCTATATTCACTCCTGCGGATTATACAAAACAAAAGCGCGAGATATTTTTGCAATGTGCAACAAATTAAAATCTGATTTTAACGGCGTTGTTCCCGACACGATTGAAATTTTAACGACGCTGCCCGGCGTCGGAAGAAAGACCGCCAACCTAGTTGTTGGAGATATTTATCATAAACCGGCCGTCGTAGCAGATACACATTGTATCAGAATCTGTGGAAAACTAGGGCTTACAGACGGGACAAAAGATCCAAGAAAGGTTGAAAATCAACTGCGGGCAATTCTCCCTCCGGCTGAAAGCAATGCTTTTTGCCATAGACTTGTTCTGCATGGACGAGCTGTCTGCAGCGCAAGAAAACCGCTTTGTGAAAAATGCTGCATGAAAGAATTCTGCAAAACAAATCTTCAGAATCAAAAGGGAGATAAAAAATGAAACGGCTTTTGATGGTAATTGACTACCAAGTTGACTTTGTATCCGGAAGTCTAGGGTTTCCAAAAGCATCTCTTCTGGAAGACCCCATCTGTAAAAAAATACAGGAAGCAAAAACGCGCGGTGATACCATTCTCTATACAATGGACACGCACGAAAATAATTATCTTTCCACTTTAGAAGGAAAACATTTACCAGTCTCACACTGTATTCGCGGTACTCCAGGATGGAATCTCTATGGAAAAGTAAGAGATCTTTTAAAAGACGCAAACTGCTTCGAAAAAAACAGCTTTGGCTGCGCACAACTGATTCCATATCTTCAGAAAGAAAATTTTGAAGAAGTCGAACTTTGTGGACTTGTAAGCAATATTTGTGTTCTTTCAAATGCCGTCCTTGCGAAAGCTGCCCTTCCTCAGGCACAAGTTATCGTCGACGCAAAATGTACTGATTGTGCAGATCCAGCACAAAACAAAGAAGTGCTCAACGTTCTGGAAGGTTTGCAGGTGAAAGTTCTGAATCGAAAATAATCCTGGAAAAATCTTGACAAGGCACATGAATTATGGGATAATAATTCACGTTGCATTTGGGCCTGTAGCTCAGCTGGGAGAGCGTTCGGTTCGCATCCGAGAGGTCGACGGTTCGATCCCGTTCAGGTCCACCAAAAAGTCAGAAGCCAATAAGGCTTTCTGGCTTTTCTTTTTTTCTGAATTCTTTGATGATTTTTGATTCCTGACCGGTGGTAAAATTCCAGTAAGTATTCTTTCTATATTGGGATTTCTTCATCTCAATCTTCATTTTTAAGATAAACGAAAATCAAAATGCCAAGTAGGTTTATCCGCGAAAAAACATGGATTTTTAATTATTTAAAAACAATAAAGCCATCCAAGTTGTAAACTTGGATGGCTTTTGAAAGTACGAACGAAATATATTACGCCTCACCAAACTTAAAAATTGCTAGAAATTTGATGTGCTTTTGCAATTTCAAAAATGATATCATCTAGGATATAAACTACCTGCTTGACATTATTTTGAAACTATTAAAATAACTTCGTTCTAAAAATGGCAATTCCTTTGTTTCTAAAAACATTTTGAATAATATTTGATCAACAGCTATCGAAATATGTGAACGGAACGGGTAACAGTACCGTAAACTGATTCTCTAGAGATTTGTCCGATTGTTGTGTCACGGCTGTCAACAGAAACAGCGCGGTTGTCACCGAGAACAAATGAGCTTGCCTTTTTCTACTGTAACCTCTGCCATAGCGCTATTCCCTAACTTGTCCGTCTCAATATATGGTTCGATCAGCGGCTCTCCGTTGCGAATTACGCTGCCATCTGCGTTCACTGATATCTGGTCTCCTTCAAGCCCAATTACACGCTTAACCATGTAGCCATATTTGGGGTTCTGAGTCTGAAATATAATCAGATCGCCGTATGCCGGATTGTGAAACTTTGTATAATACAAGTTGTCGCCTTCATTTAAAGTTGGTTCCATAGAGAGTCCTTGCACTACATGCTTCTGGGGAATCCGTAACATACCAATTGCCAATAGCAGCCCCAACATAATAATACTTAAAATTTTCCATATGGGAGTCTTATGAAAATCATAACGGAAAGCTGTGCCTTTCCATATTCGCGCTTGCCTATGTCTAAGCCTCATTTTTCACCTTAGGACTGTTAAAAGAGCTCAAAAAAGTTGTCATCAAACCAGCTATAGCCCAAATCCGGGAAAACGTTAAAATTCCTTGCAAGTGTACCAAATAAAGCCCATAGCAGAATCAAACATAATAGGGATATAATTATACTTAGGACGATAGTTTTACGCTGCATCATCCGTTTTTTGCACTTGAACCTTCGGCCTGCCCTTTTATGTTTTTCATTATTGATTGGCGGTACAATGCTATCACCTTGACGTTCAGTATCGCTTTCAATAAATTCATCGCGCTCTTCCTGAAAAATGGAAGCGTTTGGCGGGCGTTTTAAAACAGGAGCGCTTTGAGGCACAGGAATTCCATTATGGATAATGTCAGAGGAATCAGGTGATGCTGCATTGTCTGGGCTTCTCTGGGTAAAATGAATGTTTGCTGGTACTTCATCACCTTCTTTTGTGACCATTGATTGTAACACTTCTTGCTGCATTACCTGTGTATTACATAAACGCTTCACTTGCGTATATTGTAAAGCATCACTGCGTGTCAACCACATGAGCCAAGGTTCAAACGCACCTGTCCGTATATTCTGCCGTAATTGTTCCACAGCACCTTCCAATGTTTTCTTAGCGGATTTTTTAGCAAGTTCTTCATCCTGCAGCACATCAAATGCAATAGAAACGATTTTTTTATTATACCGTAGTATAAATTGCGCTGTGGCATCCATATCACCAGTTCGAACCCTTGCAATCAATTTCTCTAATTTGTCTAAGTAATCTTTCTGCGGTTGATTTGCTCCGATATCGGGTTCCGAATGAAATTTTTTGCTCATGCAAGGCTCCCCTTTTCAATTTAACTGATTATTTTCTTTGCCACTACCACAAAGCGGCCATCGTTAGTATGGTAACTGCATGTGGAAAGGGTCAGCAGTTCATCGGAATCTTTCACATCAATACCGGTATTGTAAAGTGATGCCTGTTGAATGGCCAAAATATATTTTTTTAAATCTGTTTGGTCACTTTTATTAATATAACTATAACAACGTAAATTCTGAGCAGCATAAATGTCTGTTTCAATGGCTGCAAAGACCTCATATTCCCCTTCTTCATAAAGCGTGCTAAAGTAAATGGTTGGATGCTCGTGCCAAAATTCTTCATTCTTATAGCGTTCGAGAGTTGCGAACCCAACATATCGGGTTCCATTAATAAAATGGCGCAGTTTTAGTTATTTTATGAATGGCTCATCCGGATTGATGAGCCATTTTTTGAGCCTAAATATTGCTTACGCTATGCCATGTTTTATCATTTGACTTTTCCACCATCATAAAATTTGCCAGTTGCCTATGATCATTTTCATCGGCAACTGGCTGTCCTTTGGTCTCTCAATTATGCTGGGCCCTATAGTTTTGCGGCCTCGGCTTTCACCGAGTGTGCTTTTTAACCTTTTATGTGCATTTCGCGCATTTCGAAATCTCAATACTCACCAAAGTGTAGAATGATATTAATCTGGATTAATTTGGGATATTATACTTTTCCCTAATATTTTTTTCTAATATTTAGTTTAATACTGTTTCGACAATATACAATATAGAGGTTTATGGTGTTATATGCTCTAAGAGGCTTATTTATCATGATTTTTGTCATGGTTAATGAAGCTGCTTAGAGCATTTTACATACAGGAGGTTGGCGGTATGGTCAAGAACAAAATAACTCCGCTATACGAACGTCTGTCCCGCGACGACGAGTTGCAGAGTGAGAGCAACAGCATATCTCATCAGAAGCAGATGCTGGAGGAATATGCCCGCAGAAACGGTTTTCCCCGTCCGACCCATTTCACCGACGACGGTATTTCCGGAACCCGGTTCGACCGACCGGGGTCCACGGCTATGATGAAGGAAGTCGAAGCAGGGCATGTCGAGGCCGTCATCGTGAAAGACATGAGCCGGTTGGAGCGCGACTATCTCAAAGTCGGCCAAATTATGGAGATTTTGCGACAAAAAAATGTCCGGCTAATTGCCGTCAACGACGGTGTGGACAGTGCCAGAGACGATGATGATTTCACTCCGTTCCGGAACATAATGAAGAACATGCGTTATTGGGGAAAGTCGTGATAAAAAATACTCAAAACCTGTAAGTCGGCCTGTTTTCATTGCATATCATATTCCCGGTTGACCTGCCCGACAAAACGATAAAACACGTTAACATCCTGCCTGCGCTTACCGTCAACGACGGTGCGTTCGCCAATTTCAATGTGGTCTATCAGCTCGTCTATGGTTTCCCGGTCAAGTTCCTGTAAGTTTAGATATTTGCGGATCGTTGCCGCCCAATTTTGAATGTCGGCGGCATCCTGGTCGGATTTTTTAACTTCGGACAGAAGCGCGTCAAAGCGTTCGGCTTTGATAAGGCGCTCCTGTTCGTTTTTCGTTATCAGCACCGAAAAGGTGCTCTCGCTGATCGCGCCGCTAACCTTGTCCTCATAGAGCTTTGCGGTCATGCTCTCCAATTCCTGCAAGCGGCGGCGCAGTTTTCCGATTTCCTGATGGGTGTTCGCCATGCGCTGTTCATCAAACTGTGCCATCCGGCGCTTGAGTTTTTCCACCGCACCGGCTTCATCCAGAGTGACGGTCTCGGCGTCCGATTTAATTTCAGCCATTACGATCTGCGCCAGCGTCATTTCATAAATACGGTGCCAGGAACAAACGCTCCGGCCCGACTGGATATATCGCTCACAGCAGTAGGAAACATAGCGTTTTACAGTACCGTTTTTACGATGCTGTGTCTCCGTGCTTGCGCCAAGCGGACCTTTGCAGTCCGCGCAGACCAGCTTGCCGGAGAAAAGGCTTCGGGTCGGCTTTCGGTTATTCTCAACGCGGCGCTTTGCAGCCTGATTGATTTTTTGCACGGCCTCCCATTCTTCCGGGGTAACGATTGCTTTATGGGTTGCCTCGCACCGTATCCACTCGGATTCCGGCTTATAAATCATCGTGCCGTCCTTATAGGAACGGGAGCCGGTATAATTCATCAGCAGGTTTCCAAGGTAGACCTGGCTGTTCAGAAGGTTTTTTACGGCTGTGCAGGTCCAAATTTGAGAATACCGGCATTCGCCGGTTCCGTACAGGCTGTGCCAGTACCCGCGCGGGGGAAGGATGCCGTCCTGATTGAAAGCGGCGGCAATCTTGCCATAGGCCGCGCCGTCCCGCCGCATGGAAAAGGCTCTGCGAACCACGTCTGCGGCGTATTCGTCGATCACCAGCTTGTGTTTATCGTCCTCGCTTTTGCGATAGCCGTAAGGGGCGTAAGCGGAAAGGAACTGCCCGCTTTTCATTTTAGCGTACCGCACGGACTTGATTTTATTGCTTAAATCCTTCAAATGGTAGTCGTTCATCAAACTGCGGAAGTGGAGCATATCGGTATTGTCGCCCTCGGTGTCCAGACAGTCCAACACGGAGACGAAGCGGCACCCAAGGGCGGGAAACACAACGTCCGTGTACCGACCCACCTCTACAAAGTCGCGTCCCAGCCGGGACAGGTCTTTGACGAGGATTAGGTTGATAATGCCTTTTCTGGCGTCCTCCAGCATCTCCAGAAAACCGGGACGCTGAAAGTTGCCGCCGCTGTACCCGTCGTCGGCGTAGATTTTCACCTCCGTCCAGCCGTTCAGCATCACAAATTTGGAGAGGATTTCCCGTTGATTTTCGATGCTGGCGGATTCGTCGGCGGGGATGTAGCTTTTCGCTTTCGCGGAATTGGAGGCGTCGTCCACGCTCAGGCGGCAGTAGATGCCGACCTTATACAGCTTTTTCATAACGCTCCCTCTTTTCCTGCGTCAGCGCCTCGTCCACATTGCCAACGTAGCGGTAATGCACCTTGATGTCGCAGATGCGAAGGGCGCCCTGCTTTTGAGTTTCGCCCACCTCGATGCGGTCCACCAGTTCAAACAGGATGGTTTCATCCAGCTCCGTGATTTCCGTATAGCGCCGGATGATATCCGTCCAGCGATCCGCGTCCTGCCTGTTTCCACGCTGCGCCCGGACCTTTTGTTCCAGTTCCGGGAGAGCGGCGGCTTTTTCCGCGCGCTCGGATTCATATTTCTGCATCAGTGTCTGGAACACGGTCTGCGGAATGACGCCTTTGCATTTGTCCTCATAGAGATTCTGCATCAGCTTTTCCAGCTCCGAAACGCGGACGGTTGCCGTTTTCAGCTCTTGTTCATAAGAGGACAGGCGGCTGCGGGTTTCCTTGTCCTTCAGACGGGTGATCTGCGCCACAAGCCGGTCCCGGTCGTACTCCGCATACTGCGCTTTTTCCCGGATATCCGCCAATACGAGCTTACTCAGCACATCCTCATAAATCATGTGGATAGTGCAGGCGGTTTTCCCGCTGCGGCTGTAATTGCCGCAGATGAAGGAGTGGAATATCTGCGTATGGCCGTCGCTGTACTTGCGGGTTTCATTGTGGGACCGCATTTTGAAACCGCAGTCGGCGCAGTAGACAAGGCCGGTGAAAATACTTTTTCGGCCTGCGGCGGCGGGAGACTTCCGCACCTTCTTCTGGTCAATGCTGACAACCGTGTCCCACACATCGCGGGGAATGATTGCTTCGTGGGTCTTTTCCACCCGTATCCATTCATCCTCCGGCTTGGTTACAAGCTTGCGGGATTTATAGGAAAGCGTCCCGTGCTTGCCCTGTACCATATTTCCAATATAAACCTCATTTCGGAGAATAACCTGGACTGTGGTATCGGCCCACTGATGGTTGACATTACGCGGGTCGCTTTGCCCTTTGCGCCGATAGTACAGCACTCCGGGCGGCTGAACGCCTGCTTCATTAAGCACAACGGCGATGGCACGGAACCCCATGCCCTGGCAGCGCATGGCGAAAATCCGGCGCACAACCAGCGCGGTTTCCTCGTCGATCACAAGATGATGCTTATCCGCAGGGTCGCGCTTGTAGCCGTAGGCGGGATAGGTTCCCATGAATTTTCCGTCCTCCGCACACGCTTTTTTTACGGCCTTGACCTTCTTGCTGGTATCCCGGCTGTAAAACTCGTTAAATAAGTTCAAAAAACACATAACATCGGTGCTGCCGTTGGTGCTTTCCGTGTCGATGCCGTTGTTCAGCGCAATGAAGCGGCATCCAATGGAAGGAAACAGGTAATCCGTGTATTGCCCAAATTCAATGTAGTTTCTGCCGAAACGCGACAGGTCCTTGACTAAAATCACGTTAATGCGCTTTGCTTTGGCATCCTCAATCAATCGCTGGACACCGGGACGGTCGAAGTTTGTTCCGGAGTATCCGTCGTCGGTATATACATCGATTTCATTCCAGCCGCGCTCACGGACATACCGTTGGAGAAGCAGCTTTTGATTTTCAATGCTGGCGGATTCGCCGTCGCGCTCATCGTCGTTGGACAGTCGGCAGTAGATGCCCACGTTGTATGTTTTTTCGATCATCTATGTTTTACCTCCCGATCATCTCAGCATCATACCCCGTGCGGTTTTATGGCTCTCGGACATCATTAGAATAACGCGGGAGCTTTCGCCGCGCAAGGATGCGGCTGACCGAGAGGCTTTTATCGTTAAGAAGCAGAAGGGACGCGGGGCGGTGTAAGCTCTGTCATGGCGCGCCGAACGGCGAGCTGTTCCAACGTATGCCCCAAGTCCTTTTCACCGGAAAATACGCTGGTCACGCGATACAGCGTATTACCGATCTTGATCTCCTTATAGGAGGTATTTGCTTTTCCGCATGGTGTGGCTTGCTCCATAAAGAGACACCTCCATTCCAAACCATACCCATATAAAAATGACAGCCACGCCGATTTCAGGTTAAAGCAGCCATACGGCTGGCGCGTTTCGGCGCGGCTGTCCCTTTGTTTCGATTTGCTTTTTATGTTTACAGACATTCCGGACGAACAGGCGGCGTGCCTGTTACCATAGGAATTGCACCTCCCCCCATTCTGATGGCGGGCCGTTCTCATTGCCTGCGACGGTTTTATCACGCTCGGACTGTGACTGAACGGAAGTTTCATTACATACAGATGCTTGCCACAGAGCCGCCTGCGTTCGTTGGACGCTGCTCTGACTGCGGCGTTGGTGTTTTTCGCTCCCTCTCCGTTACGCTGATATCCAATCACCCTCTCCCGCGCAAGGAAAGATCATGGCGCACCCGCCGTCCGGCTCCCTGTATGCCGCTGCTTGCGGTATGTATCCGGCTTGTCTCTTGTTCAGTTTTCGAGGTTCAGAGAAGAATAAAAACATATCCCTCATAAACCTTTTCATTTTTGGGGCTGATTCGGGGGTCAGGCAAAGTGCTTTAAGTATTTTTCCATATTTCTCAGTCCAGATGTAATAGACTCGCGAACCGTACACTCATTAACGTGCTCTGTCTTGGCAATGACGCTTTTGCTCATCCCCAAGAAGTAGTGAGCATAGATACGTTTGGCCTGCTTGTCCGGCAGAGCGGCAATGGCGGCATGAAGCTGCTCGACCGTCACTTTGCGCTCATAGATTTCACAGGGGGACAGGGACACGAACAGAATGTCATGCTCGATGCCGTCGCCGCGATCCAGAGAGTAATACGCTTTATGGCGGTATCTCCGCAGATAGTAGGCGGCTTCGGCGTGTTCATAGGAATCCATGAGTGCCGCAATCTCGTCCGGCACCTCGATAATGCAGTCGGTGGTATAGAAATCGGGATAGTAGTCCCGCAGATTGATGTTTGTCATTTGACTTTCCTCCGTTTCGATTTTTAGGCTTGGGCAAATCGAAACAGAGGATGGAGGGGAGCGGCAGAGGGGCTTTATATCACACCGCGTCGATATAACGTACCAGAAATATTTATCCAGAGAAAAGAAGATAAAAAACGTACCAAAGCAGAATATCCTCCGCATGGTACGTCGAAATTGATACAAATTACATACTATTATGTCATAGCTTGCATATGCAAGGTTAGAATTTATCCTTATGGAGCAATAACTTTTTTTAAGCGATTACCTTGGAAGGTTGCCCATAGAATATTCAGGCCATCTGCTAAACTGCCACCTTTCTATAAAAGTGGTATTTTGGTAGTAAAAACAACATCTGCCAAAGCTCCTTTCAGTTTGCTTTGGCAGGTGACTCATTTGATTTTGGATGCATTAATATAACCCGCCAAAGCAGTCTTTTTTTTCTTGCCTTGTCCGGCTGTTGTTTTTTGTGAAATATATTGCATGTAAATATGACGCACAACCACATTATGTAATCATCTTTTTTCTACTAAACTTAGATAAGAGGTGATACATAATGCACTATGACATGAAGCGAATGGGTACTATCATTCAAAGAGCTCGTATATCGCGCGGAATGACACAAACAGCGCTTGCTGACAAAATAGAAGTTTCTTTAAGGACCATCATTGCCATTGAAACTGGAAAACGAAATCCAACATTTGAGGTCCTTTATAAAATCATTCAAGAATTAAGTATTTCAGCTGATCTTATTTTTCGTCCCGAGGATGTAACTGGTACGCCAGAGCAGGAACAATTTATTCGGGAGTTCCGGGATGCTAACGAGCAAGAACAGCAAATTGCTATTGCATCAGCAAGAGGTATTTGGAAAGAACTCCGCCATGAAAACAAGGGATAGTATTTGAACTAACTTAACCGCAAGTACAATCAACTTTATAGATCATGTACAAGGAGAGCCGATAACTGTGATTAATCTCACATGTTATCGGCTCTGCGTCTCAGCGGCTGGCTCTTTGATAACTGATATTTTCAGATGTCGTACATTTATTAGTGTCTCATGTTTGCACTTGGGACAAAATAGCGGAAAGTTTTTAAGGATTGTATCCTCACGGATTTTTAGACGTGTCTTGTTATTACAAACAGGGCATAATACCCATTTGATTTCCGTTGTAATATCACTCCTGTCATAGTTTTATCATTCATAATCAAAACATATCTTGACTCTATCCGGAGTAGCAGAGTCAAGATATGTTTTTTGCAACCAGACTATCATAGTACGCTTATTTACCTTAGACTCTTGGCTTTATGCCCCTGCCTTTCGGTCAGTTTGCCTTTTCTGATATTTAATTTTATGTGCTAAATTAAGAAATTTGGACCTGCATTTTTTCAGTATTATGCATGCCAATTAAAGCAGCTCCGATTGCGCCGTTGAACTGCGGATAGTTTGCTTTGTAAATATCGCACATCAGTTCATCTTCCAACGCAGATCGAAGAGCATCATTGTTAGCGCCGCCTCCGGTCATCATCACATCGCCATCCGACTTATATTTACGCGCCATTTTGGCGATACGGTTTGCCATGGCTATATGCATACCTGCAAGGATATCACTTCGGCTTTTCTTTTGAGCAAGAAGAGAGATCACTTCCGTCTGGGCGAAAACGGCGCAGGTGCTGTTGATTTGACAGGGGTCTGTACTCTCTTTCGCAAGCGAAGCAATCTGATCAATGGTAGTTTCCAGAAGATCAGCCACGACCTCCAAGAACTTTCCTGTTCCAGCGGCGCATTTATCATTCATTGTAAAATTAACGATATGTCCATCGGGGCCAAGGCTGATGATCTTGCTGTCTTGGCCTCCGATATCAATGATCAAGCGCGGATGCACGTTTTCAGGGGCTGTCAATTGTACACCGCAGGCATGAGCGGTGATTTCTGAAATTGTGGCATCTGCGAGGCCGATACTGCGCCTGCTGTATCCGGTTGCGGTGATTACGGCGATATCATTGCGTGTGATACTTTGGCTCGCATAGATCTTTTCCAGCAATTTGGTCGCAGTTTCCTCACAGTCGATGCCTGTTGGAAGAAGTTCAGCGCCTAAAACACAGTTATCCTTTATCAATGCCGCTTTCAGGTATGTCGAACCGGCATCCAGTCCCACGTAATAGTTTCCCATGTATTTATCTCCTTTGTTCTATCAATTCAACAAACGCTTCCAGGCGGATTTTTACCTGTTCTGCATCCTCGGCGGAGAAATCTGTTTCCACACGCAGAACCGGAATATCAAGCTTATCTGCCAGCTGTTCCACCATGGACAATTCGAAGTCGTAAGGCGTGCAGCCGCGCAGGATATGATAAATAACGCCCTCCGCTTTCGTCTGACGCAGTTTTTCTGTGAGACTGCTGAGGCGATCGTCCGTCTGCTCGAATACCGGACACGTACATGCGCAAACATATCGCGCCGTAAGCGCACGTAAGATGCCGTCTGTACTGTACTCATCAGGAACAACGGGGTCGTATAAAAGCCTCCCCGCCATACACGTCTCGTCTCCGACAATCTGTGCCCCCAGACCTTCCATCAAAAACGGCAGTTTATAGTTTGGAAATGTAATGGGAGAGCCTGCAATAAAGATACGCGGCTTTTCCCTTTTCAAAGGCTGCATGGCAGCTGCTTTTTGGGAAAGTCCGGCATTCAATATTTTCGCGTGCTGCGCCCAACTTTCCGGCGTATCGTAACAGTAGCTGTTCAGCACTGCCATAACCTGCGAACCCGTGACAGGCGGATTGTCGGATGAGAGCAAGCCGTATAGTTTATATGCTTCCTGCTGTGCCACATTAATGCTTTTGCAGGATTCAATCAGTTTCCGGTTGGAGAACCTGCGGCCCGTTTCTTTGGAAATACTTTTCATGAGAGCATGCATGTTTTGCAGGTTCTGCGCAAAGCGTTCCTCCGACTTATCCATTTCAATCGGCAAGGGAATAACCGGAAGGTACTGCGACAAAAGCGCAGCGCTTTTTCGCTTGCCATCGCAGGTCATCGGCAGCACTGCCAGCCTGCACTGCTGATAGATTGGCATGACGCGCATTGCGTGAAAACCGGCAGTTGCCTTCAGGACTGGGCATGCATCACGCGGGACAATCTCATCCCCGATCATCGCCGCAACGCTGTGCCCAGCGCATAAGCGCAGCGGCCTGTAGCCAAATGCGTATATCATTTCATCCGGCACCATCACGCAGTAGCTACCTATGTACTCGTTGTCATCTTTTTCAAAATCGACGAATGTTCTTTTAAGAACATTCGTAAAATATTCAAGCTCCTTGGGAACATTTCCCGTAGATGTCAACTGTTTCAGTGAACCAGCCGAAACACGCGAAATATTTCGCTTATAACGTTCTAATGTACGCTCTTCCATTATTTCACCTGCTTACTATTACGTTTGGAGGACAATACCTTTTTTCCAAACAGGGTAAAAGAAAGCACATCCTGCTCCGGGCATGCCTCAATGCATTTCATACAGTAGATACAATCCGAGTGAGTGATATCGGATTTGTTGCGTTCTTCATAAATGGAGCGGATATCCATTGGACAACATTCAAGACAAGCGCGGCAGTGTGTACACGCGGTGCCGTCCTTTTTAATTTTTCCGAAGCTAATTTTATTGACAAAGCCCCGGAGTGTCCCTAGCGGGCAGTATTTACAGAACGCCCTTTCTTTCAGAAAACAAATTCCCGTTACAATACCGACAATAATGATTTTATAGATACTCATATCTGCGCTGCTGAAGGAAAGGTCGGGCCGTATATACATAACTGGGCGCAACCCAAAAAACAAAACGCTGGCCAGAAAATATACAAGTATGATCCATTTCAGCGGACGCAAATAGGATTTCACCTTTAATGACACGTGGAACGTCGGAATATGCAGTTTTTTCCGAAGCATTGAAAGCAGTTCCTGATAAAAGCCCAGTGGGCAGACATAGCCGCACCAGAGGCGCCCAAAAACCAGAGCGCTGAAGATGCTGAGCAACAAAATAATAATCCGGTATCCGCTTCCCAGAAAAACGAGTACAGCAACGGCAATCAGTAGACACATGATACGGAAAGCCGTAATTTTACGCTGCTTCAATGTGTCTCCTCCTCACTCCGCAGTACCGGAAGCGGTGCAACGCGTTTTTTCTTTTTTTGGTAATAGATTATCATGCCTCCCGATGTCAATACGGCAATACCTAAAATAGAGGCAACATTTTCAATGCGCTTAAGTGTTTTGGCCTGCATAGCGGTTTCGGTTTGATTGCCACCGTTTGGCTGGGCTGCGTTCCCTGCGCTTTGCATTATATTGCTTGCGGGTGCTGAGTTCCCAACCTCTGAGCTCCGCGCAAGATTCGTTTTGATGGTGAAAAAGGCGATCGTGACAAGAGCAGCTACAATCACGACGGCAATAATCCTACGATGCGCTTTTGCCGCTTTTATCTTTTCCGCAGCCTTTTGATGCAGTTCTTGTAAAAGAAAGCTGAATGGCATAAGTTCCTCCTTAATCGCTTTGAGTTTTAAGCTGATAAATATTTATTTTTATACTGCCGCAGGCAGTTTTCCGGTCTGCGTCAGCAGTTCTGAAAATGCTTCCAGGCGGATTCTGATCTGTTCGGTATCGGCATTCGTATAATCTGTTTCAATGCAGACGAACGGAATCCCCGCCCTGATGGCGGCCTTTTCAATCCGATTCGCTTCATAAGCATACATGAGTTGTCCCTTGAGCAGATGGTATATGACACCGCTGGCGTTTTGCAGGAAAGAAGTATCAGAACACAGTGCGCGAGCAATATCGTTTTGTGCCGATCTGTAATGAATTTCATTCAGATCCCTGAACATGGAATTCAGCGAGAAAGGATCATGCTCCATAAGCTCTGTGTAATCCTCCGGATCAGGGACTCCGCAGTGATTCTCATAATTTTGGATGCCGACATTATGTAATACAGTCGGGATTTTGACATTCGGGAAAAAGATCGGTGACCCGATCAGCAGCAGATGGGACCGGTTTTCGGGCATCGGCTTCAGGTTTTCCTCGGCGAATCCATTCACGCGGTCGGTCCAGTCCTGAATGTCAGGAGCAAGATAATAGGTCTGCTTGATAAAATCCTTTGCGATTTGCGGAATATCCATAGTTTTAAGGTGCCGGATGGCATCATGTGCGCTGGTGATTTGCTTCGCGGCAGTTCGGATGCTCTTGGCGGTGATCGGTCGGTGTGTGAGC
This sequence comes from Ruminococcaceae bacterium BL-4, assembly GCA_902809935.1. Classification (NCBI taxonomy): domain Bacteria; kingdom Bacillati; phylum Bacillota; class Clostridia; order Eubacteriales; family Oscillospiraceae; species Ruminococcaceae bacterium BL-4. The sequence goes on along the minus strand of LR778134.1, from coordinate 1,811,592 downwards.
TTTTGCAGCTCCATAACTAAATCCATCTGTGACGACCGAAACCGTGATGTGGCTTTTGAATCCATAAACGGCTCCTCCTCCATCACAATCACCGGATGCCCCAGGTCTTTTAAATAAGACACAACTTTACGCGTATCTGCGTTGCTCACCGACACAACCATCCCGATGATATCCCTCATGCAGGAGAGCTGTTCGGAAAAGAGAATGCTGCTTGCGGATTTGAGCACAGGGTCCGAAATCTGCGGAAACACCTGTTCTGCGTATTGATCCGTAAAGTAATTGCCTCCCAGCAAAAATAGCGGTTTCGCACCAGCAGCCCGAATATATAATTCAGGAATACCGGTTCCCAATACCGCTATGGACGGCATTTCTGTCTTTTGTTCCCCAAACCAGAATCCCTTCCAGATATCGAAAAAATAATCCAGCGGGATATCTGGTGCTTTTTCGCGCACGGCATCCATCGATTTCAGGATTTGATCCTCATATTTTTTATCCAAAACATTTAAGGCCCCTTTCATCTTTGATACTTTTGTATTATAATCAAAAACAAAAGTGAAAGGAGTAACCATGGTTACTCCTTTGAAGAGAGGTGCGATATTTTGGATAATTTTATTTCTTTTCTAGAAACGGTAAATCTGTTTAAGTGCTTCTCGAATAATGAACTGGATAAATTGTTTCAAAATAATCTTTACCGTACCAGCACTTACTTCAAAGATTCCATAGTACATCTTCAGAACGAAAAATGTGAAAGCCTTGACATCATTTTGAGCGGGACTGTCTTAGTACAAAAAATTGATTCGGATGGGGATCTGCTCACGATTTGCAGTTTTTCGGCCGGTGAGGTTATGGGAGAAAATCTCCTGTTTTCACACAGAAACTTTTATCCCATGACAATCACCGCAAAGTGTGATGCGAAAATTCTCCAGATCAAGAAAGAATTGATTTTGAAGCTGTGCCAAGATAACAGTAAATTTCTGAAGGGCTTTCTCCAGTCTGTATCCGATAAAACGCTTATTTTAACAGGCAAGATTAAAATATTAACGTTAAAGACAATCAGACAATGTATCATTGAGTTTTTGCTTTATGAATGCCACATACAAAAATCAAATACTATTAAATTGAATATGACCAAAAAAGAACTGGCTGAAAAAATAGGGGTCCAAAGGCCATCTCTGTCAAGAGAGCTGAATAAAATGAGAAAAGACGGCCTTATCACCTATGATCCAAAACAGATCACAATCATGGATGTCGATTTGCTGAACAAACTGCATATAGACTCCTGAAAATATTATTATCTTGAAACAAACAGTACCATAATCATGTTCATTCATTGCGAAGAAAAATACAGTTCATTTTATCATTAAGGTCAGAGGTATCATTGAGACTGACGACTGCACCGGTCGTTTGTAACAGCTCGAACTGATTTTTGTGAAACCTTAGAACGCCGTCGTCCCTGAGCTTTGAAAGCTCGGCTGACATGGCGCTGCGCTCGACGGAAAGGTAGTCCGCGAGTTCCTGCCGGTTAAAAGGAATACTGAAACGGGTGTTTTCTGCTTTCTTCGCTTCGGCCGAGAGATAGGCAAGGAGCTTTTCGCGAGTGGTACGCTTTGACGTAAATTCAATTTTCTGCGTCAGCGCTATATTTTTCATGGATACGATATTCAACATATTCTGAATGAGCCTGCTGTGAAATCCGCACGCCTTGGCGCACGGAACGGCAAGTCTGTGACAGTCGATAAAGAGAAGATCGCTTTCGGTCGTTGTGATTACACTGACCGGAAGCGTTTTTATTTCCGCACAGGCAAAGGATTCCCCAAACAAATTTCCAATGTCAATTTTTCCAAGAATGCTTCTGTTCCCGTAATAGTCGTCCTGCACGACCTGAACCTGCCCCGATAAAACGATGCCGAATTTTTCAATGCTTTCGCCGCGGGAAAATACCGTTTGCCCTTTTTCGTAATGAACCGATTTTGCGGTAAGGCAAGACAAAAGCGACAGTAAATCTGATTCTTCAATGCCTTTGAATAATCGTACTGTCTTCAGCACATCCAAATAATCTTTCATAAAATCCTCTCTTCGTTGGAATTCCAACCGACTTATTAATTTAAGAATAGTAAACTCAAATCATAAAGTCAACAACAACTTGAAAGTGGGGGACGGAACATGATTCGAAAAATTATCAGAATTGATGAAGAGAAATGCAACGGCTGCGGACTGTGCGCAAAAGCCTGTCACGAAGGGGCAATCGGAATGATAAACGGAAAGGCCAAGCTTCTCCGCGACGATTACTGCGACGGCCTCGGCGACTGTTTGCCGGCCTGCCCGACAGGGGCTATTAGTTTCGAGGAACGCGATGCAAAAGAATATGATGAAGCCGCCGTGAAGAAAAACATGCTGAGCAAACAGGGAGAAACGCTGGCCTGCGGCTGCCCCGGTACGCAGTCTAAAACCATCCATCGGGAAAATAAGTGTGAGGCCGTCCATCCCAATATCAGCGAAAACAAAAGCCAGTTGTCACAGTGGCCCGTCCAAATCAAACTTGCGCCGGTCAACGCTCCTTATTTCGCGGACGCCAACCTCCTGATCGCCGCCGACTGTACGGCCTATGCTTACGGAGATTTTCACAACAGGTTTATCCGAAACAAAGTGACCCTGATCGGCTGCCCCAAGCTGGACGAAGGAGATTACAGCGACAAACTCACAGAGATCATTCGAAACAACAATATAAAAAGCGTTACGGTCGTCAGAATGGAAGTTCCCTGCTGCGGCGGGATTGAAAACGCAGTAAAAAGAGCGCTTCAAAACAGCGGCAAAATGATTCCCTGGCAGGTTGTCACGATTTCAACCGACGGGAAAATTCTTGATTGACAGGAGTCTATTATTATGGTAGAAAAAGAGTATAAGCTGTCCACTTCCAATGAAAAAGCGATAGAAAAAATCTTATTTGACGAAAACCTGCATTACCTCCACATGGTGTTCAACAAGGGCGAGGGGCTGCCGGAACACTTATCCAATTCAAACGTGTATATGACCGTCATTCGAGGACAGCTTTCCATCGGCCTTGATGATCAGGAAATCCATGAGTACGAGGCCGGAACGCTGCTGAAAATTCCGTTTCAAACCAAAATGAATGTCAGAAATGTGCATGACGAAACGCTGGAGCTGATTGTCGTAAAGGCGCCTGCTCCGAAAAGCTGAGAAAGCGAAGGAGGAATCCGGATGAAAAAGTACAGGTGTATTCCCTGCGGGTATATCTATGATCCCGCGCTTGGTGATCCCGACAGCGGCATCGCGCCCGGTACGGCATTTGAAGATTTACCCGATGATTGGCAGTGCCCCATTTGTTTTGTCGGTAAAGATGAATTTGAACCTGTTGAAGACTGAATTTTAAAGGAGGAAGCAAAAATGAGTATGTTTTGTTATCAGTGTCAGGAAACTGCCGGAGGAAAGGGCTGCGCGGTGCGCGGCGTCTGCGGAAAAACCGAAGAAGTGGCAAAGCTTCAGGATCTTCTGATTTACACGCTCAAGGGCATTTCAGAAATTGTAGTCAAAGGAAAGCTGGACGTCAAAACCCTCGGCGAGACAAATTATGAAGTTCTCAGCAGCCTGTTCATGACCATCACCAACGCGAATTTCGACGACGGCTCGATTGAAAAACAGATCATGAAAATGATTGCCGTAAGAGACAAGCTCAGAAATTCCGTTGCTTCTGCGGGTTTACACGATGCGGCCACGTTTACGGTAAGTTCCAGAGCGTCCATGCTGGAAAAGGCCGCTACCGTCGGCGTGCTGTCAACCGAAAACGAGGACGTGCGTTCTCTCCGCGAGATGATCACATACGGCCTTAAGGGTATGGCTGCTTACGCCGAGCACGCGAAAAACATCGGAAAAGAAGATTTGACCATCAACGCCTTCATCTATGAGGCACTGGCGGCAACACTGGACGACTCCCTCTCCGCCGACGATCTTGTCGCGCTGACGCTGAAAACCGGCGAATACGGTGTCAAAGTTATGGCGCTACTGGACGAGGCCAACACGTCACGGTTCGGCAATCCTGAAATCACCGAGGTCAATATCGGCGTCAGAAAAAATCCTGCGATCCTGATTTCCGGTCACGACCTGACCGATCTGGAGCAGCTTCTGGAGCAAACCAAAGGTACTGGCGTGGATGTGTATACCCACAGCGAGATGCTGCCTGCCCATTATTACCCGGCTTTCAAAAAATACGACAACTTTGCCGGAAACTACGGCAATGCATGGTGGAAGCAGCTTGAGGAATTTGTCTCCTTCCATGGCCCCATCCTCTTTACTACCAACTGCATCGTCCCGCCAAGAAGTGAGGAGGTCCGGGGCAGAATCTTTACCACGGGTTCCACCGGCTATCCCGGCTGCAAGCATATTGAAGCCGATGAGAACGGCAAAAAGGACTTTTCCGAGATCATCGCGCTTGCCAAGACTCTTCCCGCGCCCGATGAGATTGAGACTGGCAGCATTGTCGGCGGCTTTGCCCATAATCAGGTGATGGCTCTGGCAGACAAGATCGTCGATGCCGTCAAATCCGGTGCGATCAAAAAGTTCTTGGTTATGGCCGGCTGTGACGGACGTATGAAGTCCAGGGAATACTACACCGAGTTTGCGGAGAAGCTCCCGAAGGACACGGTAATTCTTACGGCGGGCTGTGCGAAGTATCGCTATAATAAACTGAAGCTGGGCGATATCGGCGGTATTCCGAGAGTTCTGGACGCCGGACAGTGCAACGACTCCTATTCTCTGGCGGTCATCGCCCTGAAACTCAAAGAGGTGTTTGGACTCGACGATATTAACAAGCTGCCGATTGCTTTCAATATCGCCTGGTACGAACAGAAGGCCGTCATCGTTCTCTTGGCTTTGCTGTACTTGGGCGTGAAGAACATCCACCTCGGCCCCACGCTGCCGGGCTTTCTGTCTCCCAATGTGGCCAAGGTATTGGTTGAAAAATTCGGTATCGCGGGTGTCGGAACAGTTGATGATGACATCAAACTGTTCATGAATGCCTGATTCAGAAAGGAATATCAGTATATGAAAGCGATAATTGACAGAGAAAACTGCATTTCCTGCGGGCTATGTGCATCCACCTGTCCGGAGGTATTTCGGATGGCTGATGACGGGCATGCGGAGGTTTGCGCGGACCCTGTTCCTGAATCTTCGGAAGACTCAGTAGCAGAAGCGCGGGATAACTGTCCCGTCTCTGTTATCACAGTAGAATAACCATAAATAAGCGCCCATTTGAAAGATTTAAATCATTCAGATGGGCGCTTTTATTAAACTGCCAGCTATTAAAGAAATAGATTCGGAACAAAACCAGCAAGCAATGCATCGTGGGACCCACGATGCCCATTTCCCAATTTTTCGCTTGCGCGAAAACCGGGAAATTGCTTGTTGGTGGCAGGCCCCCAATCCCCTCTGATCGCACAATAAATTGTGCGGCTGCGCGTCCTGCGGACGCTTCCGGGAGCATGGACAGCTCAACGCTGCCCATGTTCTTTTTCTTTCTCCGCTTCGCGCCTGTCGGTGCCGAGTAAACGATCCACATTGGCCTTGACGGTAAGCAATTCTTTCATCTCGTCACGATCATTACGGTAGTCGGCATAAGCCGCCTTTTTCTCTGTCAGAAGCGCCGCGTATTCGGCCTGTAAGCTCTTGACGGTGGGGATCTTTTTCACTTCCAGCTCATCAAACGCTTTCTTCGCCGCCTTGTGCAAAAGGATATCGCTCTCATGCTCCGAAAGAAACTTTTTTGAATACCCCGCCTTGCGATAGGTAACATAGGTGTCGCGGGTCTTGGCGTAATTGACGATCTGTGCTTTCAAAACGGCAATCTCGGCCAGCCGTTTTTCAGCCGCCTTGATTTGTGCGGAAAGCTCATTGTACCGGGCGGTTGCCAAAGCCGTTTTAGCGGCCAACGCATCGTACTCCAGCAGATTGTGCTCGGTCAGATAGTTCAATGTTTGCGCCATCTGCTTGAGGTTGAACACCTTGGCCCAGCGTTCATAACCGATGCCTTTCCCTGCGCGGAGCTTGGCCTGAATATCCACCAGCAGATTGACTTGTTTTTCCGACGTGGGCCGGATGATTTTTTTGCGCGGTGTGTGTGCTTTTTCGCCGGAGAGGACGGCCCGAAGCTCTGCTTCACTGTAGCCGCTGCCCAGCGTATCCAGCCGGATAAACCGCTTCTGATTTTTGCCGCGCAGGGCGAGCGTTTTTCCCGGTTTGATTTCATATCTGGCTTCCCGCAAGAGCTTCAGGAGCGCGTCAAAATCGGCGGGCTTTTGATCTAAAGCCGTGTCTATTGCCATACGCAAAAGCTCCCGGTTGGAGGGCTTTGCCTGATCGCCCAGCCACTTGTTATAGCTCTTGCCGTGCCGCTTCGGATTCTCCACAATGGACAGACAGTTCTCGATGCACAGCGTATCATTCAGCCGCCGCACGGCTCTGGTGCTTCCCCAAAAGTTTCGGAACTTCCGTGTGCAGTCGAGGGACGTGGAATTCCAGATGATATGATTGTGAATGTGGTGTTTGTCAATGTGGGTGCAGACGATGAAAGCATGTTTCCCGTTCGTAAAGCGTCTGGCAAGCTCACAACCGATTCGGTTTGCTTCCTCCGACGTGACCTCGCCGGGGACAAAGGACTGCCGGAGATGATAGGCAATCACATCATCCGCGCCGCGCGTCCTGCCGGTGAGCGCGGCATACTGCCGCTTGGAGAAAAGGAACTCGGCGTCGGCTGTCCGGCTGTCGCATTCATAGCCGGTGATGAGTCTGCCGTAATCCGTTTTCTCCGGATTTTCCGCGTAATCAATAATATCGCTGATTGCCGTGCCGACATCCCGGCCCTTGCCGGTATGCAGTGGCATCAGCCGCGTTGTTGCCATGAACAAAACCTCCTTCCTGAACTAATAATTGGCGCAGGAGTTTTAATCCCTGCGCCGATTATTGTCGTTATAATGGTTATTTCTTTTTTATCATCCCGGAAACGTACATAATCAATTCCTCTGGTGTGGGAATATCCATTTCCCTTGGAATACTGTTCCAAAACGCTTTGATCTTAGGGTCCGTACTGCACAGACCGTTTATCATTGCAATCTGCATCTGCTTTCTTACATACTCGATTGTTACCCCTTCCCGTTCTGCAATTGTTCTGATGGCATTTTCCGCTATTATCTGTTTCTTTTTATTCAAGTTATCGCTCCTCGCCAGAATAATTTTTTTGTGTTTATCAGAATAACATAGTAAAAATTATGCCGTTTCTTTATTTCTTCCTGTTCCCTCAAGCATAGAAAAATGTATTGCCCGTTATCGGAAAATGGCGGGCAATACGTACAACACATGGATGCAGCGCAGATAAAAAGCAAGGAAGGATACAGCGTATCGCATTTCAGTTCTTGCTATCCTCGCAGGCAGAGCCTGTCCTTAAATTGCCTGTGGCAATTACGCCATCCACGACATTGCCCCGTGATTGCTCAGTATGATTCCTGATAATAACCCTGTTATAAGAAATACAATTCCTTCCGCTTTTTTTAGCGTGGTATAAAGCCCGGTCCACACGGTTACAAAAGTCAATAAACGAATCGTCTGCCTGCGGTATACCCGTTTTCATGCCAATGCTTATAGATAAGTAATGGAAAGAGCCTGTACATGCCTTGATTTTCAAACCTGTGAGAGTTGAAAGAAGAAGCTGTGCCATTTTTACAATATGATCGTTACCTGTATCCGATAGGAAAATTAAAAACTCATCTCCACCAATCCGGCCTATAATATCGGTTTCTCTTTTGAAACAAGTTTTTATGTTATGCGCTACTTGTTTTAGAATATCGTCACCTTTCAAATGACCCAATGTATCGTTGTAACTTTTAAAATAGTCAACATCTATCAAAAGCAAGCCAACATTCTTTTTTTCGCGTTTGCAGAACGCCCAAGCTGTGGAAACGGCTTGTTCCAGACCGTTTCGATTAAGAAGCTGCGTTAAGCTGTCTGTAGTAGCTTCAATCTTCAAATGATTTAGAGTCTCAATTTCATTCGTGGCCGCCTGAATAAAATCATGGGCATTCTTTCTGGAAAGCAAAAACGCACCAACATTTATCAAGACAAGAATAAAAAACGATTCCGGATGTATTTGTTTATAAACGAGTAGCACGGCCACAATGATTGTTGCAGCAAGGAATATCAGAGTTGCGTTCCTATCGGAAAACACGAACAGCAAAAAGGAAAAAAGAAGTAGGACGGAGCAAAGCACAGAAAAGCGGATAGATAGAGCCTCATTTCCAAGCGACGGAACTATTAGCAGAAATGCCGTCATTATGACGATAGGAATAGCGATACCGATTCTCCGACGGTTGTAACCCTTTACCTTATCTCTAATTTGTTGCTCAACATAATTTTTCTTATCCATCACGATATACTCCATTTCAAAGATGCCAATATTCTCGCTTGGTTTTTCTCCTTCACCATATTCGCATTACCAATACGATAAATTATAACTCCAACAATGTGTTTAAGTCAATCTCACCATTACATAAACTAATATTATGAGGTGGTGTTAGCTTGAAGGACAAAAAGCAAATTAACATTGAGGTTGGCACTCGTATCAAGTGCGCAAGGGAAAAAGCAGGATTAACACAGGATCGGTTTTCTGAATTGATCGGAATGGGGCCAAAAAGTGTTTCTGCTCTGGAGCGGGGAACGGTGGGAATATCTCTTTCCACTCTACAGCGTATTTGCCAGGTATTGTCCATCTCCAGCGATGATATTCTGTTCGACAATGATATAGCAGAGAATGATGCGCAGATGTTAACCACGCGCCTTACGCGATTATCTTCGGAACAGTTTGAAATCACCAAAGAGATTTTGAACAAGCTCTTTGAAGCATTTGCAATCTCAGGTAAATAACAAGAAAAGGCGGCCTGCGTAATACGCAGGCCGCCTTTTCTAACCTGTGATAAAATCTCGAAGCGCGTAGTTTGCGTCTTGCAGTTTCCCAATCAGCCACGCTGCCGCTATCGGGATTCCATATGGACTGATGAGAAATGCCATTACCAGCACTATAATTCCATTCGTAATCGCTCCGGTAATCAGAACCAACACACCGAGGATGCCGAGAATCGTTCCGGCAAGGCCGAGTATGAAAGCGGAACAGTATAGCAGACCAGAGCAAATCCAGACGAGCAGCGTAAGCACCACGACGATGGGAACGGCGAGTATTTTCAATATCAGCCTCATCATATCGGCCTCCTTTTTTATTTTCTGATACTACCATACTGCTCCGAATAATTTTTTGCAAGGATGCGGCAGAAAAATAATGGGGCGGCTTACATGCCGTAAACCGCCCCATTTTCCGGGGTATACGCCCCTATTTTAATTTTGCAAGCGCGACGAGGATATCAGTAGTCGCCCGCCATAACCGTTCCTGATTTTGGACGATATCCTCCAAATCCGCGTCGTAAACGCGCCCTGTTTCATGCACCCGTTTTGTGAGCTGGTTTAAGTTGTTGCTGGACCGGCGCAGGAGGGAAACCATCTCCTTCAACTCCGGCAGTTCCAGCCTGATGACATAGCCGTCGATGGAGATTTTGCGGAGATACGCCGCCATATTTTTCGTGCCAAGCTGCGCCATCTTCTGTTCGATCATTTCACGCTCCTGCGGGGTAACACGAAACTTGAGCTGAATTTGCCGGTTGCGGTTAGCCATGTCACAGCTCCATTTCTTTGCCCTTGGATGAGGCAGGCGGCTTTGGCTCGGCCTGTGCTTTTTGCAGCTTTTTTCGCACGGACGGCTTGCGCTGGCGAAGAGGCTGGTCGCGGTTTTCATCCTTTTGGATGAACGCGAAAATTCCTTTCCGATCCTTGAGTGCGGAAAAGGACAGAGATTTGAACGGCAGCAGCGTGAACAGCCGGTCCTGGTCTTTGGTGGAAGCACGGATCAGAAAATCCGGCGAAATCTGCGCCATGAAATGCGTACCGCTGGGGCTGTTCGGTTCACGCTCGGATTGCAGACGCCGGAGCAGCCGCGCGGCCTCCGACTGAATGTCCTCTTTGGTCAGAGGCTGGGTCAGCAGATAGTCCCGCCGCGCCTGATTGATGAAAAGGTCTACCAGACCGGGATGCGCTCTATCTACGATAAATTCCCGGTTTCGATTATCCCCAAAGACAGGAATCGTCCGCGCCCAATCCTTATTTCTGCGGTCAATGCGCCCATCCCAATCTTTCTCGCGGACAGTGTTCGCAAGCACATAGAGAGTGCGGTCAAATCCAAACTCGGCAATGACCTGTTTTGTGGTGTCGCTGCCGAGACAATTATTGCGGTAGTTGTCCCGGATGGCGTCATCGATGGCATCCCGGCAGGCAATGTTTGCCTTGTGGGACGCACGGTAAATCTCCAGTTCATTATGCTCACGGGCGTAAGTCGCCGGATATTTGTAGACGGGAGTGTTTAAAAGTGTCTGACGCTGCGCCGCCTCCATCTGTAACACGGCATTGGCTTTATCCGTGATGCAGTCCAAAACCGTCTCCATATATCCGGTTTCCCGGCTTTCAAACTCCGAAAAAATATCTCCAAGGGGGCTGGGAGATTTCAGAAGCGCGGACGCCTGTTCATCAGTCAGATCGTTGCTTTCAAGGGACATCAGGATATCCTCCCGCACAGTGTATTCATAGACTTGTTTCAGAATTTCCTCCGGTGCCTGCGTAAGCAGCTTTTTCCGGAAGTCGTCCTGCTCCGCAAACATTTTTTCGTACAGCGCGGTATTCAGTTCTTCACTTGTCATATTATCTTGCCTCCATTTCTTGTTTGTGGGATTTCTCCAATAGACCGTGAACACACGGCTTTTTCAAGCTCTCCAGCACGGAGGGCCTTTCGCTTTTCTCCAGAACTTCCGACGCCTGCCGCTGGGCGGGAGCACGGCTGTCAATGTCCAGCAGCGCGTTCAGCTCCGCGAGGCGGGCGCTCTTTTGCGCAAGCTCCGCTTCCTGCGGGAATGGCTTGCCGATCTCGGCCTTTGCCGCCGCCATCTGCGAATGAAGATTATCAAGCTGGGAGTGAACATTTTGCAACCGTTTGGGCATATCGGCAAGTGCGTTGTCGATACGGATGAGATTGCCGCGCGCGTCCTTGCCCAGCGTGACGCGGTGGGTCATCTGCCCTTTGAGGGTAAGGATAAAATCTTGTCCGAACCCCTCCACGGACAGCGACATGGTAAAACCCCGGTAGCTGCCGATCTCCATAGGGTCAAGCCCTTTGACCTCCTTGCAGGCTTCCAGAATGGCGGCACCGGCATTATCCTTGTCGGTGAGGGAATCGCCCCGCACCACCATACCGGCAAAACCGTCCTTTGGGTGCGGGTGCGCCTCCAGCGTCGCCATATCCGTTTCCAAACCTTTGATGAAACCTTTGTTGCGCTCAATTTCCTCCGGGAAATATTTGAGCAGATTATCCTCCAGCCGGAACTGCTGGCTCTGATGGTTGGCTTTCATGAGTTTCAGCTTGGCCACGTCCATATCGAGGTCCATCTTTTCCTTGATTCGCTCGTCCCCGGCGCACAGGGCCTTGATTTCGGCGTA